>MTCR01000130.1 GCA_002212725.1 Sphingobacteriales bacterium TSM_CSM | reverse complement strand
GCATCTTTTGTCTTTCTTTGTAATTCAATTCCTAATTTAATAGCGAGAATTGCTGCCGGCGAAGCGGAAGGTTTAAGGAAAATTGCGATTCCTCCGGCATACAGTTTTTCCATTTTTATTGCTTTGGTCATATTGCTTTTGTTGGGCGTTTTTCCGGGTATGCTTACCGGCCTGTTGAATTAATTACCTGCCGAGGTGCAAAACCTAAGAAATGGCTGTATGGTCGTAAAAAGCGTTTGGGCTGTATAAAACTTTGCCCGATGGTTTGCTTTTTACAAAAGTATGGTATATTTGAGCTTGCTGCTGTAAACTACAGTACAGAACGCATTTTCCTCCAACTAAAATAAAATGCCAAATGAAAAGGTGGGCTATTTTCCTTGCAGCGCTTATGGTGCTTGCTTCATGTAAGAAAGACAACAATAATACCGATAATACGGATTTTGTTACCGGAAAGAACAGGTTTATAACCAATGTAGATGGTTATAACCGGGAGTACTATGTGCACGTGCCTGCCTCTTACAACAAAAATGCCGCAACGCCTGTGGTATTTATGTTGCATGGCACAAGCGGCGATGGAGATAAGTTCTACAATGATAGCGGCTGGAAAGAAGTAGGAGATGCCGAAAACATTTTAACTGTTTTCCCTTCGTCGTGGCAACATTGTATTATTGATGAAGACGGGCAACAAAAAAATACCACCAAATGGAACAGTCAGCCCTCTGAGTGGAGTTACTGTCAGGGCGAAATTCCAAAAGATGATATTAAATTTCTGCGTACAGTTATTGACAATTTAAACTCCATGTTTAATGTAGATAACAAACGCATTTACCTTGTCGGCTTTTCAAACGGCGGACAAATGGCCGCCAAATGTGCAGTGGAACTGAGCGACAAACTGGCCGCCGTTGTTGAAAGTGCCGGGTCTTTCTCCTTTGACACTACCTTTATACCAAAGCGCAGGCTGAGTGTACTTTTTCAGCGTGGTAATGAAGATTACGGACCGGGCAATGATGGGCCGGCCATTCCGATGGATACGCTCAATTACCTGTTAACTACGCCCGACCTTCCTTATGCTTTTGGCAAGTTTTACATTGCAGCAAGCACCCACCAAAAAACATTTGGTTTCAGCAACAATTTTACCATTAGCGGCGATACTTCGGTGGTAGCCCTTGCCACTTTTCCATCTGTTGAAAATAACCCCGACCTGTTTTTTCAAATTGCATTGGTAAAGGGGTTAAAACATGCCTATCCAAACGGCACCTTACATCCGCTTCATGCAGCAGAACTAAACTGGCAATGGCTTAAGCAATTCAGCATTCCCTGAAGTGCCCTTTCTGCTTTGTTACGGCAGTATAACAACACTACATAACACCAAATACCATTTTGTGTACTACATTTTTACCACCCGTTGCACCCAAACTCCTGTGGCGTTTCGGACAGTAAGAAAGTAAATGCCGGCAGGCAATGATTGTACCGACAGGTTAAGCCCGGGTATGCCGGCGTTTTCGTGTATCAGCAGGGTGCCGGCGGTATTGCGCAGTTCAATTTGGGTATTGTTTTGCAAAACAGGTATTTGCAACGTTTCGGCACATGGGTTTGGAAAGGCCTTTTGCACTGCCGTATTGTTGCCTGTTTCGGGCATATTGGTAAGGTCAGCAAAATCGGGGTGGTGAAACTGCCGGAAAAAATTCCAAACTGCTGTACTGGCGCTGAAATCGCGGTTAGTGCCGGACAATAATATTATTGACCCCGGCCAGCTATGGCTGCCGCCATATACTTTGTATAAAACCACTTGGGTGCCGGCGGTGCAATTGTAGTAATCAAAACGCTCTACCGTTGAACCATCGGAAGTGTTGTTGTTGGGCAGCGGGGTTACGGCAGGCGCATCGGGGCATTCGTTTTCACCTGTCCAATAGGCAATTAGCGAGTCAATACCCAAAAATTCTGCCGAACCATCATAAGGAACGGTTTCATCTGCTGTACCATGAATTTCCAAAACCGGTATGGGTCGGTACGGCATACAGTTTGCAGCCTGAAAAGTGGTCATGGTACCGGTTACAGAGGCAATTGCAGCTATGCGGTTGCCCAGTTCGCAGGCCAGGGTATAAGACATAAATCCGCCGTTTGACATGCCGGTACTGTAAATATGGGCGGGGTTGATATTAAATTCTGCCGACAGCGAATCAATGAGGGCGCTTATAAAACCCACATCGTCAACACCGGTTTCAAAGCCCGAATTCCATCGGAGGCTGCCAAAAGCATCGGCAGTGCCGTTTGGCAGGCACAAAATAACATTGGCAGTATCGGCAATAGCCCTGAAATCGCCGTAAATAAATTGCTGCAGGTTGTTGGAACCATACCCGTGCAGGTTAAACAACAACGAAGCCGGCTGACTGCCATCATACACTTCGGGCAGGTAAATGCGGTATTCGCGCAGCAGCCCGTCATAGAGCATGGTGCGGTCAATACTTTGCTGTGCAAACGCAAAAACTACCGAGGCAAAAGAAATGAAGAAGGTAAAGATTTTTTTGAGCATAGCCATTAACAGATAAAAAGCTGTAAAATTTTGAATAAAATACATAAGTTGCCGGACTTTTTGCCCGGCAAAACGGACTTAATAACACTAACAACCCAACTACATATCCGGTTTACGGGCAAGCCTTTTACTCAACAACATCAGCAACCCGTAGAGCAAGAGCAAACCGGTTGCCAGCAAAGAAACCCACTTTAAAAAGGTAAATGCCGAGCAGGCGTATGCCAACCAGACGAATTGCTGCGGATATAGTGAAAGAATAAGTACAATAAAAATGTTTTCGGTATAGTCAAACAGCAGGGTGGCAAAAGGCAGCAAATATGCCTTGCGAAAAGGCGGCCGTACCTCTCCCCTTTCAAAAATAAGAAATAGCGCCACTGCCCAAAGCAGCGTATAAATGACAGGGTAAACAACATCGGCCGTTAGCTCAATAATGCGGTAATATTGAATAGCCTCCGGGGTATATAGGGCAACTGTTTTATATACTTCATCGGGGTGTAAGCCCGATTTTAAATCAAGCACCCCTACTTCTTTGCCCGATAACCGGTTGATATGATTTTCGGCATCGGGCAGTATGAGGTTGGCAAAAATGCCAAAACTCACTGCTAAAACAATAAGCCATTTAAAACCGGCAATTTTGCGTATCAAATCATCTATCCTGCTCATGGCAAAAAGGTTTATGGTTAGAAAATAAGGTTATACGGGTTTATTACCTTGCCCGAAGGTTGGTAAACTGCCTTATATGTGTTAATTTCACCCCAATTTAAAGCGTTTTTATCAAAATTTTGCCGAAACCGGCAAATAAATCTGTATCACATTCACTTTTGCGCCACCAAATATGGAGCTAACCATTTACACGGCTGCCTTTTTGCTTGTACTCTCCAAATTTTTAGATTGCTGGACTACCTCCTTGCGCATTACCCACCTTGAACAGGAAAAAAATCCGTTGGCAAGATTTCTCATGCGCAAAATAGGCATTCAAACCACCATTTGGTTCATATTTGCGTTTACCACCGCCCTTGTTTTATTAACTGTTTTTTCTGCCCTTGCGCCCCATACCGGGCAAGCCGTACAATGGGCTTTTGTACTGCTTGCGGCGGTTATTTCGGTTGTGCAATTTGCGGTAGCATATACCAACTACTACGGAAAACTTAACCCAATTACCCGATTTATGCTCAAACGCTACAAACGGTGGAATGGGTAAATTAACCGCCCCCTTTCATTTTGTCACTTACCGGGCATTTTTTGGCTCTTTGATGCTTAATGTTATGGAAATTTGTTTCTGCATTGTATTTTTAACAGCCGCTAAAAAACAGGGCACTGAAACCACTCTAAAACGCATGAAACAGACTTTACCCTTGTTGCTTTTGCTTTTGTTACCGCTCCTGCCTTTATTGCAGGTAAATGCCCAATACAACTTAGGCGCCATGAACGGGCAAACGGTTATTGACTGCGAAGGTAATGTGGTTGACAGCGGCATTAACGGAAACAACCCCGGCGATTACGGGCTGAATGAAAACCTTAGTTTTACCGTCTGCATTCCTAATGCCGTGGAAATTACCATCAGCGTAAACCAATTCAGCACCGAAGAAACACACGACTCGCTCACCATTTACGCCGGACCTGCCGTAGGTGGCACTATTTTGCTTACCCTCAACGGCGAACAGCCGCCCGTAAGCCTTACCTTGCCCGGCCAGGCTTCGGGGGGTATTGAGTGCTTTACCTTCCATTTTTATTCCGATTTGGCAGTAACCCGCCCGGGGTTCGACATCAGTTGGGACGCAACCCTGCAACAGCCGCCTCCTATTCCACCGTTTTCCATAGATGGGGTGCAATGCCTCGAAGACTCGTTTATCATTACCCTCCCTGCACCAATTTTGTGCGATTATGTAAGCTTGGGAACTTATACCATCAGTGGTATTAATGCTCCGGCAGTAGTGCAGGCATTTCCGCAAAACTGTATAAACGGGCAAACAACTTCCATCTTATTGCAGTTAGCTTCACCCATTACCTCAGGTGGAACTTACGGACTGTTTTTCAACTACTCCTATACCGATATTTGCGATGATGTTTGGGAATTTAACGCCGTTGCCAATTTTAATGTCAGCAATTGCCCGCTCGAAGTTACGCTGCCCCCGGATTTTAGCAACTGCGGCAATTGTTCGCTGTTAATACCCAACGTTACGGGCGGAAACGGCGTGTACAACTATGCCTGGTCGCCACCGTTGCAAGAAGGTGCCAATGTGCCACAGGGCAATGCCTGCCCCCCAATATCCACTACCTACAACCTTACCGTTACCGATGGTTTGGGACAAACGGCAGTTACAAGCACATTTGTAGCAGTTTGTCCGTTCTCTGCCGCTCTGCCCGATGCCTCCTTCTGCGAAGGCAATTGCCTCAACCTCACCACACTTACAACAGGCGGTTATCCGCCTTACACCTATCAATGGGCAGCTGCCAACCCGGCCGCTGTTACCAACTTGTTTACCAATTTAGCTACCAACTCGGTTTGTGCCATTGCCAACACTACCATCAGCGTTACAGTTACCGATGCATCGGGCAATACCGCCACCGACATCGCCAACATGACCGTTTGTCCGTTTTCCGCCACCGTCAGCTCACCGGGTTTGTACTGCGGCAGTCCACTGCCCGTAAGCGCCAATGCTTCGGGCGGAAGCGGCCAGTACAGTTACCTTTGGAGTCCGCCGCTTTTGGAAGGAAACACGGTTTCGGGCGGAACGGTAGTGGTTACGCAACCTACGCTTTACAATGTAACAGTTACCGATGCGCTTACCGGCGCCATTGTAATTATTTCTGATGTGCTGATAGACCTTTGCCCGTTTGAAATAAGCATTGATGGTCCCGATATTTTGTGCAACGAAACCGGTACCATCAGCGCCGTAGTATCGGGTCCCGGCAATAGTTACACCTATCTCTGGCAGCCGCCACTCAATGAGGGCGCCAACGTGGCATCGGGCACTATCAACATCAGTCAGCCAACCACCTACAACCTCACCGTTACCGATAATCTCACATCGCAACAATTAACTGCTTCCTGGCTGGTAGATATTTGCCCGTTGGAAGCCTTTGTATCGGTAGCTGTTTATGCCTGCGATTCCATTACCGATGTAAATTTTTGCATTCCCGTTCAGGTGTTGGCCGAAGGTGGCGATGGCAACTACTCCGTACAATGGCAGGCGCCCTTTGATACTTTAGCAGGACTTGGCCCGCATTTTATTTGCATTACCGATACCATTATGCCCATTACCGCCATTATTTCAGATGGCTCGGGTGCAAGTATTACCAGCACCGGTTGGCTGCAAAACTGCCCCTTTATTGTTACCATTGACGGGCCGGGCAGTGTTTGCGATGATACCGGTTACTGCGCCGAAATTGAAGCGTTGCCTTTGGGCGGCACCTTTGAATATACCTTTGCCTGGCAACCACCCTTCGATTACCTGAGCGGCCCCGGCCCGCACACTGTTTGCTTTACCGCCAATACCCCATCTCCGGCTACAGTGCAGGTAATGGTGCAAAGCGGCAACGAGTTGTTTTTGGCCACCCACGATATTGCCATTTGCCCCTACTATGTTGATGTGGAAATTGACAGCCTGCTTTGCCCGGGTCAATCCGATACCCTGCGACTCGACATTGGCGGCGGCGTACCGCCTTACACCCTTAACTGGTCAATTAACAACGGCGGCAACCAGTTTGGCATAGATACGCAGTTGCCTTACGACCCCTACATTGTAACTGCACCGCCCACCGCCACCCCTTATTCCATAGAATTTGTGGCTATTGTTACCGATGCAAACGGCGCTGTTGCCACAGATACCGCCATAGTATTGTTTAACCCCACCCCTAACCTGCCGCCTGCTATTGTTCAAAGTTGTCAGGATGCTGCCGCCGTTGCCCTGCTCTTGCCCAATGCCGGGCTTTGGGAGGGCAGTAACATTACGGGTAATGCTTTTTCATTGGCCGATGCCGGCACTTTTGACCTTACTTATACCGAAGGCGAATGCAGCGCCTACACACAAGCCTTTGTTTACCCAACTCCACAATTTACCGATGTTTATGCCACCTGCCAGGGTGGCGTACCCTTTACCCTTAATGCCCCGCCCTTGCCCGGTGTTTGGTCTGATGCTCTGGGAATGGTAAACCCCGCCGGCTTGTTCACCCCTTCGGCACCCGGAGTTTTTGCTGTTACCTATACCACTACCAATGGTTGTACTGCCGGCACCAATGTTACTGTTCAGGGCATTACCCTCAACACTTCGGCAGTGCAGGTATGCAACTCCGATGTTCAACTGTTTTCGTCACCCGCCGGCGGTATATGGAACGGCAGCAACGCTATTTTTACCAATGCAGGCAATACCTACTTTTCGCCGCAAGATGCCGGAACCGGAACTTTTACCCTCTACTACACCCTGCCCGGAAATTGTATTGATTCGGTATCGGTAACAGTGGCAGGGGTTGATGTACAAGATTATTTGCAGGTTTGCCCGCTTGCATCGCCGGTTATTACCCTGCCCAGTTCGGGGTTGCCGGCAGGCGGTTTGTGGTCTTCGTCCAGCCTGCCATCGGGGTTGGTTAACCCAACGCTGGGCACTTTCAACCCAACCATTCAGGGAGGAAATAACTTTACCGAAACCCTTACCTACACCTACGACGGTTGCACAGACGAATTGCTTGTAGATGTAACCAATACCACACTTAGCCAAAATGCCCTGGCTGTTTGCCAAAATGCCAGCATGCAACCGCTTTCGGGCTTATCGGAACCACCGGGCGGCACCTGGAGCGGCAACGGCGTTTCGCTCATAGGAAGCAATTATTTTTTCAATCCAACCCAGGTTATTCCGGCCACCTACCAATTGAGCTATTCTGCCAATGGCTGTACCTCTGTTATGAATGCCACTGTTTTACCTGCTAACGCCGGTGCAGATATAATAAAATGTGCTACCGATGCTACATTTGTCATTTCTTCAATTTCGCCGCCTAACCCGCCCGGCGGCACCTGGACAGGAACGGGCATTTTACCCGGCGCCAACAGCCTGGGTATTTTTGACCCCGCCATTGCCGATAGTGTAAACCAAATTATTTATGAATCGCCGGCAGGTTGCACCGATACGCTCACGGTTTTTGTGAACTCGGTGGAAGATATCAGCGTACAGGGTTTTGGCACATTTGTTTGTTATCATAATGCCGACTTGCCCATTGCAGGTTTGCCCGAAGGTGGTATTTTTAGCGGCCCCGGTCTTAGCGGCAACCCTGCCGATGGTTATACCTTTAACCCCTTTGCTACAGGACCCGGGCCGGTTTTGCTAACCTACCAGTATAACAACGGATGCAATAACCTGGCCTTTTATGCCTTTAATGTAGGCGACTCTTTGCAGGTGCTGGTTCCGCCCGATACGCTCATTTGCCTTGGGCAAGGGTTGCCGGTATCGGCTTTTGCATCGGGTGGTGCCAATCACAATTACTACTACACCTGGGATAACGGACTGGGATACGGGCAAATTCATCCCGTTTTTCCTGCACAAACAACCACTTACGCAGTTACCGTAACAGACGGTTGCACACAGCCGGCCACCGGAATGGTAACAGTGGCTGTTGCCGATTCAATACAATACACATACACCACCAACGAGCCTGTTTGCTACGGACAGGAAGGTTTTATACAGTTACAACTGCCTGCCGGCGCCAACTACAACGTTGTTTGGGAACATACAAACGCCAATACCTTACTGGTAAACGGTACAGCCGCTGCCTACTATGCCACCATTACCAATACCGATACCGGTTGTAAAACCGAGGCCATGCTGGAAATGCCCCACTACCCGCTGCTGTATGCTGCTTTTGAAACCAACGAAAACCAAGCCGGCTGCGTAGGCTCCCTGCAACTTTTTTTTACCGATTTCAGCGAAGGCGGCACGTCCGGTTACTGGGATTTTGGCGACGGCACTACCATGCCCTATGTTTACGGACAAGAGGTTTACCACAGCTACGCCCTGCCGGGGCAATACACAGTTACCCTGTATCTTGAAAATGAAGGCAATTGCCAGGCTGTAATTTCCCGCAACCTGTGCATTGAGTTGAACAACGATTTTGTTATACCCAACGCATTTTCACCCAATGGCGATGGTAAAAACGATGTTTTCAGGCCGGCAGCTATTGGCATTGAAAATTACAGTATTGAAATTTACAACCGGTGGGGGCAGTTGGTATTTTCTGCCACTAACCCCGAACAAGGCTGGAATGGACAATATAACAACAAACCTGCCGAAATTGGCGTATATGTATATCAACTGAATTACCAAACCCTTACCGATGGTAAAGCCCATTATCTGAAAGGCAACGTTACCCTGCTGCGGTAAGCCCGCGTGTCCTGCATTCCGGAAAACAACAGCTTAGATAACACATTTTGCACTACCTTTGCCCGCATGAGAACGGAATTTATGTGCTCCGAAAGTTTGGGCATATTGTTGTTGCTGCTTTCCTGCTGCAGTATGGCACAAACCGCCGATACCTCTTTACTGCTGCCTGCACAAACCATTACCGCCGCCAAAACCGGGCAATTTTGGGCAGACAATATTGTACAGCAAATTGACTCGGTAACCCGCCTGTTTTACACCGGCTCAGACCTTGCGCAGTTATTGGCAGATGCAAGCGCCGTTGCCATTAAAAGCTATGGGCCGGGCAGCCTTTCAACACTTGCCCTGCGCGGGTTAGGAGCGCAACAAACTACTGTTTTGTGGAATGGCTTTAGCCTGCAAAGCCCCATGAATGGTGTTGCCGACCTGGGTTTGTTGGGTATTTTCTTTGCAGACGATGTGAATATTTACTTTGCAAAACAAAGTACTTTAAAAAACACAGAAAATACTGGAGGCACTATTCAATTAAACAGCCGTCCGCATTATGGAAGCGGATTTCAAATACAGGGCACCGTTGGAGCAGGCAGTTATGGCAGGATATACGGTGCGGTTAAGGCCGGATATGGAACAGAGCGCTTTTCTGCCTCGCTAAGGGCTCAGTTTTTGGAAGCTGAAAACAATTTTACCTTTACCAACCCCACCTTGCCGGGTAAACCAAAAACACGGCAGCAAAACGCCCAGTTAAAGCAAGCCGGTTTTATGTATGCTTTGCACGGCAATGCCAACAACGGCCGGCAAGAATGGGGGTTGACACTTTGGTATGAGGGCAGCCACCGGCATATACCGCCACCGGCAACGGCAGGTAAATCTGTGGCCTGGCAAAACGATGGCACGCTGCGCGTTACCGCAAATTGGAAATGCAACGGACTTAAAACAACAACCGAGGTAAAAACAGCACTGTTTACCGAAAAACTCTACTACGAAGACAGTTTGTACGGCATATTTTCAAATAACAGGTCGCTAACGGCAGCAACCTTGTTAGAAACCCAATGGCAAAGCGGCAAACATATTACCCTGTTCACAGGTATGGCAGCACAGTATCAGTCTGCCTTGGCCGATGCCTATTCAAAACAGCAACAACAACAACAGGCATCGGTTTTTGCAATGGGCAAGGGGCAGTGGTTATCGGGAAAAATTGGAGCAATGGTAAGTATAAAACAGGGGTTGGTCAATTTTACCCCTTTACCGTTTCTGGCATCGGCAGGTTTGGAGGTGCGGCTAAGCCGGCAATTGATGTTACACTTTGGCACTTCAAAAAATTACCGGCTTCCAACATTTAACGATTTGTACTGGCAACCCGGCGGCAACCCCGAACTGCAACCCGAAACCGGCTGGATGCAGGAGTTGGCGCTTAACTGCCGCCTCCATACGGCAACAAGCATAAAAGCAGCCCTGTACAGTAATTTTGTTACCAACTGGATTCAGTGGCTACCCGACAGCGACAACAGCAACCTGTGGCGTCCGGTAAACCAAAGCAAAGTATGGGCACGCGGGGCCGAACTGCATTTTACCGGCGTTTACCGGGCGGGCAAGGCAATTTTCAGGATTCAAAGTACAACAAGTTACCAGCTTACCGGAAAAAAAGAAGGTGCAGGTTATACACGGCAGTTTATTTATGTGCCCCGGTTTACCCAGCAAAACAGCCTGCACGTAGCGTTGTATAAGACCGGGCTGCTGTTGCAAGCCAATTACGCAGGGAAACGTTACACCACCACCGACAACAGCCGCTATTTAAGCGCTTATGGATTGGTAAATTTGGGTATTTTGCAGCAAGTACACTTTAAAAAAGCGGTTTTCGTGTTGCAAGCAAAACTTAATAACCTGTTTAACAAAAGCTACCAAACCATTGAATACCGCCCTATGCCCGGCCGTTTTTACGAAATCAGTATTACAGCAGGCAACAGGCAAACGGGAGGCAAATAAAGGGAAAATTGGTTAAACAAAAACCGCATATTTGGGGTTTACCCTACAAATTACCCGTATGAATTTTTGCAGTCACTGTGGCGCGGTTGTGCAGTTGGTTCATTTGCCAAATGATGCCCTGCCAAGGTATGTTTGTGCCACCTGTGCCGCTATACATTACCAAAATCCCAAAATGGTAACCGGATGTGTGGTGTACCGGCAAAACAGGGTGTTGCTTTGCAAAAGAGCTATAGAACCCTGTTTTGGCATGTGGAACTTGCCGGCAGGCTATCTTGAAAATGGTGAAACGGCAGAAAAAGGCGCAATGCGCGAAGTGTGGGAAGAAGCCCATGCCGAGGTAAGCATTCAAGGGTTGCACTGCATCTACAGCATTCCCCGTATTAACCAGGTTTACCTGATTTTTCTGGCCTCTTTAAACAACCTGCAATTTTCACCCACTTCAGAAAGCAGTGAAGTAGCCCTGTTTTCGGAAACCGAAATAAACTGGAATGAAATTGCCTTTACTTCATCGGTTTTTGCCCTTAAACACTTTTTTTCCGATTTGCGGGAAGGAACAGCCCGGGTACACATCGGGTCTTTTACCGGATAATAAGTTACCTGTGCAAATAATGCAATTTCAGAATTATTTCATACCTTTACCCAATCTGAATAACTGTAAATAACCCGGCTTTATGTTTACATTGCTTTTAGTTATTGTTACCGGAATAACTTCTTACCTGGCATTTAACGACTATGGTATAAGGCAAAAGCTCATTTTTTCGCCCTATACCATTAAACGCACCGGTGAATATTACCGGTTTTTGAGTTCGGGTTTGATACATGCCAACTGGCTACACCTTATTTTCAATATGTTTGTATTGTACCAGTTTGGTCAAATTGTGGAGAGTTATTACAATGATATTTTCGGGCAGGCAGGCAACATGCTGTATATTTTGTTGTACACGGGCGGCATTATCATGTCTGAAATGTACAGTTATTTCAGGCACAGGAACGACCCATCTTACGCAAGTTTGGGCGCATCGGGGGCAGTTTCGTCTATAGTGTTTACTTTTATCCTGTTCAATCCGTGGGCCGATTTGCAATTTCTATTCTTTCCTTTTGTGCCCATAAAAGCTGTAGTAGTGGGCGTTTTATATCTTGCCTACTCATGGTATGCCGCCCGCAACATACAAGATAATATAGGGCATAATGCCCACTTTTACGGCGGCATTTTTGGCATTGTTTTTACCCTGGCATTTGAGCCGAGTTTAGCCATTTATTTTTATGAACAGATAAGGGGCGGCATGTAGGGTTTACAACCGAATTGTATAAAAACAAATCGGGTTGGCTTATTTTGCCGGAACAACAACAGCCAACCCGAAGCAGCACAAAGCCATATTATTTAGCAGTATTCTTCAAAAGCGGTTAAAAGGTGGCGGGCAATAACCTGCGCTGCCACGCCTTCAATTTGATGGCGCTCTACAAAATGCACCAGTTTACCGTCTTTAAACAAGGCCATAGAAGGCGACGAGGGAGGAAACGGCAATGTGTATTTGCGCACTTGGTTGGTGGCGGCTGTATCTACGCCGGCAAAAACGGTAGCAAATTTATCGGGTTTTTTGTTGGCATACTGCATGGCCAATTTGGCGGCGGGGCGTGCATTTCCGGCAGCACAACCGCAAACGGAGTTAATCACAATAAAAACAGTGCCTTCGGTGTTGGTAATAATGTTATCAACCTGTTCGGGGGTGGTAAGGTCTTCAAACCCTATATCAACTAAATCGGCTTTCATGGGTGTGGTAATGTGCAATGGATACATGGCAATAGCAAAAAGTTTTGTTTAACTGATAAAAAATTATATGCGGCTATGCCGGTTATAGTCCGGCAAATTGTTTTACTATACGGTACAACCCCTAATGAACACAAACAACGGGGTTATGGTTTATAACTTACAAGAAAACAAAAGAACTGCCCGGCTGTTGCGGTAAAAGGCAATATTTTTCTGGCAAAAAAGCGAAAAAGGCATTTACTTTTTTGCTTCGCAGGGATTTAACATACAGCAAAGGAAGACATTAATAAGAAGCGAAAAAAAAATTTTCAAATTTTATTAACTTAACTTGCTTATTTTCGTACTAAGTAGTAGCTTTACAGTTGCAATTTGTAAAAAAACTCCGATATTTACCGGCAATTTAAAAATACATACACATGAAAAATCTGTTCACCCTTTTTGTGGTATTGCTCTTAACAGCCCAACTAAGTTTTGCTGGGGTGGTAGATGTGCGTTTTGCCAACGGCACCCTGTCTGACAACAGCTACTGCGTAACCGTACAGGTAAAAGCACAAGATATTAGCTTTGAAATTGGCAGCGCAACGGTATTTTTTACCTATAACACGGCCGCATTGCGCAATCCTGCTGCTACGCCCATTAAATTCAGCGAAACCGATTTATGTGCCCTCAGCGGCACCACTTCTTTTTACCGCAACAGTTTTACCTCGCTTGAAACCGGCGAACTGGGTGAAGGAAACTATGCCATTTTGCTGCTTGCACCGAACCAGGGATGTCCTACCATTACCAATACCGAATGGGTAGATGTTGCCCAATTCTGCTTTGAGGTTGTTGATGCTTCGGCGCCTGCCAACTTGGCTTTCACCACCAAGTACACTGCTTTTAACACCGTTGACAACAGCGGCTACCAACACGATTTGGGCGAACTGAGCAGTGCTTTGGAAGCAGTATCGGTTCCCACCCTCGAAACCGCCACTACCGGCATAATTATTTACCCCAACTACACCCAAAACAAAGTTACGGTTGAATACGGGGTAAAAGAAAGCGGCAACGTAAATATTGCCGTTTACGATATGCTTGGACGCAATGTTTACAGCGCACAGAAAAACGTAATTTCGGGTAAGCACACCTTAGATGTTGACCTGTCGAAATTTGGCAACGGCTACTACCTCATTGAAATTGACAATGGCAGCGAAAAAGTGACAGAAAAAATTCTGCTTGCCAAGTAGTAATAACTCCCACCCCTGCGGCTTAACCGCAGCATAAACAAAAAGGCTGTCTGTATGGGCAGCCTTTTTGCGTTTAAGATAAACGTGCTTGATAAGGAAAAACAGAAACACCTTGCTAAAACAGCGTATAAATAAAAGGTGTAACCGCCGAGCCGCCCGAAAAAATGAGCAAAATGCCCAGCAACAGCAGTACAATTATGATGGGAGCAAGCCACCATTTTTTGCGCTCCATAAGAAACAGCCAGAAATCTTTTAAAAACTCCAACATGGGGCAGTTTAAGTTTAATAAAGTTGCAATATAGGTAAAAAAATACAAAAATTGGCAGTATTGCTATGCTTATTCATTTTTTTTGGCAAACAGAAAGTTGCCCATAGCCAGATAATCCATTTCGGTATTTAAAAAGCAGCGCACTGCATCATCGGGTGTACATACAATAGGTTCTCCGCGCACATTAAAACTGGTGTTCACCAACACCCCAAAGCCGGTAATCTCTTTAAAGGCGGCAAGCAATTGGTAGTATTGCGGGTTGGCTTGCCTGTTTACGGTTTGTATGCGGGCAGAAAAATCAATATGCGTAACAGCCGGTATGGCAGCACGGATAAAATAAAGTTTTTCTTTTAGCGGCAATTGGTGGTAATTTTCGGGCAATGGGTTTCGGAAATGGTTTTGCACATTGGCAACCAACAGCATATAGGGCGAAGGGCAGTTTAATTCAAAATAGGTATGGCAATCTTCCTCCAGTACCGAAGGTGCAAAGGGGCGGAAACTTTCGCGATATTTAATTTTAAGGTTCAGTTTTTTTTGCATGTCAGGATTTCGGGCATCGCCCAATATGCTGCGGTTACCCAAAGCCCTGGGGCCATATTCCATTCTGCCCTGAAACCAGCCTACGGCATTACCCCCGGCAATAAGTTGTGCAACGCGTTGGGCAAGCGGTTCAAAAGTTGTATAGCGGGTAAAAGGCAATTTAAAGGTTCGGGCCGTTTGTTGTATATCGAGTTCTGAAAATTCGGGGCCAAGATAAGCACCCTGCATGGAGTCAAAATCTCCTGCTGCCGTACCGGTGCGGGGTTGGTTAAACCCGATGTGGTAAGCCGCCAGGGCAGCACCTAATGCGCCGCCGGCATCGCCGGCAGCCGGTTGAATATACAGGTTGTCAAACAGAGCGGATTTGAGCAGTTTTCCATTGGCAACACAGTTAAGTGCAACACCGCCAGCCATACATAAATTGTTAGAGCCGGTAAGCCTTTTTGCCTCGGCTGCCATAGCCAGCACCACCTGCTCTGTTACCTGCTGAATGGCCAATGCAAGGTTACAATGCTGTTGTTCTATGGGTGCTTCGGGGTTTCTGCGTTCAAAACCAAACAAGTTTTTCCACAACCGCTGGTTTACCATTTCCAAACCGGTTGCATAATTGAAATACCGCTGATTGAGCCACAAAGAGCCGTCGGGGGCAATACTTACCAATTCTGATTTTATTTTTTGTATATACTGCTCAACTTCAGGCGAATGCGGATTTCCGTAGGGTGCAAGCCCCATGAGTTTATATTCACCTTCGTTTACTTCAAAACCAAGAAAATAGGTAAAAGCCGAATACAGCAAACCCACCGAATGCGGAAACCTGAGTTCTTTGAGCAGGGTAATTTGGTTATGCTTGCCATAACAGATTGATGCGGTTGCCCACTCTCCTACCCCGTCAAGGGTAAGAATTGCCGACTCGGTGCAGGGAGAAGGGTAAAAAGCACTTGCTGCGTGCGACAAGTGGTGTTCGGGAAACAGGAGGCGGGGCATTTTTTTTATGCCCGGTTGTAATTGCTGCAACTCGTCTTTGAGCAATTTTTTCATAAACATCTTTTCCTTCATCCAAACGGGCATGGCATTTACAAACGAGCGCCATCCTTTTGGGGCAAAGGCATAATAAGTTTCTAACAGCCGTTCAAATTTAAGCAATGGTTTATCATAAAAAACCACCGCATCTATTTCAGAGAGGGAAAGCCCGGCATATTGGAGGCAAAAACGGGCAGCATGTTGCGGAAAAGAGGGGTCGTTTTTTATTCGGGTAAAACGCTCTTCCTGTGCGGCGGCAATAATTTTACCGTTTTGGAGAATGGCAGCAGCAGAGTCGTGGTAAAAAGCAGATAATCCCAGTACGTTCATATACTTTTTTTATTATGCAAAGCCTTTTGCCAAATCATTGCTTTGGTATAAGTTCACTTACCGGGCGTACTTACGGTACTTATTTGCGCTTGTTAATTTCATCGCGCAACCGGGCTGCGCGTTCGTAATCTTCCTTGGTAATGGCTTCCTGCAAGAGGGTGCTTAACTCTTCGAGGGATCGTCGGGTTAAATCGGTTTGTTCTTTACCCGAAGAAATTTTTTCCCGCTCCGTTTTTTGTTCGGAGGCATTGGTATCGCCCAAAACAATACCTGCCTGATCCAAAATGTGTTCATAGGTATAAATAGGGCAGCGAAACCTGACTGCCAATGCCAGCGCATCGGAGGTGCGGGAATCAATTTCTATTTCTTCGCCGTTGCGGTTGCAAATAAGTGTGGCATGAAAAACGCCTTCCAATAATTTGCTAATGATTACTTCGCGTATTTCAATGCCAAACTCGTGACATATATTTGTAATTAAATCATGTGTCATGGGTCTTTGGCGGGGCATATCGTCTATAGCCATAGCTATAGCCTGTGCTTCAACCATACCAATTACAACAGGCAGGCGGCGCTGACTGTTCAGCTCTCCCAGAATTACGGCATATGACTGGTTTTGCGCTACGCTGTGCGAGAGGGCAATTATTTCAAGTTCAATTTTTTTCATAGGCTACACTACAGCTTGCAGTTGCTTTACTTTGGGGCTATAAAGTTACGCTTTAATTGCAAAACCTGCAACAATAACATAAAAAAAGCCATATCCGTTGACTAACCGGATATGGCTTTTTGAATTTTTCAGGCATTTTGGGATTTAAACTCTTTGAGTGCCTGTGTAAGTTTGGGTACTACTTCAAAGGCATCGCCAATAATACCATAATCTGCTGCTTTAAAGAACGGGGCTTCGGCATCTTTATTAATAACCACAATTACCTTGCTGTTGCTTACGCCGGCCAGGTGTTGTATAGCGCCCGAAATACCAATGGCAATATAGAGGTTGGGGCGTATGGTAATGCCTGTTTGCCCAACATGTTCGTGGTGGGGGCGCCAATGTACATCGGCAACAGGGCGGGAGCAGGCGGTGGCAGCGCCAAGTATGGAAGCAAGTTCTTCAATCATTCCCCAGTTTTCGGGGCCTTTCATGCCGCGCCCGGCCGATACAACTAATTCTGCTTCGGGAAGTGGAATGGTATCGCTTAATGATTTGGTTTCAATTACCTTTACCTTAACATCGGCAGCACTTACGCCGCTGTTAAAGGTTTCAACGGCGGCTGTGCCGTTGCCCCTTGTAACCGGGTAAGAATTGGGGTTAAGAGAAATAATTTTTACGGGAGTATTGATGGAATAATCGGCAAAGGCTTTGCCCGAAAATACCGATTTGCGAACTGTAAACCCACTGCCGCTGACCTGTGGCAACTCGGTGGCAGCTGATACCAAACCAGCCTGCAGCCTTACCGACAGACGAGGTGCAATGGCTTTTCCGGAACTGTTGTGCGACAGCACTACAACAGAAGCATTGACGGCGTTTGCAGCGACAGCCAGCGCTTTGGTGTGTGCTCCTGAGTCGAACCGGTTAAATACCGGATTGGTATCGGATAAAACGCGGCTAACACCGCAATTGCCCAATGCAGCCAGGTCAGATTCTGAAACAGTGCCAAGCGAGAGGGCTATCACTTCGCCGGCGCCGGCAAGTTGAGCTACCCGATGTGCATAGCAGGCGGTTTCGAAGGTGCTTTTTTTGATGTTGCCGTTAACGTGGTTAACATATATTAAAACAGACATAATTTTAAAATTAAATTGGTTATTTTGTTTGAATGTTATGTACAAAAACCGGGTAAAACAGGCGGGTTAAATAACTTTAGCCTGTTCATGCAGCAGTTTTACCAGTTCTTCGGGGTGTTCGGGGTCAATGAGTTTTACCTCTTTGCGTTGCGGGGGCAGTTCGTAATAAGCAATTGTGGTATAAGCGGCAACGGGTACCGGCGGCACAACTTTGAGCGGTTTGCTTCGGGCAGTCATAATACCGCGCATATTTGGAATGCGCTGTTCGGCCATGCCTTTTTGTGCGCTTATTACAAATGGGGTGTTTACTTCAAGTACTTCTAAACCACCTTCAATTTCGCGGGTAATGGTAGCGGTGTTGCCGGCAATTTCAAGATGGTTTGCCAGAGATATATAAGGTAAGTCCAGCAGTTCGGCCACCATGCCGCCAATGTTTGAACCATTGTAATCTATGGTTTCTTTACCGGTGAAAATAAGGTCGTACTGTTGATCTTTAGCATAGGCGGCAATTTGCGAGGCAACAAAAAAGGCATCGCCGGGGTCGGCATCTATGCGCACCGCGTCGTCGGCGCCAATGGCAAGCGCTTTGTGAATAACCACTGTTTCGTTATCTTTCGGGCCAACATTTATTACCGTTACAGAACCACCCAATTGTTCTTTAATTTCAATTGCCCGAACAAGGGCATACCACTCATCGGTAGGGTTCATAATAAAGGTAACTCCGTTGGTATCGAAGCGGGAGTTATTATCGGTAAAAGCAATTTTTGCGGTAGTATCGGGCGTTTTGCTGATACAGACTAATAATTTCATGATTAAAATTGTTTATTTATTTAATAAAACCGATGCAAAGTTACTTAAAAAACCGATGCTTTTAATGGTAGTGTTTGTTTTTTTACAACGTTTGTAAGCGCTAAAAGTTGCAGCCGGCATAGCAGTAAATAAACCTGTTTTGGCAAACCTGCGCCCTTCATGCCCCAAAGGAAACATGTTATGAGTACAACTTTGTTTTGCTGCAGATTGTAGCCGGTATGTAAAAACTGCTGCAATGGCAGTAAACCTAATGGAATGGCGGCAATGTTAGTGGCAATATTTTTTTTCTTCGTCTGAGGCTTGTTTGTAACCCAAAGATATGGCCATTTGCCAATCGGCGCAGCTTGCGTTGCGGTCGTCCATTTTAAAAGCGGCATTTGCCCTTCCAAAAAAAGCCTCGCTTAGTTGAGCGTTAATGGAAATGGCTTTATTAAAATCGAGTATTGCGCCTTTAAAGTCGTTGATATTAATTTTGGCATTTCCTCTTGCTACATAAGCATCGGCAAACTGTTCATTTAAAGCTATGGTTCTGCCCAGGTCAACAATAGCGTCGCGGTGTTCGCCAAAATTATCTTTAATTAAGGCTCGGTTATATAGAGCGGTTATATTGCCGGGGTCAAGTTCTACAACTTTATCATAGTCGTAGAGCGCATCTACATACTGCCCCAATTTAACATATACATTTCCGCGGTTGTTGTAAGCATCAATAAAAGAGGGGTCGAGTTGCAGGGTTTTGGTAAAATCTGTCAGTGCCTCTTTATAGTTTTGCAGTTCTGTGCGGGCATTGGCGCGGTTAAAATAAGCAGATAGGTTGGCGGGGGCGAGTTGAATGGCTCTTGAGAAATGTTTAATGGCATCTGAACCTTTTCCGAGGGCTAAGAGTGCTTTACCTTTTTGGTTAAAAGCGGCTGCATAACTGGTATCCATTTTTATAGCAGCGTCCAGGTCATCAATAGCACCTTTAAAGTCTTTAAGGTTCATTCGGGCAATAGACCGGTTGTAATAAGCGAGTTTGTTATCGGGTTTGTTTTTGATAGCCAGTCCAAAATCGGCAAGTGCCTGTGTATATTTACCGAGGGCCAGCATGGCGTTAGCACGGTTTTCATAGGCATCGGGGTGGCCGGAGTTTAGCTGCAGCAATTTATCATAATCTGCCACTGCCCCGTCAAAATCGCCGGTAGCTGCTTTGGCAATGCCGCGATTGCTGTAAGCCGATTCATAGTTGGGGTCAATTTCAAGCGCTTTATCAAAATCATTGATGGAGCCTTTGTAATTACCAATGGCTGCTTTGGCAATACCTCTGTTGTTGTAGGCAACTTTATACCGAGGTTCAAGCCCTATAATTTTATCGTAATCGGCAATGGCGCCTTCAAAATCTTTGAGGGCAGCCTTGGCAAGCGCCCTGTTGTTGTAGGCCGATTTGTATTGCGGCGAAAGAGACAGCGCCTTGTCATAATCGGCAATAGCGCCAATGAAATTGCCCAAAGCAGCCTTAGCCAAACCAAGGTTATTGTATGCCAGTTTATTTTGGGGTTCTATGGCTATTGCCTGCAAGAAATCTACAATAGCAGTTTTGTAGTCTTTCATATCGGCATATACCTTACCCCGGTAGTTAATGGCGGCCACGTATTTGTTATCCAGTTCAATGGCTTTGGTAAAATTGGCAATAGCCTCGGCATACCGGCCGGTAGTGCTTTTAAGTACGCCTTTGTTGTAATATACCAGTTTATAAGCAGGTTCTGCGGCAATAATGCGGTTATAAATATCGTCGGCGGCGGCATAATCGCCAATTGCAGATTTGGCAATACCGCTTAACAGCAAGTTGTAGAGTTCAAGGTCTTTGGGCAAAGCGGCGTCTGCTACCACTTCCTTAATTTTCAGGCGTGTTCTTTTACGGTTAACATACACGGTTTCCAGATATTTGTTCAGTTCCAGAACCCGGTTAAAATCGGTTACGGCATCTTCAAAGTTACCGCCGGCTACCTGCGAATTTGCCCTGCTGTTGTAGGCATCAACATCTTCGGGGTCGAGGTTAATTACGGTGGTAAAGTCGGCGGTGGCGCCTTCGTAATCTTTAATATTGTATTTGGCAACACCTCTGTTATAATATGCCAGTTTGAATTTGGGGTCAAGTTCCAGCGCTTCGTCAAAATCGGCTATAGAGGCTTCGTAATCGCCCAGTTCTGCTTTAGATTGGGCGCGGCTGCTGTAGGCATTCCGGAACTGTTTGTCAATAGAAATGGCTTTGTCATAATCTTCTATGGCGCCTTTAAAATCTTGCATGGCTGCTTTAACGCTACCCCGGTTGCTAAAAGCCATTTTGTTGGAGGGGTCGAGTTGAATTACCTGATTAAAATCCTGCATAGCATTGTCATATTGTTTCATGGCGGCAAACAAATTGCCCCTGTAACTAAAGGCCGACAGGTTTAAGGAGTCTAACTCAATAACTTTGGTAAAGTCTTTTACTGCGCCTTCAAAATCTGTTAAAGAGGCTTTGCAGCGCCCGCGTCCGGCAAGGGCTTTGGCGTCTTTGGGCTGCAGGTCAATGGCGGTGTTGTAGTCTTTTAATGCAAGCTCATAGTTTCCGGTTGTAGCATAAACCTCGGCGCGTTTATAGTGGGTGTTTCCGAAATGTCGTTCGTTTTTGATAATGAAAGAATAATCATGAATAGCGCCCGAATAATCGCCGATGTAAGTTTTGCTGCCGGCTCTTTTGTAATAAGCGGTAAGGTATTTTTTATCGAGTTGTATGGCCGAGTCGAAATCATAGATGGCATCTTGGTGCAAGTTGAGGTTGGCTTTGGAAGAACCTCGGTAAAAATAGGCGGTTTTATTGGCGCGGTCAATATCTATTGCTTTGGTAAAATTTTCCATGGCGTTTGAATAATCGCCGATGGAATATTGCAGGTTACCAATCTGGAAAAAAGCCTCGCGGTTGCCGGGGTCAAGTTGAATGAGGGTGGTTAAATCTTTAATGGCAGCTTCTATGTTACCCATAATAACCCTTGCATCGGCGCGTTTGCTGTATGCCAGCAGGTTTTTTGAGTCTAACTGCAGGGCTTTGTCAAAATCGGCAATAGCGCCTTCATAGTCTTTGAGGGCCACTTTTGCATTTGCCCGGCTGGCAAAAGCGGTGGCATTTTGCGGGTTCTGTTGTATTACACGGTTATAGTCTTCCACAGCATCGGCATATTTCTCCATTTTCAGTTTGGCATTGCCCCTTAAAATAAAGGCATCGTAATTTTGCGGCTGCCGTGTAATTACCATATCAAAATCTGTCACAGCTTTGGCGTAGTTTTCCTGCAACATTTTAATTTCTCCGCGTTGAAGCAGCGCCGGACAATCGTCGGGGTTAATACTGATAACCTTGTTAAAATCATCGAAGGCCGATGACAGATTGCCGGCATTTTTGTAGAGGGAGGCTCTTAAAAAATAGGCGGCCGCAAATTTTGAATCAAGCCCGATGGCCTTGTTTAAATCGGTAAATGCATTTTGAAAGTCCTTAATTTGTATGCGCACTTTTGCCCGTTTAAAAAATGCTTCTTTAAAACCTGCGTTGAGTTCCACAATTTTATCGTAATCAACAATGGCGCCCGATAAATCGCCGATTTCGGTGCGGGCTTCTGCCGATGCAAAATAAGCATCAATAAAATCGGGATAAATGCTGATGGCTGTTTCAAGGTCAACAATAGCTCCCAAAAAATCTTTTCTTGCTATTTTGGAAATTCCTTTTCGGTACCAGGCCTCTCTGAAATTTTTATCTAAGGTTAATGCTTTTTCATAAGCGGCAATAGCTTCGAGGTGGTTACTGAGGGCGGCTTTGGTCATGCCAATATACAAAACGGTATATTTGTCTGATGGTTTAAGTTCAAGGGCTTTTGTAAAATCAGACAAAGCGCCGTTATAATCAGCTAAGGTATATTTGGCTTGTCCTCTTTTAAAATAGGCAATAGGGTTTTGGGTGTCTATGCCAATGGCTGTATGAAAATCGAGCAGGGCTGCCTGTGTTTCACCCAAGAACATTTTAGCAATACCCCGATTTACAAAAGCAAGCACAAACTGTGGGTTTATGTTTATGGCCTGGTTAAAATCGGCTATAGCGCCGGTGTAATCTTTGGTGTTCATTTTAACCTCTCCTCTGAAAGTAAGTACTCCTTCATTACCGGGCGCCTGCACAAGGTAATTGTCAATATCTTTTAAGGCTCCGGTAAAATCGGCAATATCGTTTTTACACCTGGCTCTTTCCAACAAAGCATCGCGGTATTTACCATCTATGGCAAGGGCTTTGTCAAAATCAGCAATGGCATCGGTAGGGCGGCTGAGCAATGTGTAGGCAAGCCCCCTGTTGTAAAAGGCAAGTTTGTTTTGCGGAAATCTGCCGGCAACTTCGGTAAAATCGGTAATGGCGCCCTGGTACTCACCGTTCGACATTTTCATTAAGCCAATTGCCACCCGGCTTCGCTCCAATACTGCCTGAATGGTATCGGCAACGGCATCGGCCTTGGGCTTGCTGTAAAAATAATCGGAGTAGCTTTTGTCTAATTTCATAGACTGCTTAAAATCGGCTACAGCGGCATCATAGTTGCCCACGGCGGCTTTAATCTTGCCGCGTTCATAATAAGCCTCCGCACTGCCGGGGTTATGTTGTATGTATTGGTCGTAAAAGCTAATAGCCCCGGTATAATCGCCGGTTTTTAACAATAAAGCACTCGCTGCCTTGCAGGCTTCCTTATTGCCCGGGTCAAGTCGTATAACCTCCGAAAAATCGGACATGGCCTCGTTTGTACTGCCAATCGCGGCATAGGTTTTACCCCTTTCAAGGTAAATACCGGGTTTGCCGGGTGTAAGTTTCAGTGCTTTCTCAAACTCAGAAAGGGCGTTTTTGTAATCTTTGAGGGCTGCATGGGTTTTGCCTAATGCCAGGTGCGCTTCCGATGAGTTGGGGTTTTCTTCAACGGCTATGGTAAAATAGGCGCGTGCCAGGGCATACTCGCCGGCTTCCATTTTTTTGCGCCCCATTGCCATATTGGGGTTAATGTCTGACTCTGCACTGCGCAGGGCTTCTCTTACCCGCTCGCTGCCGGGTTCCTGTGCCTCTGTGCTCAACCGGAAAAATGCCATGAACACGAAAGTAATAATAACCCGAGTGTAGTAGTATTTGCTCATACCAAGCCCGTTTTGTTCTGTAACAAAGTGATTTGAAGGGTGTTCCGTTTAAGGAGGTTTTGCCCGTACAATATGCTGTTTCAGCGGTGCTGAGGTTTTTGTAAGCCTGCCCGAATAACGGGCAAACTGCAAATGTTAGCGCCTATTTAGCATCGTATTGGCGAAATAAAGATAGGCATTATTAACGAAGTTAAAACACTAACAAGTTACATTTTTATGACACAATGTAACTTTTTTGCAGCACTAACGTCAAAATTCTGACAATGCGTGACTTATAACCTCACTAAAATCAACATATATTTGCTTTAAAGCAATGGTAATTATGCAAGTTTCAAACCTTTTGTGTGCTATTTGTTTTCAATATGTGTTTCTGACAGGCAAAAAATGCCTCCGGGGGCATAGCGGTTATTATTTGTTGCCACCATTTACCCTTGCTCCGTTATATAAGCGGAACTCCAGAAAACGACACTCCAGCGGGCCATTGTACAAGGTATGTTTTTGGGAGGGGTGCAGACCTATGTGCTTAATAGCTTCTTTGTTTGAACTCAAAATCCAGGCGGTAAAGCCCGGATATGTCTTTTTCAGTTTATCGCCAATTGCCTTATAGAAACGGTTTATATCGGCCGGTGCAAGGCGTTCGCCATAGGGCGGGTTCATAATTATCAGCCCTTCGCGTTCCTTAATAATTTTACGGTCTTCAATAAAATCGGCTTTAAAGAAGTTAATATCGGGCAACCCGGCATTTTGGGCGTTTTCAAGAGCAGTTCGCACTGCCAAATCCAGCAAATCGGCGCCATATACCTTTGCTTCGGCCGCCGGAAGGCTTTGTTTAAGCGCATCGGTTTTTAACCGCTTCCACAAAAGTGCATCAAAATCTTTCCATTGTTCAAAAGCAAACTGTTGGCGAAACAAACCCGGCGCAATTTTTCTTTGCAGCAGTGCCGCCTCTATGGCAATAGTTCCCGAACCACACATGGGGTCGAGCAGTGCGCACTCACCCTGCCAACCACTCAGCAACACCAAACCTGCCGACAATACTTCGTTTAAAGGTGCCTGCAACTGCTCGCTGCGGTAACCGCGCTTGTGCAATGAATCGCCCGAACTGTCGAGGAGCAAATTGCACCGGTTGCCGCTAATGTGCAACTGTATTAAAAAATGGGGGTTTCGGGTATCTACCGACGGGCGTTTGCCGCCAAAATACTTTCTGAATCGGTCGGCAATGGCATCTTTGAGTTTAAGGGCTGCGTATTGCGAGTGGGTAAAAAGCGTAGAGTTTACCGTAAAAGCTACCGCAAAGGTATGGTGTATGCCAAAATAGTTTTCCCAAGGGGTGTTACAAGCTTGCCGGTACAGTTCATCGGGGTTATTGGCCGCAAAGCTGTTTACCGGCACCATAATTCTGAAAGCGGTTCTAAGGTGCAAATTGGCTTTGTACAACATTTCTTTGTCGGCTAAAAAATGCACTGCCCTTTTTGATGTTTGTGTTACGGTGGCGCCCAGTTCTGCCAGTTCGGTACACAATACCTGTTCCAGACCTTCGGCGGTTTTGGCTATTACCTCTGTAGTTTGCATAAATTAGGGTAAACTTGTTTAATTATAAGCGGCATACAGTGTGTAAAAAACTACTGCCGGCGCCGCTAAGTTGTTATCTTTGCGTTTTGCCAAATTTTATGCAATGATAAGACTATTTGTTGCCATACCCATACCTGCAGCGGTAAAAAAACAAATTGGGACGGCCTGTGCCGTTTTTCCGGCAGAAAAATGGACGCCTGCCACCAACCTGCACCTTACCGTGCATTTTATAGGCAATTTGCACCCCGATGAAATAGCGCCGCTTTCTGCCAAACTGAGTGCCATAACCCTGCAATTTGACCCTTTTACCCTGTTCTTTAAAGAGGTTTGCGCCATAAGCAACCACAAAAAATCTATGATTTGGATACGCATGCAACATTCAGAACCCCTGGAAATGCTTGCCTCAATTATTGCCGAAGTTACCGGCAGCGAACCCGATTTTTCATTTACCCCGCACATTACCTTGCTGCGCCTGCCCAAAGACACAAACCACAACAAAAAACCAAATTTGCTTTCCAAAATACCCGTACAGCCGTTTGAAATGGAGGTAAAACAGGTGGAATTGTGGGATTCTGTGCCGGTAAAGGAAGGTCGGAAATATACCTGCCTGCAAAAGTTTCTCTTCGGGGGCGTAAAAAATGCCCCTTGAATAATTAATGCGCCGTTCAACTATGTATTTGCTATTGATATACAGGACAATACTGCTACTGCCGGCAATTTACCGGAGCAACTTTAGCTTACAATAATAGCGCCGCTGCGGTTTACTTCAGATACATAAGCCAAACACGGTATTTGCCGGGATTGAAGAAATTGCTGCAACGTATAAGACACTACCTCGGCGGAATCGGCGGTTTGGGTAAGGGCAAACATGCCGGGGCCCGAGCCGGAAATGCCGAACGCCAGCGCCTGCCGGCCAAGGGCAAGTTGCCGCAACTCGTGAAAATGCGGTATTAGCGGCGCACGGTACGGCTCGGCAAATAAGTCGGTCATACTGCGCTCAAGCAACATAAAATCGCGGGTATAAAGCGCCGAAACCAGGCCTGCAAGGTTTCCGGTTTGGGTTATGGCTGTTTTTAACGGAATTTCCTTGGGCAGTATGTTGCGGGCTTCTTTGGTTAATATTTCAATTTTCGGGTAAATTGCCACACAAAACAGGTTTGAGGGAACGGGCAATTCAATCATATCAAGCGGGTTGTAACCTCTTATTAACACAATACCGCCCAACATAGAAGGCGCAACGTTGTCGGCATGGCGCGACCCGCTGGCTATTACCTCGCCATCAAGGGCAAAAGATACCAGTTGTTGTTTGCTTAACGGACTGTCCAACAGCCGGTTTAGCGCCATAACTCCCGCCACCGCACTGGCCGCACTGGAGCCAAGGCCGCTGCCAAACGGCATTTTTTTTGCTATGCGCACATCAACACCACGCTGGCAACCAACGTGTTGCAGCAGGGTAAGCATACCGCCGGTTGCGGTGTTTTTTTCGGGCTGATAAGAAAGTCGTCCTTCATCGCCGGTAATTTCTACTATGCGCACCGTGCCGGCATCATTAAACCAAACGCTTACTTCATCGCCGGGCGCAGCAATGGCCATACCCAATACATCAAACCCGCAGTTCAGGTTGGCTACCGTTGCCGGTGCAAATGCTGTTACCATAAAATATTATGCAGGACAAGTATGATTTTGCCCTTTTTGGAGTTATTTAAAGGCACAAAGTTAACGCAAAAAACGGCTAAAAAGGTAATTACAAACAGTTTTCACTCCTCTGCCCATTATCTTACATGCATACCGTTGCTATACAGCCGCCCTTTTTACCTTGGAGCAGTATTGTAAAAAGCATCCGGCAGCCCACTATTTACCGGGTAAATATGTATCTTTGCGGGCGTTTTTGCACCTAACTACAAAGCCTATGACTTTTTTAGAAGAATTAACCTGGCGTGGCATGGTACACAACCTTACACCGGGGCTTGAAGAACTCATGCAAAAAGAACAAATTACCGGCTATTGGGGCATTGACCCCACCGCACCTTCGCTTACCGTAGGTAATCTGGCTGCCGGCATGATGCTCATTCACCTGCAACGCGCCGGGCATAAACCCATTGCGCTGGTAGGCGGCGCCACCGGCATGATTGGCGACCCATCGGGAAAATCGGAAGAAAGGCAATTGAAATCAGTAGAAGAATTGCAGTATAATATCAGCCGTCAAAAAAAACAGCTCGAAAAACTGCTCAATTTTTCCGATACCCCAAACGGCGCACTGTTGCTCAATAACTACAACTGGTTTAAGGATATGCCCGTGCTTAACTTTTTGCGCGATGTGGGCAAACACCTTACGGTAAATTACATGATGGACAAAGACAGCGTAAAAACACGCATGGAAACAGGCATTTCGTTTACCGAGTTTTCCTACCAGCTTATTCAGGGTTATGACTTTGTTTACCTCTATAAACACCACAACTGCAAACTGCAGGTGGGCGGCTCCGACCAATGGGGCAACATCACCGCCGGCATTGAACTTACCCGCCGCATGGAACAGGGCGAAGTATTTGCTGTTACCTGCCCGCTGCTTACCAAAGCAGACGGAACCAAGTTTGGAAAATCGGAAAAAGGCAACATTTGGCTCGACCCCGAACTTACCTCGCCCTACCAGTTTTATCAGTTCTGGCTCAACGCTTCCGATGAAGATGCCCGTAAATTTATACGCATTTTTACCTTCCTTACCGAAGAAGATATTTTGCAGTTGGAGCAAGACCAAATGAACAACCCGCACTTGCGACCCATACAAAAACGACTTGCCGAACTGGTTACAACCATGATTCACGGCGCCGATGAGTACCAAAAGGCCATACAAGCATCAGCAATTTTGTTTGGCGAGGGCACCAAAGAAATGTTGCAGGCACTTACCGAAAAACAACTGCTCGAAATCTTTGACGGCGTACCGCAATCTGTTATAGCGCGTGGCGAAGTAGAAACCGGTACCGATTTAACCACTTTCCTGTCTGTACAAACCGGCGTTTTTGCCTCAAAAGGCGATGCCCGCCGAAACATAACGGCCAACGCCGTAAGTATAAACAAACAAAAAATTGCCCTTCCCGATTATACCGTAACAACTGCCGATTTGCTGAACAACACCTATATTTTGGTACAAAAAGGCAAAAAAAACTATCATCTGGTAGTGGTAAAGTAAACAGGAATGGTGCGGCAAGGCTGCTTTTTTGTTAATTTTGCCACACATTAACAAAACCGGGTTATGAAAAAAAAGCTCACCCCGTTTCCATCGCAAGGATTAGAAAAAGAAGACCTGCTAAACCGACTGCGAGCATTTAAAAAAGAAGATGCCAGATGGAAATCGGGCAGAACTTTTGCGCACATTTACAATCCGGGTTCAGATATTACCGATATGGTGCGCGAGGCTTATAACCTGTTTTTTTCTGAAAATGCACTCAATCCCTACACATTTCCCAGTCTTCGCAAGCTGGAAAATGAAGTGGTGAGCATGGCGGCACATTTGCTGGGTGGCAATGAAGAAACATCGGGTTGCATAACCAACGGCGGCACCGAAAGCATTTTTCTGGCGCTGCACTCGGCCCGCGAGTGGGCCAAAAGCCACCATCCGGTTATTGGTAAACCCGAGGTAATATTACCCCAATCGGCACATCCTGCTTTTCACAAAGCCTGTCACTACCTGCAACTGCAACCGGTAGTGGTTCCGCTGGGTGCCGATTACAAAGTAAATCCCGCCGAAGCATGGAAAGCCATTACCAACAACACCATTGCCATTGCAGGCTCGGCGCCCGCATACCCGCACGGCGTTATTGACCATATTGGCAAACTGGCTGACCTTGCTACCGAAAACAACCTGTGGCTGCACGTTGATGCCTGCGTAGGCGGCTTTATTTTGCCTTTTGCCCGCAAACTCGGGCATTTGCTGCCCGATTTTGATTTTACCATACCCGGCGTACAATCACTATCGGCCGACTTGCACAAATATGGCTACGCCGCAAAAGGCGCATCGGTACTGCTTTACCGCAACAGCCAACTTCGCAAATACCAGCTCTATACCTACACGCAATGGCCCGGCGGCATTTATGCCTCTTTGGGATTTGGCGGAACCCGCGCCGGCGGAGCAATTGCCGCTGCCTGGGCAGCCTTTTGCGGCATTGGCGAGGCCGGCTACCTAAAGTTAACCGAAAAAACCCTGCAAACCGTGCGCCGCCTGCGGCAGGGAATTGAAGCCATGAACGGTCTGAAATTGGTTGTACAACCCGACATTTCCATTCTGGCCATAACCTCCGATAAAATAGACGTTTTTGCCCTTGCCGATAAACTTACCGAAAAAGGGTGGTTTGTAAACCGCCAATTCAGACCGCCCAGCATACACCTTACCGTAAGCCCCATTCATGCCGTAGTTGCCGACGAATTTCTGATAGATTTGCAAACTGCTCTTGATGAAGTGCAGCAATTAAGCATAAACCGCATTGGCAATACCCTGCAAACCGTAGCAACAAAAGGGTTAAAATGGGTGCTGCCCAAAAAAACGTTCAGCAAACTGCAAAGTCTTACCACTACAGGCAAACCCGACCCCTCCACCAAAAATGCAGCAGTTATGTTTCAACTGCTGCAGGAATATGCCGGCGACCCCGAAATTGACCTCCTCCTATTAAACACCCTCGACGAACTTTACACCAATTCAGAATAGCAAACAATAACACCCGAAACATTTAACCAATTTACCATTTATTATAGTATGTACCACATTGCAATAATAGGAGCCGGCACCATGGGCAACGGAATTGCCCACGTTTGTGCCATGAACGGACACACCGTAAGCCTGATAGACCTTAACCACCACATGCTGGATAAAGCCATGACAACCATTGCCGGCAATCTTGACCGCATGATTAAAAAAGGCTTGTTAACTGAAGAACAGAAACAGTCCACCCTTGCCAATATTTCCACTTTTTCAAAAATAGAAGATTCGGGAATTGAACGGGTAGATTTGGTTATTGAAGCCGCCACCGAAAACGAAGATATTAAACTCAAAATATTTGCATCGCTGGATAAAGAATGCAAACCCGATGCCATTTTAGCCAGTAATACTTCTTCCATATCTATAACCAAAATAGCCGCAGCCACCACTCGTCCCGATAAGGTAATAGGGATGCACTTTATGAATCCCGTACCGGTAATGAAATTAGTAGAAATTATACGCGGTTATGCCACCTCTGCCCAAACCATGCAAACCATAGTGGAACTTACCAAACAATTGGGTAAAGTGCCGGTAGAGGTCAATGATTACCCGGGTTTTGTAGCCAACCGCATACTTATGCCCATGATAAACGAAGCCATTTACACCCTTTACGAAGGCGTTGCCGGTGTTGCCGAAATTGATACGGTAATGAAATTGGGCATGGCACACCCTATGGGTCCGCTGCAATTAGCCGATTTTATAGGCTTAGATGTTTGCCTGTCTATTTTGCGGGTATTGCACAATGGGTTTGGCAATCCAAAATATGCGCCCTGCCCGTTGCTGGTAAATATGGTAACAGCCGGCAAGTTGGGTGTAAAATCGGGCGAGGGTTTTTACCATTATTCGGGCGGTGGTAAAGACTTGGTGGTTTCAGGCAGGTTTGGGTAGTGTGTTGTGGCATTAATCAGCAACAAAATTGGGATAAAGACAAAATATATTGATTTTGTGTAGCGCAAGTTGGCAAAAATGTGTATAATTGCACATCAATACCCATTTGTATGCAAACCATTACCTTCTCCTGCAAAATCATTAGCCCCATGTTTATAGCCGGCGCTGACGGCAATAAACCCGAACTACGCCCACCCGGTTTTAAAGGCGTACTGCGTTTTTGGTGGCGCGCCCTTAATTTTCAATACAACTTGAACGATTTAAAACGCCACGAAGCCTACATTTTTGGCGGCGTAGAAACCAATACCCGCAGCCATGTAATTATGCGGGTTCCGTTTAAAACCTACAAAACCGGTAAATTCCCGATGCTGCCACATCGGAAGGATACAGGAGGCAATCCATCGGAAAAAGAAGCTATTATGTCGGGCGAAACCTTTACCATCTCCTTCACCATTACTCAGGAAACCCACATAAAAGCCGCCTACCTGCAAGCCCTTTTTGAGTTTGTAGCTTTAGTGGGCGGCGTGGGCAAGCGCAGCCGGCGCGGTATGGGCGCTTTTACCATTACCCACATAAACGGGCAGCCTTACACCCCGCCCGCTACCTTGCAAGCAATACAGACCCTGCTGCAAAAACTAACACCCCATTTTACCCTGCAAGACAACCGATACATTTACAACACCATCAGCGGCGGTACGGCAAGTTATCCTTATTTGCGCTTGCTGCACCTAAGCCAAACAGGCAATGCCAACTGGGAAGTTTTGACCAAAAAAATAGGCAGGGTTACGCATGAACTGAAAAAGAAAAATGCCTTGGCGTATGAACCCTCCTTAGGTCATGCCGACAGAGGACGGTTTGCCTCTCCGGTAATTGCCTCGCTTACCCAAGTGGGCAACCAAAACCGCATCATCACCGCCACCCTCAACACCGTACCCGATAGAGACCGCAATAAAATCAGCCTCTCGCTGCAAGAGGATTTTAGGAATAATGTTTTAAATTAAACACCATGTTCGACCTCAGATTAGAAACCCTGCACTTAGAAAACTTCAGAGGATTTGGCAATTTGGAAGTAACGTTTGACCCCGATATCACCATCTTTATTTCGGAAAACGGCGGCGGAAAATCTACCATATTAGATGCTACTGCCGAGTGTTTGCGCTTTTTTTACCAATATGCCCTCGTTAGGCAAAAATATGAAACTAAATTTAAATCAACCGATGTTAAAAATGGGCTTCATGCGGCATCTTGCCGGCTTGTGGTAAATATGGAGTATCCATATACCGAATTGAATAAATCCAAAACTAATAATACCGATGAAGACGAGGAGGAAGATGATAGACCAATTCACAATGGGATTTGTTTTTGGGAGCTAAACCTTAATGAAAATGGTGGAACAGAAGTTAAATATGCGCAAGGCAACATTGCCAATAGCATTACCATAGAAGGATATAGAATAGCAACTAATGTTCTCAGAAAGAAAGAAAACCTACCTATCTTGGTGTACTACGGCAGAAATGCTTTTAATAGACCACAGGCAGCAGGCAATGCAAAAGTAAAATCCCGAATAGATGCTGTTTATACCAATGCCTTAGAACCCGAAAGGTTTAGTTTTAACCAACTTTACCAATGGTACGATGAAAAACAAAGATTAGCCTTGCAAGAAAAAGATACAAAAATAAAAAAGTTTCAAGACGATATAACAGCATTAGAGCAGGAACTAACAAACATTGCAGCCCAAAAAGCCAAACTGGAGGGGGAGGTAAAAGCGCTAAAGCTTGATGAAGAAATAGTAGCTGCTAAAATAGCGCAACTCAGAAAAAACAAACAAACCTATACTACAGAATATAAAGAACTAAAAGAAGAGTTAAAAACATTGAAGCAGAAAATACAAATTGCCGAAGCAGTCTATGTAAAAAGTTTGGCTTCGTTTGAAAATGTAAAAACAGAACAAGAAACCTACAAAAATAAACTTGATTTATTGGTACAAGGAAAATCTTTAGATGAAGAACTTGACCTGTTAAACAATGCAGTGCTTGACATGCTGAATGACGACGACAAACGGTACAGTAATTTTCGGCTTGATTACAAATCAAAAGAATTCGCCTTTGACAAACTAACCCACGACAATAAAACGGAAACCATCTCATTCTCGCAGATGTCATCGGGCGAAAAAGCCCTTTTTGCCTTAGTTGCCGACCTTGTTCGCCGTATTATTGCAGCTAATCCTACTTATCAACCCACAGAAAGTGTATCGGGGCAAACAGCCGTGCAACAAACCAACCCACTCAATGAGGGTAAGGGCATTGTATTGATTGACGAAATAGACCAACACCTGCACCCACTATGGCAACAAAAAGTGTTATCTAAATTAAGAAAAATTTTCCCGAAATTACAATTTGTGGTAACAACACATAGCCCATTAGTGTTTATCAATATCCAAGTTGGAAAGGTCTTAAAATTGAAAAATTTAGCGCTTATACAACATAAATTCTTTAAAGGACTTCATTTAGTTGATGTTTTCTATGAGTATTACGGCATTAAAATGAGACCAGATTTTATTCAGCATAAAATAGACACACTATTTGAACTGCTTGAAGACGAGCCTGAAAATTTTACTGCTGCAAACAAAATGCTTGAAGAAATAATAGAACTAGTTGGTGAGAACGACAGAGCAGTAATTGAAGCTAAAACCTTTATGAGCCTACCCGTATGATACCCATAAAAAAACATCAACCCCCTCACGAGTTTAAAAATGCGATTAAAAATAATCCATTGCTAACATACAAAGATTTTAGTGAAGAACGCGAATATTCGGAAGCCTTTACCGCTTTAAGGAAAAATCTATTGAAGGAGCAAGGGTATATTTGTTGTTATTGTCAAAGCCAAATTGACCTTGCAAATGTAAATGGACTGAGTTTAATGCGCGTAGAGCATTTTATTCCCAAGGGAGGTACCGAAAAAGACGAAAGCCTTCAACTTGAATACTCCAACTTGTTGGCATCTTGTATGGGAAATGTAAAACTCGAAAATGATGATGCCTCTATTCATTGTTGTGACCATACCAAATCACAACGTAGGTTACAGGTAATACCTAATCCCAGTAAAGTATTACAACCCAATTTTGATGCCTATATAAAATATGCTGTCATGGAAAGGGAGGAACGAGTTATGGTAAAAGCCTCATACAAAGATGAGACATTAGATGCTGATATAAATATAAAACTAAACTTAAACAACCAACAACTTACAACACACCGATTTTCGGTTTGGTCTGCCATTAAAAGAAAAGTGATTGACCTCAAATCAGGGAAATTTAAATTAGATGTTGCTAAAGAATTGCTTGAAGAATATAAATATGAAAACAAAAACTTGCATAACGCAAAATTGAGGCCATTTTGTGGCTTCATTGTTTATTGGTTGACAAAAAAAATAAAAGAAAATTCCTTAGAATAATGCATTTGCATAGTATTCTCCCATTAAGTGAACGTCCTTACGCCTTTTATGTAAAAAGAACCATCAACTATTTAAAACAATATCCGGATAGCTTTGATAATTTGATTAACTTGTTGAAAAAAACATAAATCTATAATTGGCAAACCATGCTCCCCACCGCCACCATAGCACAAACAAACTATTACCAAAACCACCTTTATCCGTTGCAAGATGAGGTACTGGCTTTGTTGCAATCAGATAAATTTTACCTTACCGGAGGAACTTGTTTAGCCCGATACTACTACCAACATCGGTATTCCGATGATTTAGACCTTTTTTTCTTAGGCAACAGTTACACCCCAACCGATTTTGAAACCGAATATCGCATACTGCAACAACAACTTTCCCAACAGTTTACTATACAACCCGCCACCGAAGCAGAATACTTTAAACGTTTTTTTATTCAACAAAACAATTGCACCCTTAAAATTGAATTTATTTATGACCCTACCCCACCTATATTACCACCCACTCTCTCCGGTAACATACGCATAGATACAAAGCAAAACATAGCTGCCAATAAAGTTGCCGCCCTGTTTGGACGCAAAACCATGAAAGATTACATAGACCTTTACTATTTACTGAAAGAATTTCCACTTGAAACAGTTATGCAGTGGGCATCAACTAAAATAATTCTGCCAAGTTACGAAGAAACGGTGATGTGTTTGTTTGGCGAGCAGTTTGAGAATAATGCCTTACTTACCCAACCCATAGAGCAGGAAACATTTGATGCCTTTTTAAATAACCTAACCCGCCAACTCCTCCACCATGCAAAAACGATTTCTTAAATACTTTTGGGATACCGGCGCTTCCACAGGCATTGACCCCGATACGCTTTCGCCCACTTTCAGGCTGAAGCGACTGATTGAATATGCCAGTTTCCCTGATTTAATCAACTACGATTTTCAAGAGGTGAAAACCTACCTTCCCCAAATAAACATTGACCGCCTCCGTGCCAACGAATACCGAAAAGAAATGCTGAAAGCCATTATTCCCTACCTGTCCACTACCAACGATTGGGAAGAAGCTATCATGCAAATGTTTAAAGACAAACTATCACAAGTAAAATGGTTTAAAAATGACAACAAGTCCTAACGCAAATAACCACATTTTTATATTTTCGGTAGGTCCGGTGCAGGCGTTTATAGCGCAAGCCCGAAAAACCCAAGACCTTTACGGCGGTAGCCGGCTGCTTTCGCATTTGGCAGCTACTGCCATTACTACTGCACAGGAACAGGGCATAGCCATTACCTACCCCTACCGGTACCTTACTGGCGGCAGCACAGACGATCAAAACATACCCAACCAATTTGCCGGTACTTATGAGGGTGCCGGCAACCTTGCCACAATAGGGCAAGCCATAGAAGATGCCGTAAGAAACCGGTTTACCCATTTAGCCCAACAAGCACTTCAAAAATTGCAAGCCCCGCCCCATTTTGACCAACAAAGCTACTTTGCCCAAATAAACAGCCATTTAGAAATTACCTGGTTCTTTATTCCCCACACTCCTGCCACCTACGCCCATGACTACCAAACCGCCGAAAGGATATTTGGCGGTCTTAAAAACATACGCACCTTTGCCCAACTGCCCGAAAAAGGGCGCAAATGCAACTTAGATGGCGAGCGAAATGTAAAAGTGTATCGGAAAACCAAAGACGAAACCGATACCGACAGACTATTGGCTACCAAGTTGTTCACCACCAAAGAGCAGATATGTTTATGGGAGCATGACGATGAACAAACACGTTACAAACTTTTGCAAACCGGCGAAGGATTGAGCGCCGTTTCTTTCCTGAAACGTTGGTTTGAATACGACAAACAGGAATTTCCCTCTACCGCAAACATTGCCTTGTACGATTTTTTTAACTGGTGTGCCAATAAACCTCAATATCTCCATCATTTGCAAGCTATAGCTATTTGTCTTGGCAAAACGCCTAATTTTTACCAAAGCCTTTACACTATAGCCAATGAAATAAACGGGCAAGTTTTTTACGAAGAAAACCACACTCCCAAATTTTTTGACCAACAAGGGCTGCCCGATGGCGGGCTAAACTGTGTGCGCCAACAGGTGCAAAAACTACCCGCCGGCAGGCTGCAAAAGTACTACGCCGTTTTATCTTTTGACGGCGACAACATGGGTAAAATTATGACCGGCAGTTTCCTTAAACCCGATAAGCAAAACGAGTACCTCTTACCGTTTCAAAAGGAAACCTCCCGATTGCTAACCGAGTTTGCCCGAAAAGTAACCGAAATTGTTAAATTTCCCCAAGGCAAGGTGGTATATGCCGGTGGCGATGATTGCCTTGCCCTCATCAACCTCAATCACCTGTACAATGTACTCTTGCAAGTTCAGGGCGAGTTTCACCGCACAGTAAACAGCCCCCTCCAACAAACTTTTGCCGATGTACTCAAACCCGGCTTCAATTTTACCTTTTCTGCCGGCATAGCCATTGCCCATTACAAAACTCCATTGGGTATTACCCTCCAAAAAGCCCACAGTCTGCAAAATACTGCAAAAGAAACGGGTGGCAGAAATGCCTTTGCCATTGGCGTACTCAAAAAATCGGGCGAAACTCACGAAACCTGTTTTAAATGGGAACAACTGCCCCACCTGCAAACCATTACCCAACACCTGCAAGCCGATAATTTTTCCGATACCTTTATCCGGTCTTTAAATCGCGAGTTGGAGTTGTTTGTAGAAATGGACGGTTTTATTAACCAAATTGAAAACGCTAATTTTATCCGATTAGAAATGCAACGCCTCTTGGAGCGTTCTAAAAAGCCCGACCTCAAAAATGCCGATTTTACAGCCATGCAAAATGCCCTTCATCATCTGTTAGATAATACCAGAACACTGGAATACTTTTTGGAAGCCCTCAACATAGCCAACTACATTAAACGCCAAACCAATAAACCCTTAAAAACTGCCGCCCATGCTTATCAAGATTAACCCCCTCGATACCCTCTTTTTTCGCGATGGTAAGCCCTTTTCTATGGGCGACGACTCCTGGGCAGACAGTCTATTTCCGCCCTCGCCCTCCGTTATTTACGGTGCTATCCGCACCCTGTTTTTGGGCAAAACTAATTTTGCCACTGCTGATAAGTTGGCTTTGGACGAAGAAACCCAACACATCAATATAACGGGTATATACCTCCAAACAGAAAAAGGTTATGGTGTGCCCACCCCCAACGACTTTGCAGTAGAAAAGTCTGACCATGAAAATGCCACTCCTCTTAAAACCGTACTCCAGCCACGAAACGCCACAACAGCCGGCGTAATAAGCAATAAACCACTTACACAAATAACCTACCCTAATTTTGTGGTGGACAATGAAAAAAGCAAAGGCATTATTACCCTGCTTGACCTTAAAGACTATCTAAACGCCGCAGATGTTTCAATGATAAACCCCAATGCTGAGTATCATGTTTCAGAACCCAAAATAGGCATAGGCAGAGATAACCTCACTTTTACAACCGATGAGGGTAAACTCTATCGGGTAGATATGAAGCGCCTCAGCAATAAAACCCAAATCGTTGTAGAACTGCCCGATTTTACCCATGATTGGCTTCCCTTTAGCAAATTGGGCGCTGATAGCAAATTAGCCCATTTTGAAGTAGAACTCAATAAAACGGTAATCGAAAAAATACCCTTTACGCTTGCCCCAACCGATACTATGTTTAAACTCTATCTTGCCACACCCGCCATTTTTGACCTAGGCTGGCTGCCCGGGTGGATTAAACCCGAAAACGACTACACCGGTGAATTGGGCAGCGGAGACCACAAAATAACCCTGCAACTCACCGGTACAGCGTTGGGTAAACCCCTGCCCATAGGCGGTTTTGACCTTAAAGCGCAACAGCCCAAAACCATGTACCGCACCGTACCTGCCGGGTCGGTTTATTACTTCCGCTTGGTAGCCGGAACTATTGAAGCGGCAAAAGAGTTATTGCATTGTAAAACCATATCAGACCAACTGCCAAACGAGGGCTACGGCTTGGCAATGGTAGGTAAAATTTAAAATCGGGCAGTTATGAAAGTGATTACCACCGTAGGCATTTCTATCTTAACACAAAATTATCAGGGTCAGTTTGCAAACAGCAAAGATGCGTTGCTGTCTGATTGGGATAATGAACGTGTTCAGGGCGAAATTGATAAATTTCGCAATGAAGACAACCAAACCAACCAACTTTTCCCCAAAACTGCCCAAGAAGTATGCGCCGAAATCCACACCCTTTACGAAATAGCCAAACAAAACCCTACCGAAACGCTGCAAGTTTACCTCCTTGCCACCGATACCGTTACCTCCGTTATAGCCTGCGAACTCATGATAGCCTGGCTGAATTTTAATAAAGAAGACGGCGATGAAACCTCCCAACGGATACAAATAGCCGCGGCGGTTAGTACCGGCGAATTAGGCGTAATGCGGCAACAACGCAGCATATATCAATCAGCCTATCCAGATGCGTTTATATTACCCATACCCGATTTGCAGGTAAAAAACCCCAATGCTTTTCAAACCACCGGCTTCTCTAACCTGCTTACCGCCATAAACGCCATAGCCGGTACAGATAAACCCATACTAAACATATCGGGCGGATACAAAGCCACCATTCCTATCCTAACCATTATGGGGCAAATTTACGGTTATCCGCTTCGCTACACACATGAGGATAGCAAAGAAGGACAAATAATAGGTTTAGAAAAACTGCCGGTGGCGTTTGATGCAGAACAAATAGAACGCATATTCCCTTTGCTTGACGAAGATGTACTACCTAATATTGACCCTGCTTTGCTTAATGAAGCAGCAAACTTTGGCTTGCTAATGCCCGATAGAAAAAAGCGAAGCCCATTGGGTACATTATTCTTCAATTATGTAAATAATTTTGCGCCACAAGGAAAACCAGCATTGGGCGTATTTGTAGAATATAAGTTATTAGAGTATTTTGCTTTCTTTTGGAAAGACCGAAAAAGTTACAAAGTTGTCAGAAGCGTACCAATTATAGACCAAAATGAAGAGGAAAAACTTAAGGGCAACGAAATTGACCTATTATTAGAACCAATTGAAAATGCTTCAATTTATGAAGCTATCATTGATGGCAATCTAACATCGGGAATAAAACCCTCAGGTTATATTGCGTGTGAAGTCAAGCCATTTTCAAGCTTTTCCAATTCCACTAAGTTTAAAAAAATCAGGGAGCAATTCCCCAAAACCTGTAATTATATCTCATCGGAATGGGATAAGCCAAAAGAATTTTATTACATCGTTTATACGCTGTTAGATACTATACCCGATGATTTACTAGAGCGCGCCAAAGACCGTATGAAAAGAGTACGCGACGAAATGGTACTGCAACGGTTTGATATATCATTTTGGTTAGTGAAACTCAGTATTCCAATCAACGTAGATACCTACACAAATTTTATGCAAGAGCGCATTGCTTCCTTAGAACCCATAATTCTCTAAGCCCATGTCTTACAAACAATTTACCCTGCTGCGCCTAAAAGAGCAATTTGGGTTAGCAGCCTACTATAAACCCCTGTTTACCCATGTAGTGCCACTACCTTAAAAGCAACCCCCACTTCCATCATTTACACCGCAAAATCTACATACACTATGTACCAAATTACACGCCCCCTATTTCTCATTTGCGAAACACCCCTGCACGCCGGCACCGGCGATGACTTAGGGTTTGTTGACCTGCCCATTCAGCGCGAAAGGCATACCGATTTCCCCAAAATTGAAAGCTCCTCGCTAAAAGGGGCATTGCGCGAAGCCTTTGAACATGCTTACCAAACGTTTAAAAATGTAAAAAAAGACGAAGCCAATACCTCCTCCGAAAACGAGGAAAACGAAACCCCAAAAAAAGTCTTTGCCACTTGGGAGGCTAATGATGTAAAAGTGCATCGGGTTTTTGGCTTTGACGATGGCAGCATGAAAAAAACAACCGCCAACAGGCTGAAAAAACTTTTTAAATACAAAGACAAGGAAAACGACCCCGATGAAAAAGAAAAAGACGGACACGAGTTTGCCGGCTGCCTTGCCCTTACCGATGCGCGCTTACTGCTTTTTCCGGTTAAGAGCATGAAAGGCGTTTTTGTGTGGATAACCTGCAAATCGGTATTAGCAAAATTGTTGCACGAACTCAAAATTGCCAATATAGATAACGACCTCAAAAAAGCCCTCGATGCCTTAGTGCCCAAGTTGGTTCTAGGCAATCAACAATGCCGACCCAGTTTTGTGGGCGAAGTGGGCATAAACGATAAAACCATTGTGCTGGAAGAATACGCCTTTGACGTGAAGCCTGATACCGATGACCTTACCTACAAGTTTGCCGGCACCTTAGCCAAACACCTGTTTGCACAGCCCGAACAAGCTTACTGGCAAACGCTGCTCAAAACCCGATTGGTTATTTTATCTGACGATGATTTCAGAGATTTTGTAAAACTCAGCACCGAAGTAGTAACCCGCACCAAAATAGACAACCAAACCGGGACCGTAGCTGATGGTGCACTGTTTACCGAAGAATACCTGCCCACCGAGAGCATCTTGTACAGCCTTGCCATGTTTACCGATGAACGCGGTAAAAAAGCTACCCTAAGCGCACAAGAAGTGCAGAACTTTGTAACCGACACCCTCACTGAACAACTCAACTACGTTTTTCAATTGGGCGCTAATACCACATTAGGAAAAGGTGTACTCAGAACTCATTTACTCTAACCTACCTAAAACCCACATAAACTATGCGAAGTAAAGTAGAGCAAGGCAGAGCCGCCAAAGCCTTAGAATACGTTCAGGCAGCAAACAAAACCGATGAGTTTAAATCTTACGCAAAAAAAGTGCCCATGATGATTTCAAGTCATGGCTTAGCTCCGGCATTGGCTTTCATAAAATCAAAAAACAGGCAGGCATACAATATCATTTATGCCGATATCATAAAATGGCTGAAAGCCGATATTAAGAAAGTAGCGCCTGATATTCATGCTAAGGTTACCAACAATACCGATACCGGCTTTATTGATTACCTCATCAATTTAGAAGACCCCGCCGTTTACCGCGCCATTACTAATGAAGTACTCGCTTTTTTAAACTGGTATCGCCGTTTTGCCGAGGCAATCAACCCATAAAACCTAAACCTTATGCAACAAATAGCAGCCAAACTGGTAGTACTGCCCACCCAAAAAGGTAGGTTTGTGGGGTATTTGCACTACCAAAAAGATGGTAAAACCAAACAAATTAACGTTCCGCCGCAGTACATCTTTACCAGTGCCACTTTAAATGGTTCTGAATGTACTTTTTATACAGAGAGCGGCGCAGTCAAAAAAATTGTGTTGGCAGATGGTACAGTATTGCTCGATTTATCCCAGCAAACTGCCAAACAAACCACCGGTGGCAATGCATTCAAACACCCCGATAGCTTTGATAAAACCAAAATACTGCACCCCATACTGCGCAACCTGAACGGTTTTACCGATATAGACAATTTTTCCTTAAAACTCTACAAAGCCACCCGATGTGAATGGAATACGGCAAGAGGCAGGCATGAATTTTACTTTTTCCGCACCTACCGAGGACAGATAGAATACCAAATCCGCCCCAATTACGGCAGTACCGATTTTACCGCCCTCACCGCCCGGCAAGAACGCTATGCCCGCGCCCTCACGCATCCGCACGGCAACTACCACACCCTGCGGTTTCAGCCCGATTGGAGGCTCATTGTGGGGTTAGGGTTAGAGAGTGTTTACGAAACCGCTATTACCCTGCATCACATATATGGCATACCTTACCTGCCCGCCAGCAGTATAAAAGGTGTAGTGCGCAGTTGGGTTATAGCCTGTTGTTTCAATAATCAGGAGACCATTGCCCTGCAAAATGAGCTGTTTGTTTACCTATTTGGCTCCGATGATAAGAGTTACGATAAAGAACAGCACGAAGGGCAAGTCTTGTTTTTTGACAGTTTCCCCAATGCAGCACCCGCCATAGAACCCGATATTATGAACGTTCATTATCCGCAGTACTACAGCAGCAATGAACCCCCTACCGATACACAAAGCCCTAACCCCATTGTGTTCTTAACCGTGGGCAATAAATCTTTATCGGGCAATGATTTTTACTTCCAAACCATTGTAGGTGTTAGAGATAATCCGTCATTAGAGTCCATCGGGTTACAAAAAATGGGCGATATGGGCGTTTTCCTGCCATCGGGCAGCGGGCTCAGTAATAAAAGTACAGTTTTAGAGCTTGCCACCCATTGGCTCCAATCTGCCCTTACGCTACATGGCATTGGCGCAAAAACAGCCATCGGGTATGGGTATATGCGTTAACTTCTTTTGGGGGTTTCCTTTTCCCTCCCCCCCACTACAATTACCATTTCGCCTTTTATGGTTTTGCTGCCAAAATGGGCAATGAGTTGCGCCAGAGTGCCGCGGGCATTTTCTTCGAACAACTTGGTAAGTTCCCGGCTAACCGATGCCGGACGTTCGGCGCCAAGATATTCGGCTAATTGTTGCAGGGTTTTAAGCAATCGGTGCGGCGATTCATATAAAACCATGGTGCGGGGTTCTTCGGCAAGTGCTTTAAGGCGGGTTTGACGCCCTTTTTGGTGTGGTAAAAATCCCTCAAAACAAAACCGGTCGCAAGGCAACCCCGAATTTACCAGCGCCGGAACAAATGCCGTAGCACCCGGCAGGCATTCTACAGCAATGCCCTCTTTTAAACACTCCCTTACCAACAAAAAACCCGGGTCTGATATGCCCGGCGTTCCTGCATCGGTAACAAGCGCTGCGGTATTGCCCTGTTTCAGGTGGGCAATTACCTTGGCTGTAGCGCTGTGCTCATTATGCGCATGGTAAGCCTGCAACGTTGTTTTAATTTGGTAATGCTGCAGCAACTTGCCGCTGTTGCGGGTATCTTCGGCAAGTATAAGCGCCACTTCTTTCAATATGCGCAAAGCCCGAAGGGTAATATCTTCCAGATTGCCTATCGGGGTGGGTACGAGGTAGAGTTTAGACATAAAACTTTATAACTACATGCAATTTGTTGGCAGTGCAAAGTTAACAGAAAGTTGGCAAATACCCACTGTTGTCTTGCCTGCCAAACATAATTACCACTTAAAGCAATTCTTTAGGTGTAACAAGTTGCTTTCTTAAGCGTTAGCTTAAAAAGCACTTAAAACGATATGCCCGTTTGCAGGGCAATTCTTCTGAGCCGCAGGTCTGTTTTTATAACGGTGCCGTCCCATACAGGATATTCCGAATAGTTTTTTTGGTAGTGGTAGCCAATAGCCAAAAACCAACCCAGGTTTTCGGCACCTCGTATTTTAAACCCGGCGCCGGCGCTAAACATAACACCGCCCCTTGTGTTATCTGCTTCATCGGGCGTAATGGCAAACCCGTAACCAACACGGGCGTAGTATAAAGGTGTAATTCTGTTGCCCGGCAATAAATCACCCCGCACATCGGCAAACATCGGAATTATTTTTGTGGTGTTGCTGTAGTAATACCACCCGTTTGCCTGGTATAAGTCCCACCAAAACTGAATGCCTGTGCCAATACCGGCTGTTGCATAAGGGTTAACGGTATAACCGTTTACTGTTGTTAAGCTCAAAGCCGGACTGCTGTTGCCGCCTCCTGCAAACAGTCCAAGTTCGGTAGTGTTGGCGAAGCCGCGTTTTTTAGGGTCAAGAGGAGTCCGTTTAGGTTCTTGGGTAATTTTATCTACCTCAGCAGCATCAAACACAAACAAATTGTTGCCAATAATTTGTATAGCCACTTTTCCGGTATTTTGGCCATTTACCAACTGCCCTCGCAAAACAGAGCCGTTTTTAAGGTAAACCACATCCTGCATTTTCTTTTGGGCAAAGGCGCACAGGCAAGCGAGCAACAAAAAAAACAATACGAAAACTAAGCGCATTGGGTAAGGTTTTTAATAAGATGGATACTAACAAACAATAAACGAAACTCCACTGCCAAATGGTTGTTTGCCCGTTTGGTTTTTGTTTGCGTTAATGTTTGTTAAAATTAGTGTTAAACAGGGTTAAACCGCCTTGCAACGGTTTTTAATTGCGCAATTTTACCCTTCTTTTTGCCTCAACTCACCACCTAAATGCCATACACTATGAAAAACCTGCTAATTTACTGCCTGTTGTTGCAGGCGCCTTTTTTATTATTGGCCGCCTCAGCAGAAGAATTTTGCGAAACGGAAACAGGCACTTCGCGCAACCGTATTACCTATACCAACAAGGGCGAACAAAAAGAACTGGTAACACAGCGCCTCATAAAACCCCCGAAAATTGACGGAAGCCTGACAGACGAAGCCTGGACTTCGGCCACAACACCCCTGGCAGACGGGTTCATACAAATAGAACCGCAGCCCGGCGTTCCATCAAGGCAAAAAACAGAAGTATATGTAATGTATGACGATAACGCTCTGTACATTGTCGCCCATTTGCACGATACTATGCCAGACAGCATTATGCACCAGTTATCGAGGCGCGATGATTTGGGCAATACCGACTGGTTTGGGGTGGTAGTAGATGCTTATCAGGACGGATTGAACGGCCTTGGTTTTATTCTTACCGCCGCAGGTGTGCAAACCGATATTAAATATACTGCTCAGGGCGAAGAAGTTGCCTGGAATGCTGTTTGGCAAAGCGCCGCCTTGCGCAATGAACAAGGTTGGGTAGCCGAAATGCGCATTCCTTTTTCGGCTTTCAGGTTTGCCAATGCCGATAAGCAAACATGGAACATTAATTTTGTCAGGCTTGTGCGACGCTACCGCGAAAAATCGGCTTGGAATGAAATAAAACCCGAAATCAGCGGTTTTCTCAACCAATCGGGTAAATTAAGCGGGTTAGATGATATTCAGGCGCCTGTACGGCTGTTTTTCTACCCCTATGTATCGGCCAATGCAGAACATCAGTATGTAAAAGACGGGGAAAGCGGTTTTTCAAAAGGGTTTAACGCCGGTATGGATATTAAGTACGGAATAAACGATGCTTTTACCCTTGATATGACCTTAGTACCCGATTTCGGGCAAACGCAATCCGATAATCAGGTACTCAACCTTTCGCCTTTTGAAGTGCGCTTTAATGAAAACCGGCAGTTTTTTACCGAGGGCACCGAGTTGTTTGGTAAAGCAGGGCTGTTTTACTCCCGGCGTATTGGCGGAAGACCATCGGGGTACTATTCGGTGCAGGAACAATTGCAGGAGGGTGAAACCATATCCAGCAACCCTGCCGAAGTTCAGCTGCTCAACTCCACTAAAGTATCGGGCCGAACCCCCGGCGGACTGGGCATAGGAGTACTCAATTCCATTACTGCACCCAGCCACGCCACCATTAAAAATTCAGAAAACCAAACACGTAAAGTATTAACCCAGCCGCTTACAAATTACAACATATTTGTATTAGACCAAAACCTCAAAAACAACTCCTACGTGAGTTTTATTAACACCAATGTTTACCGCAACGGCACAGCACCCGAAGCCAATGTTAGCGGCACCGAGTTCAGGTTGGCAAATAAAACAAACACGTATGCCATAAACGGTACAGCTGCGCTAAGCCAGCAATATAACAACAGTTTTACCAATCCCGGACTTGGCTACCAATACAATATCAGCGGGGGTAAAATAAGCGGCAATACGCAGTTTAATGTGTGGCATGGCATTATGAGCAATACCTATAACCACAACGATTTGGGTTACCTTACCATTAACAACCTTGTTTCTTCGGGTGCCCAGTTCAGGTATAATATTTACAAGCCATTTGGCAGGTTTTTAAACCTGTTTACCTCGGCAAGGGTAGAGTACCTGCGCATTTACAAACCCGGCGCTTTTCAAAATTTTTCGGTCAGTTCTGAAGCCTGGACCACTACCCGCAAGCAACTAAGCACCGGTTTATGGACCTGGATTGAACCGGTTACAACCTATGATTACTATGAACCCCGCGTACAAGGGCGCTACTATACGTTTCCCAAAAACTATAACGTGGGAGGCTGGTTTTCCAGCAATTACGATAAACGTTTTGCCCTTGACGGACGGGCAAATTACCGCATTTTTAACGACAATGGGCGGCACAACCTCAATTTCGGGTTAAGCCCTGTTGTACGCGCTTCCAACAAACTGCAATTCCGTTTCGATTTTGACAGCTACAATTTCATTAAAGATGTTGGGTTTGTTACCTTCCGCGATGGTAAAGAAACCGATATAATTTTTGGCCGCCGCAATGTGCATACCATTGAAAACGTTTTTTCGGCAAACTATATCTTTACCAACCGGATGGGGTTAACCTTCAGAATGCGGCACTATTTTTCTGAAGCCGTTTACCAAAAATACTACTACCTGCAAAACAACGGGCTGCTTGCCATTACCGATTATACCGGGCTGAACGAAGAGGGTGAAACCCTGCACAATGCCAGTTTTAACGCCTTTAATATTGACATGGTGTACACCTGGCAGTTTGCCCCCGGCAGCGAAATGAGCGTGGTATGGAAAAATGCCATTTACCGCTTTACCCGTAAAACCGGCAGCGGGTATGCAGATAACCTGCAACGTACCCTCGGCAACGACCAAACCAATAACCTGTCGATAAAAATTTTGTACTTCATAGATTACCTGTCGCTAAAAAGGAAAAAAACAGCATAATCGTGTTGTTTTTACCCCAATAATGCCAGAGTACTCATTGCTGGTGTTTTATAAAATTTACCCCGCACTTTATTGTAGCGGGGTTTTTTTATGGTACAAACCGGTATCTTGTCGTACAGATTACAATTTTATTGCAGTAAAAATGCAATGATAGCTGTTCTTGCAGCGGTAAAAAGGTGCGCATCTTGCATTTTTTTCTGGAAACTGCCTGTTTTTTTTACCCCTTTTTCGGGCCTTTTTAGGGAAAATGCAGTTTTTTGTTTTACCCGCTTATTTCATAAGTCATTGAAAATGAGCGAGTTATCTGTTTGCACAAAAGCCATTCAGACCAAACCCACACCTTGTTTGCTTGGAAACCGGTTAAATTTGTATTTGGCAACAATCTGGAAACTCCCTTTTTTTGAGCAAAAATTATACTGTGCCAAAATAAAACAGCATTGTAAACCGAAAAAAAACACCATCATGCACACCATTACTGCCGAAGCCCGTACATCAACTCCGCTTATTACCCTTGCCAATATCATGAGCGAAACAGAAATGCTGCGAATTGCGCAAATTGCCGAACAAAGAACCATACCCAAAAACGGCTACCTATACCGCCCCGGCGATATAGCCGATACTGTTTACTTTGTGCGACAGGGGCGCATTAAAATTGGCAGCCGCTCGGCAGAAAACAAAGAGGTAATAAAATCTATTGTAAACACCAACGAAATGGTAGGTGAGTTGTGCCTTGCCGGCGAAACAATAAGAACCGATTTTGCCCGCGCCATGAACCAGGAAGTAAAGGTTTATGCCGTACCGGCGCATACCTTGCTGCGTTTATTGCAGGATTACCCCGAAATGAGCATTAAAATTATATCGCACATTGGCAATCGCCTTGTAGCGGCCGACCGCCGGTTGGAGTCGATGGTGTTTAAAGATGCCCGAAGCCGTATTGTTGAATTTTTGATAGAGTGCGCCGGACATACCGGCATTAAAGTGGGCTACGAAGTATTGCTGAAACAATTTTTAACCCATCAGGAAATAGCCAATATTACCGCCACCTCGCGCCAAACCGTTACCACTGTTTTAAACGACCTGAAAAAACTGAACCTTATTTATATCTACCGCAAAAACATTCTTATAAGAGATGTGTCGAAACTGCACTAAAACGGTTTAAATGCACCCTGGCTCCTACCCGATTAAAAAACGGACCGGCAGTTCTTACAAATAAAGAAAAAGCGGTATTTTGTACCGCTTTTTTTATTTAACACTTTGTTGTATGCAAACAGATTTTCTTATTGTGGGGCAGGGTTTGGCGGGCACTTGGCTAAGTTATTTTTTGCAACAAGCCGGCTGCCGCATTATGGTGGCAGACCACTACAATCCTTCATCGGCAAGCAATATATCATCGGGCATTGTAAATCCGGTAACCGGAAGAAAATTGGTTAAAAGCTGGCTTTTCGATACCATGATAGATTTTGCCATACCCGCCTACCACCGGTTAGAAACGCTGCTTGGCATACAGGTATGGCATGAACGCAACATTATATGGCTGCTGCAAACCGAACACGACCTGAATAACTTTACCGCCCGCTCGGCTACCGAAGGTTATACCAATTACATCACCACCGTACAACGGGGCGGCTGGCACCCGGCTTTTAACGAAACTGCCGGAATAGCCCGGGTAAGCGGCGGCTACCTTAATTCGCCCTTGCTTATTGCCGCCTACCGCAACTATTTACAGCAATCGGGGTGTTTGGTTACCGACCGGGTTTTGTTGAACGAAGTGCAGTTATTACCATCGGGCAGGGTAAGGTGGAAAAACATAGAGGCTAACCAAATTGTATTCTGCGAGGGCTACCTTGCGGGCAATAATCCTTATTTTTCTACCCTGCCATTTGCGCCCAACAAAGGCGAAATGTTGATTATTGATGTGCCCAAACTGGATGTGGGGCAGCATTTGGTAAAAGGCGGCGTATTTCTGGTACCGCTTCCCGATGGCACTTTTTGGGCCGGTTCGCAATATGTGCATGATACCATTAACGAAGAACCTACCCCACATTACCGGCAGGAAATTGAAACTGCCCTGCAACGAATGCTGGCAATACCTTACCGGGTGGTAAAACACCTGGCCGGCGTAAGACCCAGTACCGATAAAAGGCGGCCGCTCCTGGGCATACACCCGAAGCATAAACAATTAGTTATTTTTAACGGACTGGGCACTAAAGGCGTATTAATGAGCGCTTATTTTGCCCATTTGCTTGCTAACCACCTGCTACACGGCCATCCCTTACCACCCGAAGTAGCTGTTGAACCGTTTTTGGCAGGCGGGTAAATGCAAAATTCCTGCTTTACTTAAACGGGTAAAGCAGGAATTTGCAGTTTTTGGCGTCAGTTCGGGCTATTTAATACTAAATGCGCCGCTGCCAATAAGGTAACCCTCGTTGTAAATTTCGGCAGTGTAGTTGCCTTTTTCAAAGGGCGAGTTTTGCTCCCAATACATGCAATAGTTTTCTGACTGGTTTTGGTAGTCAATAGTAGCTTTGGTGGTATATTTCATCTGCTCGCCGGTATCGCCGTGGGTAAACACACCCGAACCCATCGATTCAACAGACAGGGCGTCGCCTTTCGGACTCATAATGCGCAGCATAATTTCTTTTTTACCCGCTTTGGCTATCGGGTTGCGCATAATATCGAAACACACTTTCAACTGGTCGGTTCTCTTTGCGCGGCTGGTGGCTACTTCTTTACCGCCTTTTTTAAGGTTTACCGCAGAACCGGTAATGTTGGCAGCCTGCATTACCGAACCGCGTTGTACGGTAGCCGACAGCTGGTCTTTCTGTTCAGACAAGGTTTGTTTAACCGCCGACAGTTCCGATTTTTCGGCTTCTAATTGTGAAATGTTAGCCGCTTTCTCCTGAATGGTTTGCTCTTTTTGGGCTACATCGGTTTTTAAACCGGTATTCTCCTGGGTAAGTTGCTGATTTTGATACGTAAGTGCATCAATTTGCCTTTTATAATCATCGGTCGATGTCTGCAGCGAGGCAATGAGGGTTCGGGCTTGTTCCAATTCTCTTTTAGAAGCATTGCTTTTTGATAAAATGCGCTCAATTTCTTTTTTTTGCTGCTCTATCTGGCTTTCCAGACCGGTAAGTGTGCTGTCTTTTTGCTGAACGTCAATTTTATACTGGTCTAATTCGGCCAATGTTTTTTGGTACTCACTTTGTAAATCACTTTTCTCGGTTTCAAGAACTTGTACCGTATCTTTGTGTTCTTTCTTCAGACTTTGGTTTTTAATAAACAAAAAGATGTTTAACAAAAAAAGTAAAGCAATAAGACCTAAATACAAATACTGTCTTGAGTTGTTTTGCGTGCTCATGGGTTGATTGATTTGGTGAATAATTACTTATTGGTTTGGATTTAATGGCAAAATTACTATTTTTATGCAGAACATTGAACTTACACAGGATTACTGGCAAAAAAGGTACGAAGAAAACAGCACAGGCTGGGATATTGGCGGGGTGAGTACGCCACTGAAGACCTACTTTGACCAACTTAACAACAAAAATTTGCGTATTCTTATTCCCGGGTGCGGTAATGCATACGAAGCAGCTTATTTGGTTGAAAATGGATTTACCAATGTTTTTTTGCTGGATTGGGCAATGGCGCCATTAAACCATTTTAAACGCCAATACCCCGCTTTTCCCGAAGAACAACTGATATGTGCCAACTTTTTTGAGCACACCGGACAGTATGATTTAATTGTAGAGCAAACATTTTTTTGCGCCCTTAACCCTGCGCTTCGCCCAACCTATGCAAAGCATGTTTACCAACTGCTTAAAACAAACGGCAAGTTAGTGGGTTTATTGTTTAACCTGCCATTAAATACAGATAAACCTCCCTTTGGCGGCAACAAAACCGAATACCTTGCTTATTTTGAACCTTGGTTTCGCATCCTTGTTATGGATTTATGCACCAATTCTATTGCTCCCCGAGCCGGCAATGAGCTGTTCATTCTCATGCAAAAAAAGACAGATTTATGACCGACATCCCAAAACTTCTCCTGCAAGATAAACTCCGCAAAAATTATCCCGATTTTGATTTGCCGCTTATTGACTTTATTGCCCAACACGCCGTAGTAAAAACTTTGCCCGCCGGTCAGCAACTCATACGACCAGGGCAGTATTTCAGGTCGGTTATTCTGCTGACATCGGGTAAAATTAAAGTTTACCGGCAAGATGAAGAAGGAAACGAGTTCTTCATGTACTTTATTGAACCCGGTACGGCCTGTGCGCTTTCAATGGTTTGCGCAGCCCGTAACCTGAGCAGCGAAATTGCTGCAATTACCACCGAAAACACCGAAATTGCCCTTATTCCCATTGCCTACATGGATGAATTGGTTAGGAGCCATAAATCATGGTACTATTTTGTGCTGGAAACATACCGGAAGCGCTTTGAGGAAATGCTGCAAATTATTGACAATGTGGCATTTAAAGCAATGGACGAGCGGCTGGAGTTTTACCTTCAACGGCTTTTGAAAAGCACCCGCTCCTTTACACTTAACATTACCCACGAAGAAATTGCCGCCGACCTCAACTCCTCGCGCGTAGTGGTATCGAGGTTGCTCAAAAAAATGGAACAAGACGGAAAACTGCAATTATTCCGCAACCATATAGAAATGAGCATGAAACACTATGCTCTGTAACAAATGATACACAACGCTGCCCGATATGCTCGTAATTTTGCCTTAAAATTACAAGTAACATGGAAATTATTGGCTATCTGGCATCTGCTGTTATTGGTATTTCATTGGGGTTAATTGGGGGCGGCGGTTCTATTCTTACCGTGCCGGTGTTGGTTTACCTCTTTCAGGTAGATACCGTATTGGCTACCGCTTATTCGCTTTTTATTGTAGGAACCACCAGTCTGGTAGGCGCCATACCCAAATACCGGCAGGGTTTGGTAAACCTTAAAACAGGTGTAATTTTTGGCATTCCGTCTATTTTAGCGGTTTTTGCCACCCGCAAATTTATAGTGCCGGCCATACCAGATCACATAACCAACATTGGCAGCATAGAAGTTACCAAAGCTGTTCTTATTATGACACTTTTTGCCGTGCTCATGGTATTCGCCTCGGTTTCTATGATAAGAGAAAAAAAACAAAACGGAACCAATGGCAATAACAGCACACCACCCGAACAACAACCCGTTCAATACAACTACCCCATGATTTTACTGGAAGGTGCTGTGGTAGGTGTTTTAACCGGACTTGTGGGCGCCGGCGGCGGATTTTTAATTATTCCGGCCTTGGTGCTGTTTACCAAACTTCCCATGAAAATGGCGGTGGGCACCTCTTTACTTATTATTGCCGCCAAATCGCTTATTGGTTTTACCGGCGACCTTGGTCATTACCAGATTGACTGGCAACTTCTTGGAAGCGTTACCCTGCTGGCCGTTGCCGGTATTTTTATAGGTAATGCTTTGTCAAAAAAAGTAGATGGCGTTAAACTCAAAAAGGCTTTCGGGTGGTTTGTGCTGGTTATGGGCTTTTACATTCTGGCTAAAGAAATCTTTTTTTCCTGATAAGCGCGTTGTGTAACCTAAGTAACCAAACAAGGGCTAAAACGCCTGTATCTTTGCAGCAGTTTCAATCATTTTCTAACCAAATTCATTTTTCATCTTAAATCAAAATAAAAAACAGCATTATTCATGAAAGTAGAACAAATTTATACCGGTTGTCTTGCACAAGGTGCTTATTACATTGAGTCTGAAGGCGAAGCGGTGGTAATTGACCCCCTTCGCGAGGTAAAGCCCTACTTAGAACGCGCTGAAAAAAACGGAGCTAAAATTAAATATGTGCTCGAAACGCACTTCCATGCCGATTTCGTTTCGGGACATTTAGATTTGGCAAAAGCTGCCGGTGCACAAATAGTGTACGGGCCAACTGCCAAACCCAATTTCGAAGCACATGTTGCAACCGATGGCGAAGTATTAAAAGTGGGAAAAGCTACTATTAAAGTATTGCATACACCCGGACATACGATGGAATCGAGTTGCTTTCTGCTATATAATGAAGAAGGTAAAGAACATGCCGTATTTACCGGCGATACGCTTTTCATTAACGATGTAGGACGCCCCGATTTAGCTCAAAAGGGCACTATTACCCAGGAAGTGTTGGCCGGTTATTTGTTCGACTCACTGCGCGAAAAAATCATGACCTTGCCCGATAGCGTAATTGTGTTTCCCGGTCATGGCGCCGGTTCAGCCTGTGGCAAAAATATGAGCAAAGAAACCGAAGATACCATTGGCCGCCAGAAAATGGTAAACTACGCCCTCAGACACAACATGACCAAAGAGGAATTTATTACCGAAGTTATTACCGGCTTAATGCCTCCTCCCGGCTATTTCCCCCTTAATGCCCGCATGAACCGCGAAGGTTATGAAAGCATTGAGGAAGTTTTGCAGCGTGGTTGCCAACCACTTAGCCCCAATGCTTTTGAAGCAGCCGCCAACGAAACCGGCGCGCTTATGCTAGATACCCGAAAACCCGAAGTCTTTGCCCAGGGTTTTATTCCCAATGCTATTAACATTGGCGTAGATGGCAATTTTGCCCCCTGGGTTGGCGCATTAATTCCCGATATTAAACAGCAAATTTTGGTCATAGCTGAACCCGGCCGCGAAGAAGAAGTAGTTACCCGGTTGGCACGCGTGGGCTACGATTATACAATTGGCTATCTCGAAGGCGGGTTTGAAGCATGGCAAAAAGCAGGTAAAGAATTTGACCATATACAATCTGTTACCGTTGATAAACTTGCCGCCATACACAAACAAAATCCGGCTATCAACATCCTCGATGTCAGAAAACAAAGCGAGTATGCATCAGAGCACATCATAGGCGCAGAAAATCTGCCCCTCGATTTTGTAAACGACGCCATGTCTAAAATTGACCGCAACCAAACTTATTATGTACATTGCGCAGGCGGCTACCGCTCTATGATTTTTAACTCCATTTTGCGGGCACGCGGGTTCAATAACCTCATTGATGTTCAGGGTGGCATGAAAGCCATTCGGGAAAGCGGCGAGTTTACCGTAACAGATTATGTTGCACCAATAACCATGCTTTAAAATCTTTGGTTAACTTTTTCATTTCTTTTCAATAAGCAGGCAAAGGCGCAAAGTGTTTGGAGTTTTCTGTACTGCGCCTTTGCTTTTTTCATACATCACTTAACCCATTTTTTAACCACATGCTCCCATTTTTTAAACACCTGTTTGCCAAAGCCGAAACCGACCTCGATGGGCTGACTTTTAAACAACAATACCTGAACGACGGCGCTGATGCCGTTCTGTTAGACGTAAGAACCCGCGATGAATTTGCTTTGGGCAGCATTGCCGGTGCCAAAAACATAGATTTTTGGGCTAACGATTTTGCCGCTAAAATTGCTGCCCTCGATAAAAGCAAAACCTACTACCTCTTTTGCCGTAGCGGAAACCGCAGTGGTAAGGCCTGTAACATGATGACTTCTACGGGGTTTAAGGCTTACAATTTAGAGGGCGGTATAGGTGCGTGGCCAAAATAAAATTACTACATATTTTGTCATAGTTGCATAGGTTCATTCCCCATGAACAAATAGGAGACAGAAATACTGCTTCTATTTGCGCATGGGGATTTATTTCGCATTTTTGTCACTTCTTTTCTGCACTACAAAAACAGCCCCTGCTTATGCGCACACCTTCCGAAATGGAACAGTTTTACCTTAAACTGGTTCAGCAACTAATGGTTACAAGCGCCATACTTACACTGGCATTGCTGGTCATTGCCATAATGTTGCTCTATGGCTTGGTGCCGGGCAGCAGTAAAACACCCCAACCGGCAACGCAAACACCACCCGTAACCGCTCAAATTGCAGAACTGCTGCCCCCGCCGGTTCCTGCCAAAAACTGGTGGACAGCCCCCGATACTGCCTACATACCCCACAATACCCAACAGGGCAAACTCATTGCTTATGGCAGGCAGCTCATAGCCAATACCGCCGCTTTTTTAGGCCCCAAAGGCAGCGTACAACACCTGTCAAACGGTATGAATTGCCAAAACTGCCATTTAGATGCCGGAACCAAAGTATTGGGCAATAATTACAGCGCCGTGGCCAGCACCTATCCCAAATTCCGCGAGCGCTCGGGCACCATAGAAGATATACCCAAACGGGTAAACGATTGTTTTGAACGCAGCCTTAACGGTAAACCGCTGCCCAACAACAGCAAAGAAATGCAGGCTATTATTGCCTATATTAACTGGTTGGGAAAAGAGGTGCCTAAAGGCGAAAAACCCGAAGGTTCGGGCATTTTTGCGGTTCCCTACCTTAACCGGGCCGCAAGTCCCGATAAAGGAAAGGAAGTGTATATCCAAAAATGCCAGTCATGCCACCGGCCCGATGGCGGCGGCCAACTAAACCCCGATGGCAAAACCTACCTTTACCCGCCTTTGTGGGGTAAAAACAGCTACAACACAGGGGCAGGTTTATACCGTATTTCGCGCTTTGCCGGGTATGTCAAACTAAACATGCCCCTGGGCGCATCGCACAATTTCCCGCAACTTACCGATGAAGAAGCCTGGGATGTAGCCGCTTTTGTAAACACCCAACCTCGCCCTTCAAAAGACCTTAGCAAAGACTGGCCCGATATTGCGGCAAAACCTGTTGACCACCCTTTTGGCCCTTATGCCGACGGTTTCTCTGAAGCGCAGCATAAATACGGCCCTTTTCAGCCTATTATTGATGCCCGGAAACAACTGAAAAGTACTCAAACCGCACATAAATAAAAGCATTCTCCACACATTAACACTTCAAAAAATGGCAAAACACAACCACACCGGCCACCATAATTGCAGTTGCAGCAGTTGCAACACGCCGTCTGATTTGGTAAATGAAATTACAGCCGTAAACCGCCGCAACTTTTTACGCACTTCATTATTGGGCGGTTTGGGGTTTTATACTGCCCCGCTTGTAGCTGCAACCGGCGCCGGAAACGAACAGCATGTGTCGGAAATTACCAGAACCCAGGCTGTTAAACGGGGTAAGGCTCAACATATTACCATCTTAAACACCTCTGACATTCATGCGCAACTCCTGACACACGACGAGTTTTTCTGGGAAAATAACCGGCCGGTTTACCGCAAACGCGGCGGGCTTGATGTATTAAAAACCATGCTCGACAAACTAAGGGCAGAAAACCCCCATAACACCTTAGTCATTGACGGCGGAGACTGTTTTCAGGGCGGAGGCGTGGCAGCCTTGTCGGAAGGACGTGATATTGTGCCCCTCATTAACCATATCGGCTACGACCTGATGTTGCCCGGCAACTGGGAAGTAGTGTATGGTAAAGAAATGATGCAAAAAGACCTTGGCGGATACAACGCCTATAAAATTTGCGCCAATATGTACCACGATACCCAAGATGAATTTGCCGGCGACCTTATATTCCCGCCTTATTGGACAACCATGCTGGGCGGCATTAAAATCGGGTTTATTGGATACAACGACCCGCTTACCCCAAAACGGCAGTCACCGGCTTACAGCCAGGGTATCCGCTTTACCAAACCCGAAGAAAATGTTGCCAAATATATCCGCCTGCTTAAACATTACGAAGGTTGCGCCATGGTCTTTTTAGTAACCCACATGGGTTTGGCCCAACAGGTAGATTTGGCTAATAAGCCGCAGGTAGAAGGCGCTGCCTATATTTTGGGCGCCGATACCCACGAGCGCGTGCGCACACCTATACAGGGTAAATATGCAAAAGTAACCGAACCCGGCGCTTTTGGCTCTTTTGTGGCAAAACTGGATTTGGTAGTGGAAGACGGCATCATTAAAGACCATAACTACCAACTGTTAGACGTTGACCCCGAAAAGTACCCTGGCCACAAGGGTATGAAAAAACTCATAAATACCATACGCACACCGTACAGCAAAGAATTAGATACCGTAATAGGACAAACAAAAACCACCCTGGTGCGCTACTATGTAATTGAAAATCCAATGGATAACCTTATTACCGATGCGCTGATGTGGAAGTTTAAACCCGATATTGCCGTATCTAACGGGTTCAGGTTTTGCCCGCCATTAGTGCCCGATGCCAAAAAAGGCGTAGCCAACATTACCAACGATTACCTTTGGAGCATGTTGCCCGTTAACTCGGAAGCTAAAACCGGACAGGTTACCGGCAAACAACTCTGGGACTGGTTAGAAAAAGAACTCCATAACGTCTTTGCCAAAGACCCCGCAAAAAGATTTGGCGGCTGGGTAGTGCGTTTTAAAGGCATGGAGGTTAACTTTACCATGTACAACGATTTGGGCAAACGCCTGAATTGGGTAAAAGTAGCTAATCAACCGTTAGATTTTGACAAACTTTATACCATTGTAGCCTGTGAGCGCGAAGGCGACCCCGATGACACCCTGTGCCGCATTGAAAAAGTACAAAATCCGCGCAAACTAAACCAAACGCTCCATAACGTTGTGCGCGAGTATTTAAAAAAACACTCGCCCGTTGCCCCTCAAATTGAAGGCCGGTGTACCGCCACCGATGCACACGAAACCCTGTTGTCGCAATTGGAGGGTTATGATTATGTGTTCAGGTAGCACAATATTCTGAAAATTAAAGACTCTAAATACCTATCATTATTTTCAAACCTCATCCGATTAACAAACTCAAAATTTGTATTATGAAAAGCATTCAATTTCTGATGTTTTTTTGCCTGGTTCTTTTGGCAAACCTGCACCTGGCAGCACAGGAAGAAGCCAAAGTGGTTGATATGAAAAAACATAAAATTGTGTTTCAACTCACCAGCGAAGACACACTTGTACACAAATCTTTGCTCAGGCAAATTTCCAATACGCTTGCTGCGGCTCCAAAATCGCAGATTGAAGTGGTGTGCCACGGCCCCGGCATTAACCTGCTGGTAGCTGCTAAAACAAAGTATGCCTCTAAAATTGGCAATCTGGTAAAAGAAAACGTAAAATTTGTAGCCTGCGAAAATACCCTGCGCGAAAGAAAAATTAACAAAGATGAAATTCTTAAAGATGCAGGATTTGTACCGGCGGGTATTGTAGAAATTGTTTTAAAACAAGAAAAAGGCTGGAGTTACATTAAAGCAGGTTTTTAGCGGCATATTTAGGTTTTGGGTGCATCGGCAGAAATGCAGTTCATCGGATTTTTTAAATGATAATAGCTTCATGTATTCATATTTAAGGGTTGTTTTCATCTTGTTTTTATTTCCGCTCATGCTTCCTGCACAGACCGGCGCAGGTAAAGAAACAAAGCCCGACACGGTGGGTTTACACCGTTTTTTTTCGAAGGGTAATTTTTCGGCACAGGCACGCAATGATGTAATGGCTACCTTTAATAATGGTACCCTAACCGATTATTGTGCATGGGCTATTGGTGCCGGTATAGGGTTTGAAAGTGCTGTTTGGAAAAGGTTTCAGTTTGGGGTAAGCGGCTTCTTTATATACCGCCTTGCCGGCAGCAATTTAACCAAACCCGATTCGGTTACCAACGCCGCCAACCGCTACGAAATTGGGCTTTTTGATATGGAGCATGCAGGCAACTATACCGATTTAGACCGCTTGGAAGAACTTTACCTGCGCTACCGTTCTGGCAAATCTGCCATTACCTTGGGCAAGCAAATGCTCAATACGCCCTTTATCAACAAACAAGACGGACGGATGCGACCAACGCTGGAAGAAGGCATTTGGCTAACCCTGAACGAAATACCCAACCTCAGCATTGATGCCGGCTGGCTCTACGGCATATCGCCAAGGTCAACCGTAAAGTGGTATTCGGTGGCACAATCGGTGGGTATTTACCCCCTGGGAAAAGATATAAACGGCAACCCTTCGGGCTATAAAGGCAATATCAACACCCGTGGTATCGGGCTGTTTCATGTGGCCGCCAATCCGGGAAAATCTTTTCAGTTAAACATCTGGAATACTTTTGCCGAAAACATGTTTAACACCCTGTTGCTGCAAACCGACTGGGAAGTTAAACTAAAAAAGGGAATTAAATGGAAAAGCGGACTGCAATACACCTGGCAAACGGCGGTAAATCATGGCGGAAATGACAACCAAACGCTCACCTATTTTCCCGAAAATAACAAGGCCAATATTATCAGCGCCAAAACCGGGCTTGAAAAAAACGGATGGGGATTGCACGCAGCCTGCACCCGCATTACCGCAGACGGGCGCTTTTTGTTTCCGCGTGAGTGGGGGCGCGAACCTTTTTTTACTTTCCTGCAACGGGAGCGCATGGAGGGCATGGGTAATGTACATGCGGCAACCCTTACAGCACAAAAAGATTTTACCAACGGAGTAAAAGTAAACGTGGCCTACGGACATTTTTACACACCCGATGTATTAAACGTGCGGCTAAACAAATACGGGCTGCCCTCATTTAACCAATTAAATGCCAACCTTCGCTACCCGCTGGGCGGGTTTTTCAGGGGTGTTTACATAGACTTGCTCTATGTGTATAAAGGCAGACTGGGCAACATTTACAACAACCCGCGCTACCTTATTAACAAAGCAGATATGCACCACCTGAACCTTATTGTAAACTATATTTTTTCATCGAAAGAGAAAAAATGAGCGCTTGTCATACAAAGAGTCGGGCAGCAGACAACACAGATGCCGGTTTGCATGTTACTTTGCAGTACACCAATAACCCTGTTTCATGTTTACAAATTGTAAAAACCTGTTTTCTGCCCTGTTTTTGCCGGCTTTTATGCTCTTATGGCAATCTTGTACATCAAACAAAAGCATTAATCAGCCGCAGGCCGACTCCGCTCTGGAAAAACAAGAACAGCCCGCTGCCGCAACCCGCAAACTGCCCTTCGAAAAAGTGGTTAAAACTGATGCTGAATGGCGCGACATACTTACCGATATGCAATACTATGTTACCCGAAAGCAGGGAACCGAGCGCGCCTTTGACAATGCCTATTGGGATAACCACCAAAAAGGCACTTACTACTGTATAGGTTGCAGCTTACCCCTCTTTTCGTCGGCACAGAAGTTCGATTCGGGAACCGGCTGGCCCAGTTTCTGGCAACCTCTTGAAAAAGTGCATATTGAAGAGAAGGCAGATACCGCTTACGGCATGATGCGCACCGAAGTAAGTTGCGCCCGGTGCGGCGCCCACCTTGGGCATGTATTTGACGATGGCCCCAAACCCACCGGTTTGCGCTATTGTATGAACTCGGCCGCTATGCGGTTTGAAAAAGCGCCTTAAACACCCAGATGCAATACATCGCGCATGGTAAAAATGCCTTTTTTACCCAATACCCATGCAGCCGCCAAAACGGCACCCTGTGCAAAACCAAGGCGGCTGTGTGCGGTATGGCTGATTTCTATAGTATCTATGGCAGACTGGTAGCGCACTATATGGGTTCCTTTTACATCTGCTATCCGGTGTGAAATTAAGGGCAGTTCATCGGGTTTACTGACGGGATGATTTACCCATTTCTGCAATTGCTGGCTTTCGCTCACCACCGCTTCGGCCAAGGTTACAGCCGTTCCGCTTGGCGAGTCTTTCTTTTGCAAGTGGTGGGTTTCTTCAATTTCGGGGCGGTAATGCGGGTAAGGGCGCATCAGTTGCGCCAGCCACCGGTTCAATTCAAAAAACAGGTTTACCCCAATACTGAAATTACTGGCATACACCAGCGCACCGCCTTTATGCACACACATTTGCCGCACTTCTTCAAACCGGCTTAGCCAACCGGTTGTACCGCATACAACCGGCACACCCGCTTCCAGGCAAAACAGCAAATTGTCGGCAGCAGCATGTGGGGCGGTAAATTCTATGGCAACATCGGCATTTTGAAGAGTGGCAATATCTAAGGTATTGCGTTTTTGGCTGTCAATGCGCAGCACAACCCTGCAATTGCCGGCATATTCTTCGGCTATTACCTGTTCAATTGTTTTCCCCATTTTTCCGTATCCTATCAGCGCAATGTTCATAAAGCGGGCGTTTATATGTGTATAAAGCGGCACAAATATACACAAACCCGCCGGGTAATGCCGGTCCGGGCAACAGCATTTTGTATGCAAACTGCCACAACAGGTAAAAACGCATTTACAGAGGCGGTAAACTATTTTAAAACACGGCTGTTTTATAAAAAACAGTTTTTTTAACACACAAACAAAAAGTATTATGAAACATTTTGGCATTATGCTGTTCATCTTGTGGGCATCGGTTTTTGCTGCCTGCAACAACACTACCCAGCCCGAAACAGGTAGCACAACACAAAACAAAGGAGTAGATGCGCCCGCCTCACTTGAAATTGGCACGCCTCTGCCCAAGTCAGACCTGAAAATGGCCGATGTATCGGGCAGCGAGTTGTCTGCCAACGAAATTAAAGGCGAAAACGGTTTGCTGGTAATTTTTTCCTGCAATGAATGCCCGTATGTAATTGGCTGGGAAGACCGGTATCCCAAAATTGCCGAATTTTGCCAGCTTAATAAAATTGGTCTTATGGTGGTAAATTCAAACGAAGCACAGCGCGATAAGGAAGACTCACCCGAAGCCATGAAAAAACACGCTATGGAAAAAGGGTATAATTTCCCTTACCTGCTCGATAAAAACCACCAATTGGCCGATGCCCTGGGCGCTACCCGTACTCCCGACCTGTTTTTGTTTGACAAAGACCTGAAACTGGCTTACAAAGGCTGCATTGATGACAACATGAAAGAACCCGAAAAAGTACAGCAGTTTTACATTAAAAATGCAGTTAACAGCCTTGTGGCCGGTCAGCCTATTGACCCCAACGTTACCAAAGCCGTAGGCTGCAGCATTAAAAGAATTTCCAAAATATAAAAATCCTTCGGGCGGTTGCTTCCTCTGCCGTAATACCGGGGCAGGGGAAGCAAGCCCGTCAGCAATAATTTCGGGGCTATGCTGTTGTGCCGTTTTGATTGTTTTCAAATAAAAATGAAAACACGTGCCTAAATAATTTTTTGAAAAGGTTGCACAATTCACCAAAAAGCAGTAATTTAGAGTAAATTTAGAAACCGATGATAGACCTACCGGTAATTAACCCCGGCACCGAACCAATAAAACGAAAAAAACCCGATTGGCTGCGGGTAAAGTTGCCTACCGGGCAAACTTACCGCAAGGTGCGCAATATTGTAGATGAACACAAGTTGCACACTATTTGCGAAAGCGGCAACTGCCCCAACATGGGCGAATGTTGGGGGGCAGGTACGGCTACTTTTATGATTTTGGGCAATGTATGCACGCGTTCCTGCTCTTTTTGCGCAGTTGCAACCGGTAAACCCACCGAACTTGACCTGGACGAACCCCGCCGCGTGGCCGAAGCAGTACATTTAATGGGGGTCAAACACTGCGTATTAACATCGGTAAACCGAGATGAACTCACAGACGGCGGTGCTTTTGTTTGGGCCGAAACCATCAGGCAAATAAGGCTGCTCAGCCCGCATACCACGCTCGAAACACTCATTCCCGATTTTAAGGCCAAATGGGAAAACCTATATACCGTACTTGCCGAACGCCCCGAAGTGGTATCGCACAACATGGAAACCGTAAGCCGCCTGTACCGGCTGGTGCGGCCGCAGGCAAAATATACCCGTAGTTTAGAGCAAATACAGCGCACAAAAGCCGAAGGACTCCGCACCAAATCGGGCTTTATGGTAGGTTTGGGCGAAACCGACGAAGAGGTGTTTCAACTCATGGACGACCTGCTGCAACATGGCTGCGAGGTACTTACCATAGGGCAATACCTGCAACCAACAAAATTTCACTTAGAGGTGGCAACGTTTGTTCATCCCGATACGTTTAGCATGTATAAAGAAGTGGGGCTGGAAAAAGGATTTAAATATGTGGAAAGTGCACCGCTGGTTCGCTCCTCCTATCATGCAGAAAAACACCTTTTTTAACTCTACCGGGCTTTAAATGTTAGGTGTTTGTAAAAAATTAAAACGGCCTTGTTTTTTTGCGGCCTTTTAGAAAGCAGGTTATCATTTCTTGCTATATTGCACAAAAATTTTAGTTTTGTTTAAACAAGTAAATATGAAAAGGATTTTTCTACTCTTCTTTATTTTGGTTGCAAGTGCAACACTTTTCTACAACATTCAGCAACCTTCTAAACCAAACGGGCATACCGGCGAGAAAGAAGGCAAAGAATATGAAGAACACGAACGAGGTATTGCCGGCGCATTGGATTACCTCAACCGCCGCCGGGCCGACCCTGTAACCGGAGAAATTGACATGGCTGATGTTGCGCGCGCCCGCAAACAGGCCGATGACATGAAATTAGCAAAATCGGGTTCTTCTGTTATTCAGTGGGATTTTATGGGGCCCAATAATATTGGCGGCCGCACCCGCGCCATTTTAATTGACCCGGTTAACCCCAATAAAATGATTGCAGGCGCAGTATCGGGTGGTTTGTGGGTCAGCAACGACGGCGGCCTCAACTGGTCTGAACACCCGCAAAACCGCGAGTTGCCCTGCCTTACCATTTCCTGCATTGCCCGTGCCGCTAACGGCGATATTTACGTGGGTACAGGTGAAAAAATCTGGAACGGCGTAACTTACGGAAACGGCGACAGCGGATTTGCAGGCTGTGGTATTTATAAATCTACCGATGGCGGCAACACCTTTAGCCTGCTTGAAAATGCCACACCGTCTGCCAACAGCGATACCCACCGTTGGGCATATATTGTAGCATTGGCTACTCACCCCACCAACCCGCTCTGGGTTTATGCCGCTACCGACCGCTCTTTCTTTATGAGTACCGACGGCGGTGAAACCTGGGTTTCCCCCACCGGAATTCCCGACCTGAGCGGCACCTGCTGGGATGTAAGAGCAGCCTCCAATGGCACTATTCACGTTTTAATCAGTTCCAAATACTTCAAATCAACAGACGGCATGACCTTTGTTGAAAAAAGCGGCAATAGCTTGGGTAATTTCCCCGTATATGGCGAAAATAAAAAGCTGGCCGTTTCTCCTACCGACCCCAACTATATGTACGTGGTTACTACCCGCACTACCGGCTGTTTGCGTCAGGTATTGCAAAGTACCGATGCCGGAGAAACCTGGGTAGAAATAGGAGCCGGCGGCAGTACATTTTTTGAGCCTATGTCGGCAGGTGGCACTTTCTGTCAGGGCTGGTATGATTTGTGTATTGCTGTTGACCCCGCCAACAAAGAGCGTATTTTTATCGGTGGTGTTGACCTTTGGTCATGGTCGGCACAAGATAACTGGCAACAAGTGGGCAACTGGTTCCCCGAAGACCCCGCTTATCCGTACTACATTCATGCCGACAAACACACTTTGGTTTTCCACCCCACCAACCCCAATATTCTGTACATCGGAAATGATGGCGGTATTGCCCGCACCACCAATGCCGGCGATTTGGCGCCAAACTTTTCCACCCTTAACCGCAATTATAACGTTACCCAGTTTTACACCATAGCATCGGGTTATGACGGACGCGTTATTGGCGGTACTCAGGACAATGGCACCCAATACACCACCTTTAATACCGACTCTTACCTCTCTACGACGGAAGCAATAGGCGGCGACGGCGGTTATACCGATGTTTCAAAAATTAACCCCAATGTAATGTTTGGCGCTTACGTAGAAGGCGCTTTATACCGCTCCTCCAATGCAGGAGAATCTTTTTCGGGCGGCTTTTTAGACCAAAAAATTGACTGCCAGCCGCTTACAACAAGTGGCGATTGCGATTCTGACGGTAATGTTGACGGCGGCCCCGAATTTATTACTCCTGCCGTTTTATGGGAAGACGTTGATTTAAACCTTGCCGTTTATGTAACCGGCAGCGGCGACGGTAAAGTATGGATAACATTGGAAGCCCTGAATGTAAGTACCGTTCCCGAATGGTTTAATGTAGGCACTTTCAGCGGTGGCGGCAGTGGCAGGTTAGTAACTACCGTAAACGTTGCCCGCGACCTTGCTGGTAAAGTTATGATTATTGCCGGTTCGCAAGACGGCAGGGTAATGACCATTCGCAACGTAATTGTTGATGAATTTGCCGAAGTGCCACAAGTATCGCCCACTAACCAGATTACTGTTAAAACTATTGCAGCCAATACCGTAACCGGCGGTTTAGACCAGGCTCGCTATGTTACTTCTGTAACCATTGACCCCACCAACCCGCAAAACATGATTGTTACCATGGGTAACTATGGCCGCAATATTTATGTGTTCCGCAGTACCAATGCATTGGCAAACAATCCTGTTTTTGCTTCTATGCAGGGGTTGGCAGAAAACGCTTTACCTTCAATGCCGGTTTACGACCTTATTCTGGAAAAGGACAACCCCAACAGGGCGTATGCTGCTACCGAAATGGGAGTTTGGATGTGCGATATTATTCAAACAGGCACTACCAGTTTTGACTATGTATGGTCTGAACAAAATGATGGCATAGGCCGGGTACCGGTATTCCGAATCCGTCAAGAACCTATCAAGTATCCCTCGCAACAGCAGGGCTGCAATGTGTTGTACATTGCAACGCATGGCAAGGGTATGTACCGAAGTACTACCTTTACCTATTCCTTCTGCGATGTAAGTTTACCCGGATGGGGTTCGGGCGTTGGTATTGACAATACCACTTCGGACATCAAAATGGGCATACAGGTAAGCCCCAATCCTTTGTCGGGCAATGGTTTAATCACCATTTCACTTCCGTATGCCGTCAATGAGGCGTTGGTTACCATTTACAACCTGAACGGTCAAATGGTATGCCGCCAAACTGCCGATGCACAAACAACCGGCAAGCAAACCCTCGATATTGTTGCCTCCGAATTTGCACCCGGCGCTTACTTAGCCGTACTCGACAACGGTAAAGAAAGAGCAGTAACCAAGTTTGTTGTAAAATAAACAATATCCTTTGCAGGGTGTTGTGTAAAAGCCTTCTCTACCACGGGTAAAGAAGGCTTTTGCTTTATTGCTAATCTTTTGAAACAACATTTCATATTATGAAACTTAAACACTCTTTTGTAATAACCGCATTTTTATTAACAACAACAGCCGCTGTTCTGCAGTTTCTGCCGGGTAATGACAAATTGGAAGCACTCCAAAACAAACATGAAATTGAAGAACAGGGCATAAAAGGCGCTTTGGAATATCTTAACAAGCGCCGCATGAACCCACAAACCGGATCGGTAGAAATATCTGATGTAATGCGCGCCCGCAAAAAAGCCGATATAATGGAGGCTGCCAAGTCTGGCAGCTCGGTTATGCAATGGGAGTTTTTAGGTCCCAACAACGTAGGCGGTCGTACCCGTGCTATTCTTATTGACCGAAACAATACCAACCACATGCTGGCCGGCTCGGTATCGGGTGGTTTGTGGGTTTCCAATGATGCGGGGTTAAACTGGCAAGAGCACCCTATGAACCAAGAGCGTCCATGTCTTTCCGTTTCGTGCCTGATACAGGCGCCCAATGGCGATATTTATATGGGAACCGGCGAAAAAATTACCGGCTGGAGCAATGATTTTTATGGAACCGGCAACAGTGCATTTCCCGGCTGCGGTATTTATAAATCTACCGATGGCGGCAATACTTTTGCACTGCTCGAAAACACAGAGCCAACACCCAACAACAATACGCAGCAATGGGCTTATATTATTGCCATGGCTGTACACCCCACCAACTCCAACCTCATTTACGCCGCAACCGACCGCTCTTTATATTTAAGCACAGATGGCGGGCAAAACTGGTCGTCGCCCGAGGGCATTCCGGCTTCATCGGGTACGGCGTATGATGTAGTGGCAGCCACAAACGGGCATATTCATGTGCTGACAGGCGGGCACTATTACCGTTCTACAGATGGCTTATCCTTTGTACAAAAAAGCGGAGCCGATTTGGGCAATTTCCCGGTTGTTAGTGATAATAAGAAACTGGCAGTTTCACCCACCAGCCCCAATTTTATATATGCTATTACTATTTACTCAAGCGGATGCCTGCGCCAGGTGCTGCAAAGTACCGACGGGGGCGATACATGGTCGGAAATTGGCGCCGGGGCAGGTGGCATTTTCGACCCGCTATCGGGCGGTGGTTATTGTCAGGGTTGGTACGATTTGTGCATAGCTGTTGACCCTGCCAATCCGCAACGCATATTCGTAGGCGGCATTACCTTGTGGTCGTGGTCGGCAGAAGATAACTGGCTGCCTTTATCGGGAGGAGGAGAAGACCTGAGTAACCCTTATTATGTGCACGTTGACCAACATGCCATAGTGTTTCACCCGTACAACCCGGATATTGTTTTTGTGGGCAATGACGGGGGCATTTTCAGAAGTGTAAATGCCGGCAATGTAGCACCTACCTGGATAGCCATGAACCGTAACTATAACGTTACCCAGTTTTATGCCATAGCTGCCGGCTTTGACGGGCGCGTTATTGGCGGAACACAAGACAACGGCACCATTCAAACCCGGTTTAATACCGAATCATACTTTGCCGGCATTGATGTTTCGGGGGGCGATGGCGCTTATACCGATATTTCAAAAATTAACCCCGATATTATGTTTGCTGCCAATCAGAACGGCCGCTTGCGCCGCTCGCCAAATGGCGGAGAATCTTTTGGCTACAGTGGCTTTTTAGACCAAAACATAGATTGTCAGCCTACCAATGCCGCCGGAGATTGTAACCCCGACGGGGAAGTTGACTTTGGTCCCGAATTTATTACACCTACTATTTTATGGGAAGATGTTTACAACAATCTGGCTGTTTATGTAACCGGCAACGGCGCCGGGCAGGTTTGGCTTACCCTGGAAGCCTTAGATGTAAGCAAAGTGCCCGAATGGTTTAAAATAGGACAGTTCCCCTCTGGCGGAACGGTAAGTACCGTAAATGTGGCGCGCGATGCCAATGGGCGGGTAATGGTGCTGGCCGGCGCAGACAACGGTCGGGTAATGATTTTAAGAAATGTTTTGCTCAATGAGTTTTCCGGTTCTCCTTCGGTTTCGTCTGAAAGTGCTGTGAACAAAAAAGTGTTCTCTGTTGCTGATATAACCGGCAGTTCCAACTCAAGGTATGTTACCTCGGTAAGTGTTGACGCCTCCAACCCGCAAAACATGGTGGTAACTATGGGCAATTACGGGTTTACAAATTATGTTTTCCGGAGTACCAATGTGCTGAGTAACTCGCCGGTATTTACTTCCATACAAGGTACCGATGATAATGCGCTGCCTGCCATGCCTGTTTATGATCTGGTAATTGATGCCGACAACCCTAACCGGTTGCTTGCCGGTACCGATTTGGGTGTGTGGATGTGCGAACTGGTACAAACAGGCGCTACTTCATTTGACTATATCTGGTCTGCACAAAACCAGAATATTGGCCGGATACCGGTGTTCAGAATACGGCAGGAACCCATAGGGCAACTTGGCTGCAATGTAATATATATTGGCACTCATGGTAAAGGAATGATGCGAAGCACATCCTTCACCTTTCCGCCGCCATCATGTAATACCGACTTGCCCGAATGGGGATCGGCAGTTGGCGTGCAACAAACAACTGATGCAGACAATGAAATTGCTATATACCCCAACCCGGTACCTGCTCAAGTACAACCCGTTGCAAAAGTAACGCTGGCTAAGCCGGTAAGCGGCTCAACAATTTCGGTATATGCTGTTACCGGGCAGTTAGTATTGGTTCAAAATATAGAAACTGCAGTTGCAGGAATTCAATATATTCCGGTGAATGTTGCTCAACTGTCAAAGGGACTGTATGTAGCGGTAATGGAAGTAAACAACCAAAAAATCGCTTGCCGTTTTCTGGTACAATAGCTAAAGTAAGCGTAATTACCACACATAGCGCTTAACGTTTAACTTTTGTTATCTTTTTGGTACTTTGATTTTATTGTTCTCTTCCATAATTTTACACCCAAAAAGTATTGAACTTATAAACCTCTTAAATTTACAATGCTATGCGTAGTTCTTTAGTTGCTGCAATTATCGTATTGTTATTGGTTTTAGATTCGTGCAAGGGCAAAGAGCAAAATGCAAACCGCCAAACTGCCGCCGACAAGCCGAACACTGCCGCCCAAACACCCGTTATTACACCCTACCCCGGAGAAAGCGGTTTGCAAAAATCAGTAACCACTAACCAGCAGGGGCAAGTGTCTGAAGAAGGCGATTTGCTGAATGGACAAAAAGAAGGCACCTGGGTAACCTATCACAATTCGGGTTTGGTTGCTACGGTTATCAGCTATCGCAACGGTAAGAAACATGGCTTTGCCATGAAAGCCGATGATACCGGCAGTATTACCGAAAGAATGTTTTTTATGAACGACCAACTGGAAGGCAAGCGTTATTTGTATAACCACACCCGTGTGAAGGAAGAAGCTAACTACGTCAACGGCAAATTAGACGGTGAGCGAAAACTTTTTTACGACGACGGTAAAGTACAGGAAGAAGGCAACTTTAAAAACGGAAAACGCGATGGTGTTGCAAAATGGTATGACCAACAGGGCAATGTAACCATTGAGTACACATATAAAGACGGCGAGAAAATAGAATAATTGCCTGCTTGGTTACAGAAAAACAAGGGGTAAAGCCATAGCGCTTTATCCCTTGTTTTTTTTAAGGCGTCAGACCAATTGTTTTTCCATGTAATAATGAGGTATGGTAACCTCTGTAAAAGGATTACCCGCGATACAGTAACCAAGTTTAAGATAAAAAGGCACTGCTGTATCTCTGGCATGGCAATACATGGTACCAAAACCTGCCTGCACTGCCCACTTTTCAGCAAACGCAATCAATTGTTGCCCTATGCCTTGCCGTTGCATGTTGGCAGCTACTGCCACCTGGCGCATTTTTATTTTCGGGTTTGCTTCGGGTACCAATACAAGGCAGGCCAGTAATTGCCCCGTTTCAGAGTCAAAACAGGCAAGATGAATCTGTTCGGCTTCGGCAGCTAACTGTTCTTCGGTGAATTGCAGGTGCAGCGGTTTGCGCAAAATTTCATCGCGAAGTTGTATGGTTTGGCGGTATTGCTCAGAGTTATATGCTATTTGGCAGCAAAAAGGTTTCATGAAGCGTAAGTTAAAACGATAGAAATGAACAATCCCCGAACCGGAGACAACGCTTCGGTTCGGGGATTGGTTGTTTACACAAAACGGGACTATTTTTTAACCAGTTTTGTGCTAACCATATCTGTGCCGTTGGTTAAGGTAACAAAATACACACCGGCGCTTGCAGTGCTCATATCAACAGTAACCGTATTGTTACCGCTGTTGGCATCTATGGGTAATTGGTAAACTAAGCGCCCGGTAACATCAAATACTTTGAGGCTGTACTGCCCGGTGGCTGCAGTGGTAAAGGCAATGTTGGCCACATCAATTACCGGTACCGGCGCTACATAGTTAAATGCAAGCGGCTTGTTGTTGCCGGTTCGGTTAAGCGATACAATGCCGGCTACTTTGGTTTGTCCGTTAAAATCGGTTTGGCTGAGGCGGTAGTAGCTTACGCCATTGGGTGCGTTGCGGTCTAAATAGGTATAGCTTACAGCCGAAATGGTAGTACCTGCACCATCAATGGTGGCAATGGCAGTAAAATTGTTGCCATCGGCAGAGCGTTCCAGGGTAAAGTAATCATTATCGGTTTCGGTAGCAGTAGCCCAGTTAAGCTGGTTGCCTTCGGGTAAAACTTTGCCGGTATAGTTAAGCAGTTCAACCGGGGTTTTGTAACAAACAAATTCTTCGTTTATAGCCTGGTCGCCGCAGCCGGCGGCATCGGAAACAAAGAATGCATAGCTGGTGGTTGAACCTTCGGGGAAAATGATTTCCACGTTTTCGCCCAATGCAAGTGAGCCGAAGAAATCGCCCGAAACGTTGTAAGCGCTGCCGGGGTTAAACGCGGGGTAGCCGCCAAAGATGGCAATGGTAACATGGTAATCGCCAACCATCCAATCGCAGGCTTCGTTTACCACAATTTGAACCGGGGTGAGGAATACTACGGGATAGCCCGGGCTAACCGAAATACAGGGGTCTGCCAAATCGGGGAAGCCTGTTCCGTCGTCATCTGCAACAATAGAAGAGATGTAGAGCGTGGTATTGGTAAGGTAAGCGCCATCATTACTGAATATGCCGGTAGAATTAGCATCATAAATGGTAAATCCGGGCATGGTTATATCGCCATCGGGACTGTTGTGCAGGGCGTAGGCAAGCACGTCGGGTACGCCGTCAACCACGTTCAGTACGGCACCTACTGCGGTAGCGGTCAATACATTGCCGGAGCATACATAGTCTGCATCGGTACTTATAATACCGGCTTGTCCGTCGGTTGCGGGGTCGCAGCTTTGTACGGTAACGGTTACCTGCTGTGAGTAGGTGCAATCACCCAATACAGAGGTTACGGTATAAGTGGTGGTTTGGATGGGGGTACAGGTGGGGTTTGCCGAGGTGGCGCTGCTTAACCCTGTTGCAGGCGACCATGTATAAGTACCCGAAGCGGGGTCAACACCCGGTACATCGGGTATTCCGCCGCTAACCGAAAGGGTGGTGCTTTGTCCGGGCGAAAGGGTAATATTGGGAGATACCGTAAGCGGCAATACATCGGCAATGTTTAAGGATGCGGTTTGCACAATGGTATCGCAGGCGAAATTCAGGGCGAAAACCACTTCCAGATTATCGCTGTCGGATATGCCGTCTTCCAGTACTTCAATAGGTACAGAAAATGTGGTGGTGCCGGCGGGTATGGTAAAACTGGTGTTTACCGGTGCATAATCAACGCCTTCCTGAGCAGAGCCGGCCAAGCTGAAGGTAAGGTTGGCGTCTTCGTCTAAGGGTTCGCTGGCAATAAAAGTAACCACACCATTAACGCAACCTTCAACGGCGGTTTCAAGCCCTGCAACGGTAAGTGATACGGCAGAAGCCTCAACAGAAATAAAGTTGGTGCTTAAACTGCCCTCTTCAATGAAAACCCCCGAATCGAGCGCTGTATCAAGCGCATCGGCTACGGCAATTTTCAGGTGGTAGGTTTGGCAGGGAATAACCGTGGCTGTTGCCGTTAAAACAACGGTAAAACCATCATATTGAACGGTAGATTCGGGATCTACCGGCGAACCGGAGCCATTATTTACATAGTAGGCGCTGTTTGCCACATCGTTTACATTGTTTATGGTTACCGGAGTAGGCGTGCCGGGTATAAGCGCTATGTTTTGCTGCCCAACAATACCCGGACCGCTGATTAAGAGAGCAAAACCGTCGTTAAAACTGCCCACATACTCTAAGTACTCTTCCGAGCCAAACACATAGTTAAACGTCAGTTCATCATCAAAGGGAATGAAATCAAACTCCAGTACACAGGCATCGTTGGTGCCGCCGGCGGTAATAAGGTCTAAATCGGGGTCGCCGGGAGTGCCCAAGGAGGTGGAAGCCCCGCCCGAATCATTGGGTCCAACGGCATTGTCAATGTTGCCGGAGGTAAGCAGAATGCCCGATCCAAGGCCGAGGTTGGAGTTTACCCCATTAAAGCTGCCAAAAGCGCCATCGGGGCAGTTTAAATCAACGTTGCTGATGACTACCCCTTCGCCAACCAGCAGTTGAGCCAGTTCTTCGGCCGAAACAGAACCGTTTACTTCTAACTGGGCAAAGGCCGGGGTGAATGCCGCTGAGGTAACCAGCAATATGAGCACGGTAATTGCAGTGCGTAAAAAATTACTCATAAAATTATATGGTTTAATGGTTTTGCGTTTATTGAAATGGTATATTTGGGGCAAAATTGCAAAAAATAATTTGAAATGAACTTATTTTGACCCTAAAATGATTGTTTAGCCGTGTATATTTTTCAGATAGGGTAAAGTTGCATGTTATATTTAGTTGTATATAGCCAATTTGAGCTAAAATTAGTTTGCCGGGAATGACCATACATGAAATATTGGAAAAATTTTGGGGGTATGCGGCATTCAGGCCGTTGCAGGAAGACATTATAAAATCGGTACTAGGCGGAAAAGATACTCTTGCCCTGTTGCCAACCGGTGGCGGAAAATCAATTTGCTTTCAGGTGCCGGGTTTGGCAAAAGAGGGCTTGTGTTTGGTAGTATCGCCACTTATTGCACTTATGAAAGACCAGGTGTATAACCTTCAAAGGCGCAATATTAAGGCATCGGCCATTTATTCGGGTATGAGCGGCTACGAAATTGCCCGCAATTTGGATAATTGTGCTTTCGGGCAAACCAAATTTTTATACGTTTCCCCCGAAAGATTGCAAACCGAACAGTTTTTAGTCCGGTTATCGCAATTAAATATTAACCTTATTGCCATTGACGAAGCACATTGCATATCGCAATGGGGGTACGATTTCAGGCCGGCATACCTGCAAATTGCCCAAATTCGGGAAAAATTGCCCGATGTGCCTGTTTTAGCCCTTACGGCTACAGCCACCAATAAGGTAAAAGCCGACATTCAGGAAAAACTGCACTTTCGCAAACAGGCATCGGCTGTATTTCAAAAAAGTTTTACCCGTGCCAATCTGTCCTATTCGGTTTTCAGGGAAGAGGATAAGCTCAAAAAACTGATTACCATTTTGCAAAACGTGCCCGGCTGCGGTATAGTGTATGTGAGAAGTCGTAAAGAAACCCAAAATATTGCCGAAGCCCTTAAAAAACAAGGCATTGGCGCCGATTTTTACCATGCCGGCTTAGACCCGCAAACCCGTAGCAACAAGCAAGACCGGTGGATAAAAGACCTTATTCGGGTAATGGTGTGCACCAATGCTTTTGGCATGGGCATTGATAAACCCGATGTACGTGTAGTAATACACCTGGATTTGCCCGAAAGCCTGGAAGCTTATTACCAGGAAGCCGGGCGCGCCGGGCGCGATGAGAAAAAAAGCTATGCTGTATTGCTTTACAACAATGAAGATATTGCCTCACTGGAAGAAAACCTGAAAAAAAGCTTTCCTCCCATAGAGCAGGTACGGCAAACTTACCATTTGCTATGTTCCTATTTACAAATAGCTATTGGTACAGCAGCAGGGCAAAGCTTCGACTTAGATGTGCACCATTTTCTGGAAACGGCCAAAATACCGGCCCCGCAATTGTTCTATTCGCTCAAAGTGCTGGAGGAAAACGGGTATCTTGCCTATAACGATGCCCTGTTGCTGCCATCGAGGCTGCTGGTGAAAATGAATAAAGAACAATTGTACGAAGTACAGGTAACCAATCCCCGCTTAGAACCCTATTTAAAAGGAATATTGCGAACCTATGGGGGCGTGTTTGACCACTATACTGAAATAAGCGAAACACAACTGGCACGTAATCTTAAAACCACGGTTGAGTATGTTCGTAACGCCTTAACAGTAATGCACCGAAACCAGGTAATTGACTATGTGCCGCAAACCGATAAACCCCAACTGGTATTTACCCTTAGCCGGGTGCCAGCCGAAAACCTGCAAATTGATGCCAAACTCATTAATTTCAGAAAAAAAGTACGGCAGGGCAACATACAAGAGGTAGCCAAATATGCCCGGAATGCGCTCATGTGCCGAAGTCAGCAATTGGTGTCCTATTTTGGCGAGTTAGACAGCCCTTCCTGTGACGTATGTGATGTGTGCCTGCAAAAGAAAAAATTAGCCATGGCCGAAAGCAGGGCAGAACTCATTGCAAGCATGATAAAAAAACAACTAACCGGTGGCAATCAAACTTTGAGTGCTTTGGTTTCCGGCTTATCGGCATATAAGGAGGACGAAGTGCTGAAAGTGTTGCGTTGGATGACCGATAACAAGCAACTGTTGTACCTCGAAAATGAGTTTTCTTTACCCCACTGACAGGTATGCCGGCAAAAGTATGCTTTGCCCTGATATTAGCCGGCATTTGTGTAATTGTTGTACCTTTGTACAAAAGATCTGTTACCTTAGCCTTGCTGAATATGCGAATAGCTAATCCCATTTATGATGTAGTGTTTAAATATTTAATGGACGATAATAAAATTGCCCGGTTAATCATTTCTTCCATTATAAACGAAGAAATTGAAGAACTGGAGTTGAGACCACTTGAAGTATCGGGTAATTTACAGCAGAACGAAAAAAAAACCGAAAATTCGGGAGATCAGGAAACACCTCCTGTTTCGTTGAGTTTAACCGTTTACCGCCTCGATTTTTCAGCTAAAATCAGAACTCCGCAGGGTATAAAAACGGTTATTATAGAAATCCAAAAAACAAAATTCCCAACAGACAATCTAAGGTTCAGGAAATACCTGAGCAGCCAATATGCCAGCAATGAAAATGCGCACAAAGTGCTAACCGGCGGCAGGCTGCGAACAACGGGCATACCCATAATAAGCATCTACTTTCTGGGTCATAAACTCGATGCAACAACAGCCTGCGCCATAGGGGTAAAGCGGGTTTATGTTGACTTGATAACTAACGAACCAATTCAGCAAAAAGAAGTTTTTATTGAAAGCCTAACCCACGACAGTTACATTATACAAATTCCATTTTTAACTCCACAACGCCGAAACGACCTTGAAATATTGCTGAGTGTGTTTGACCAAAGCAAAGCCATAGATGCCCGACGACACATTTTGAATATTAAAGAAGAAGAATTTCCCGAAAAATTTCGCCCCATCATCAGAAAACTGCAAAAAGCCATTCAGAATAAACAAGTAAAACAAAAAATGGATATGGAAGACACCCTCATTGACGAACTTACCGAAATGGAACTTACCATTCGAAAATTAGAAGCCGAAAACAAACTGGCTAAACTCTTAATTGAACAGGAACGTCAGCAAAATGAAGCCGCACAACTCTTAATTGAACAGGAACGTCAGCAAATAGAAGCCGCAGGAGGAAAGTCCGGGCGACACAGAGCGCCACACCTCCTAACAGGTGGGGCCATAAGGGGCAACTCCTATGGTACAGAAAGTGTCACAGAG
>MTCR01000178.1 GCA_002212725.1 Sphingobacteriales bacterium TSM_CSM | reverse complement strand
CTAAACTGCCCGAAGGCGACCAAAGGTAGGTATAGGGCGGGTTGCCGCCGGTTGCAGTGGGCGCTCCGCCAATTACAGTGCTGGTTCCCTGGCAAATGGTAACATCGGAGCCGGCATTTACAGACATGGGTGGCGTACAGCTAAGATTAAGCTGGAATACACCGGTAGCAGTACTGAAACCGGTAACAAAAATGCGGTAGGTAACGCCCGGCGCTGCACAGAACGAAACCGTTGAGCGGAAAGCGAAACCACAACTCACATCATCATCATTGCCGGTCAGGCAAACGGGGGCGGCACAGGTGCCGGTAAATACGCCCAATTTGGTATCGAACGTGGTGGCGGCATTACAGGTAGTGGCGGTAACAAAACTGCCGTTGCCTACAAAAGAATACCACACGCCGGGAGCAGTGTTTAAGGGGGTAACGCAGGTTCCTGCTGCAGCATCGGCGGTGGCGGTAATGGTTTGTCCGGAAACCGAACCGCCGCAGGTAATGGGCAATGCACTGGCGCAATTGTCATTAACAGGTGGCGCACAGGTGTAGGTAAGGGTAAAGGGTCCGGTAGCGGTGCCAAAGCCGGTTACCAATATATAATAGGTAGTACCCAAGGTGGTGCTGAAGGTAACCGAAGATTGCAGCCCGCAGAAATCGTCATTGCCGGCAACGCAGGTAAGAGCGCCGCAGGAGCCGGTAAATACGCCAATTTCGCTATCATAAGTAGTACCGGAGCAAGTATTAACGGTAATATCGGTACCTGCGCCCACAATGGTGTACCATACACCACCGGCGGTGCCAAGGGTAGTACCGCAAGTGCCCACGGCATCTATGGTAGCGCCGCCGGTAGTGCCGGTAACAGGTGCGCCGCCGCAGCTAAGCGGTATGGCGTTGGCGCAGAGGTCGTTTAGTGGCACGGTAGTAAATAATACGGCAACGGTATTACCGCTAAAGCCGGGTGCGCCGCAGTTTTGGCGTACAAATACGCGGTATTGGGTGCCGGGAGTAAGCCCTGTTAAAGCTTGGGGCGAAGTAGCCGGGTTAATAACCGTGCCGCCCACGCCGGCAGTTGCGCCGGTGCCGGGGGTGGTAAAAGTGGCCGCCGGCCCGTATTCTACTATAAACGTGCCGGTACAGCCCGTGCAGGTCCAGTTAACAGTAGCAGCATTGCTGGTTACGCCGGTAACGGTAACCCCTGCAGGCGAGTTACAAGGCGAGGTACAAGCCACGCTACGGGTGGTGCAGCCTGTAAGTGCTCCGCAAGTGGGCGGGCCCGATGCGTGGGTATAAAAGCGCACAGTGCCGGTAATGGTAGCCGTCCAGGTTACAGGCGTAGTGCCACTGGCATAGGCAATGGTACCGGCAGCATCGCTGATGGTAATAAAATACGTTGGTGTCGAACTGCTGAAAGTGTAAGTGCTGCCGCTGGTTACGTTTACATTAGAATACTCGCTGGCGTAGGCACAGGTGGTAATAGCCTCTGCAGTACCCGTACAGGTGGGGTTAAAAGTAGCAGATGGATATAAGCCATAGGTTGCCGTTAAACAGGGGGGCGGCGCTGAACAAGCCACGCTTCGGGTAATTGAGGTTGTAGAGGCTCCGCAAGTAGGCGGACCCGATGTATGGGTATAAAAGCGCACGGTGCCGGTAATGGTAGCCACCCAGGTTACCGGCGTAGTGCCGTTGGCATAAACAAGGGTGCCTGCTGCATCGCCGATGGTAATATAGTAAGTAGCATTAGAACAACTGAAAGTATAGGAGTTGCCGGTAGTAACAGCCACATTGGAGTACTCGCTGGCATACCCTATTGTAGTAATAGCCTGGGTAGTACCGTTACAGGTGGGTGTATAGGTGGCAGATGGCCACAAGCCAAACGTTGCCGTTAAACAACCGGCCGGAGGCGCAGTACATGCCACGCTTCGGGTGGTACAGCCCGTTGCTTCGCCACAGGCACTATTTGTATGGGTGTAGAAACGAACAGTGCCGGTAGTATTGGCCACCCAGGTAACAGGGGTAACGCCACTGGCAAGCACTACAGTGCCTGCGGCATTGCTTATTGTTATGTAATAAGTAGCTACCGAACTGCTGAAGGTATAAGAGTTACCGCTTACCACGTTAACATTTGAATACTCGCCGGCATAACCACAGGTGGTAATACTCTGAGCAGCACCCGTACAGGTAGGTGTAAAGGTAGCAGATGGATACAAGCCATACGTTGCCGTTAAACAACCGGCCGGAGGCGCAGTACATGCCACATTTCGCAAAGTACAGCCCGTTGCTTCGCCACAGGCGCTATTTGTATGGGTGTAGAAACGAACAGTGCCGGTAAAAGTAGCTGTCCAAGTAACCGGGGTAGTGCCAAAGGCGTAGGCAATGGTACCTGCTGTATTGCTTATTGTTATGTAATAAGTAGCTACCGAACTGCTGAAGGTGTAAATGTTACCGCTTACCACGTTAACATTTGAATACTCGCCGGCGTAACCGCAGGTGGTAATACTCTGAGCAGCACCCGTACAGGTAGGTGTAAAGGTGGCAGATGGATACAAGCCATACGTTGCCGTAAAACATTGCGCATGTACACTTTGCTGCATAGCCATACAGCAAACAAGCGCCAAAGAAAAGAGCAGCACAGTGCGCTGCAATAAAAAGTAGAGTTTTGACATAGGAACTTTTTTTTAAGTTAGTTGATGTTAATTTTAAAAGTGTGATGTGTCTGGTTTGTGTTAATTGTCGAATGCATTGTTTCAAAAAAATGCCCAAACTGTTAAGCAAGGGTTGTTTGCCGCCATTTTTTGTAAAGTAAATGTAAAGTTAAAAAGATGCCTAAAATTAAAGCAGAAATTTTGCTAAAGATAAAAAAAAAATTTGGTTGTGGTTCAAATAGCTTTGCAACAACGCAGTACAATTTTCTCCGGCTACAACAAAAACCCCCTAAATTTGGCGCTTTTTATGCTACAGCCGCTACCGGCACAAGGCGCTATGGTATTAAAGCAATGCCGAATTGCTTTGGTGGCATTTTTATGCCGGAGTTTGGGTTGCCATAGCAAAACAAGCGGTAAGCAGTAAGTTGGGGGCAATGCTACCGGGCTGTCGGATACCCTTGGGTTTGTTGTATGCGTTGCAGTTGCAGCAGATGGTGATTAATGTGTTCCAGCAAAAAATCGAGCGTTTGCGAAATGTTGAATTTTCCGCCAACGGGGTGTTTAAAAACAATAAATGCGGTTTTTTCGGCCGGAAAATTGTTGAAGTAGTTGTCTAACGCTGCCCTTATTTTAACCCATTCGGGTTCTGTTTCTTCCCAGGGTATGGCTGTTTCGGGGTTAAGGTCGGGTACTTTGGGGGCTTTGTATTTTAAGGGCAGTTTAAGGGCAATAGTAAGCCCCAAAGAGCGGATGATGCCCGAAATATGCCCTGCCAAACCTGTTTTAATAGGCGGGTATTTGTTAAAGAAGCGCAGGGTGCCGGCTTCCGATGCCATTACATGCTGGGCAACCTGCAACATACACCATTTACCGGGGGCAGGTTTAAAGTTGCGCTGTTCAACAGTGGCATTTCCAATAATGCGGCGGTACTCGTGCCAGGCGGCGGTTAATCTGTTGTATCTTTCTTCTAAAGCAGGCAGCATAAAAATGAAGATGATGATGTTTTTAAACGTAAGGTTGGAGTTAAAATTAGCGTTGCAGGCTTATTTTGCAGGGGTTTTGGTTGCCAGGGTTTTTTCGCCATTCCGAAAGTGCAAAAAGTTATGGTAAACATCAACATAAAACCGGTTGTTGTTATCAGACTTTCAAATTTGTCCGGACTAAATCCACCCTTGTATTTTGCTTTTTTTTCGGTCATGCTTTACGAACTGCCGGACATTTCCATGTGGCAAAGTTAATCAATAACCCAATAATTTTATGCTGCCCGGCGTATTACTAATGTTTTACCAAAACTTATTCGTATCGCAATGCTTCTATGGGGTCAACCCGCGAAGCTTTAATAGCCGGGTACAACCCCGAAACAATGCCAACCACAAAACAAATGGCAATACCACCCAGCATCCACAACCAAGGAATAATAAAAGGCCCCTTAATGAGCAATGACACGCCGTTGCCGGCCAAAATACCCAGCAATACGCCCAAAACGCCGCCTATCTGGCAAATTACAATGGCTTCTACCAGAAATTGGATAATAACCGTACTCCGGGTAGCGCCCAATGCTTTGCTGATGCCAATTTCGCGTATGCGCTCGGCTACCGAAACCAGCATAATGTTCATTAACCCAATGGCGCCGCCCAGCAAGGTAATAACCCCTATAACCGTGGCAGCAGTGGTAACGTACTCCGACTGGTCTATGAGAATGCTGGCCAATTTATCGCTTTTCGAGATTTCAAAATCATCGTCCTCGGCAAGGCGCAGTTTGCGCAGGCTGCGCATTAACCCGGTAGCTTCGGCTATTGCCTCTTCTATTTGGTAGGCATCGTTTACACTTACGGTAATAATATAGGTACTTTCAGCAGTGGCATAAACCGAACGGGCATTCATAAGCGGAATAATGGCCAAATTATCGCTGCTGAAAATGCTGCTGGCGCCTTTGGTTTCCAGCACCCCGGCAACAATATATTTGCGGTTATCTACCGATACTACCTTGTCTATGGCATTTTGCGGTTTTTTAAACAACTTTACCGCTATGCCGTTGCCTAAAATAAGCAGGTTGCGGCCACTCAATACTTCCTGTTCGGTAAAATTGCGCCCGTATTCCAGGTTTAAACCTGCCACACTCAGGTAATCGGCATCGGCGCCGGTAATGGAAATATTGGGGTTGGTTTTTTCTGACTGGTACTTTATGGTAGCGGCAAAAGCGGCGTTAAGTGAAATACAGGTAGTTACCGGGTAGGTAAACTGCTCTTTAAAATCGAGCGCCTGATTTATGTCAATGGGTTTAAACTCTTTTGGCCGCCTGCCGCGGTGCCCCACCTGTATGCCGGTTCCTTTTTTCCTTATGTCGAAATTGTTGGCGCCCATAGTGGCAAAATTACTGCTGAGCGAGGCTTGTATGCCATCTACGGCGGTTAATATGCCTACCAGCGCCATAATGCCAAAGGCAATAATGAGGCAGGTTAATGCCATGCGCAGCACATTGCCCCGTATGGCATTAAAGGCAAGCAGTATGGTATCGGTTAATTTCATGGCATTTAGTTTACAACAACCAAACCGGCCTTATTTGTTGGATTTTTTGATAAAAAATTACAGCATCGGCTGTATGCAGCAAAATGTGTCCCGAAAACAATTTCGCGCAATGTGACCAAAAACCGGCGCTTAGTCTAAAAATAACCCGATATTTACCGCCGTTACAGGCAAACAACAGCCTGAAACAAAAGGTAACCTTTACTTACAACATACAGTTTTATAAAAGCATAACTTGTAAATTTAACCAAAATTACATTTAAACATGAAAAAGCAACTTCTTGTATGGGCAGCATTGTTATTGGCAACCGGTGCGCTTGCCAACCTCAAAGCGCAAAATGTACGCTTGGGTTTATCTGTTACGCCCGGCATTAGCTGGATGAAATTTGACGACGGACAGGGAAACACCGAAGGCTACAACAAAATTGGGGTAAACTACGGCCTTACCGTTGACCTTGGGTTTGCCGACCGCTACGCCCTCTCTACCGGCATTTTTGCCGAACACGGAGGTGCAAAATCGGAAACCTTATTGGGTGAAGTAACCACTAAACTTACGTATGTAAACATTCCGCTAACGCTTAAACTAAAAACCAACCAGTTTGGCAAGTTTACCCCCTACGGGCAGGTGGGTTTTACCCCCGGCATAGCCGTACAAAGAAAAGTAGATGATATTGATGCAAAAGACGGTTATGGTTTGTTTAACCTGTCTTTAACCGTAAATGCCGGCACCGAATTTGAAATTGCCGATAAAACCAGCGCTTTTGCCGCTTTTCATATCGACAACGGCTTGCTGGATATTGGTAAAGACAATGGTGATGCAAAAATTCGCAAATCTTTTGCCGGCCTGCGCGTAGGCATTCTGTTCTAAAAAATAAAAAGAACCTTTTGTTAAAAACCACGAAGGCAAAAAACATGCTTTTGTGGTTTTTTTTCTTTCGGGTATGGTTAAAAAGTTTCGGGTAAGCCAAAAATATTCCATAATTTGGCCGCGCATCGCCACACACTACCTTACACCTTGGCATTGCAACCCGCGTTATTTAATAATTTTGAAAAAAATCTTAACATGAAAAACAACATCTTGCTGCTGTTAATTATCCTGCTTTCCTTACCCGCAACTGCTTTTGCACAGGGCGAAGCAGCAAAAAGCAAGCTCAAAGGCTCGAAAGACCGCCTTATTATTGAACTTGCACACGACAACTGGCTGGAAAAACCCGATGACATTAAACTGCGGTGGTACAACCGGGGCATTAATTTTTACTTTATGTATGATGTGCCGGTTATTGACGACAATGTGAGCATAGCTCCGGGCGCCGGCTTTTCTTGCTCCAACTATTACCACAACGGCTATTTTACCTTAGATGCCAACGATGTTACCCAAATGTTGCCCCTGCCCGACAAAGTGTTGAGCGGCACCGACTCGGTAAGTTTAGACCGCAAGAAAAACAAACTCAGCACTACTTTTTTAGATGCTGCCTTTGAACTGCGTTTCCGTACCAACCCCAACAAATCTAACAAACGGATAAAATTTGCCATTGGCGCACGTGCCGGCTACCGCCTTGATGCGCACACCAAATACCGCGGCACCGACCTTGCCGGCTCCGGAAACGAAGTGTTTGTAAAAACCAAACTCATACCCAACATGAACCGTTTCAGGTATGGCGTTACTGCCCGGGCAGGCTATGCCAATATAAACCTTTTTGGCTATTACTCCCTGTCTAAACTGTTTGAAAAAGACAAAGGCCCCGATATTACCCCATTCCAGATAGGTATCAGCTTTAACAGCCTGTAAAAACTTAACCAAACCCTTTGCAGCCATTTACCGCCTGCTTTTTCCCGGTAACCCGGCTGTTTACCGCAAAGAACGCAAAGGGTTTCGCAGAGTAGCACAAAGTTATTTTTCTGATTTTTGCCCCGGCATGATGAGGAACTTTGTGTAACCCGAAGCCTTAGTGCTTTTGTGGCAATGCTTTAGCCTGCCAAAGAGTTTTAGTAAAAATGCAGGCACGTGCATTGGGGTTTTTAATGCCTTAACCTAAGGTACACCGGCAGGTGGTCGCTGTAGCCGCCGTAATATTTGGTGCCGCCATAGGTTTTGTTGGGCATTTTTTGTCCGTTGCTGTTGGTGTACATAATCCAATCGGCATTGTAAATGCGGGCATCGTCATAGCCCAACCGCAACCCTTTGGCTGCATTGAGCAATGCGCCCGATACAATAAACTGGTCCAACATGTTCCAATCACCCTGGTGGTTGTAGCTTCCCTGCCCGTTTGTTTCCAGTTTGCCCATCAGGTCGTACAGGGCATTATCGGGCAAGGCGGCGGCGGGTGGTGTTATTTGTGCCTGCAGGCCTTTGGTAATGCTGTTATTGTGCGGTTCATCGTTAAAATCGCCCATTAAAATAACCTTTGCTTTGGGGTTGGCGGCAAAAATCTGGTCTAATTTTTTTCGGGCAACGGCGGCGGCGGCCATGCGTTTCGGTTCGCTTTCCTTTTCACCATCGCGGCGCGAGGGCCAGTGGTTTACCAGCAGGTGCAGGGTTTCGCCCTTAAAAGTGCCGTTAACATACAAAATATCGCGGGTGGTAATTTTGGGGTCAAAATCAAACACTACTTTTAAGGGTTCTGACTGTACGGGGGTAAACAGGCTTTTGTTATAGAGCAATGCTACGTCAATACCCCGTTGGTCGGGCGAGTTGTAATGTACAATGGCATGTGTTTGCTGTGCTTTAGCCTTTACCAGCAGGTCTTTCAGCACTTTTTCGTTTTCTATTTCGGCAAGTCCTGTAAGCGCCGGCAGGCTACCCTGCCCAACGCTGTCGAGCACCTGCGCCAATTTAGCCAGTTTTACCTGATAGCGGTCGGGGGTCCACTCCTGCTTGCTGCCGGGTAAAAATTCTTCGTCGCTTATGTTGGGGTCGTTTTCGGTATCAAACAGGTTTTCTACGTTGTAAAAGGCCACAATGCCGGCGGTTTTACCTGTTGCCGGTTGCGTATCGGGCAATTTTTTTCCTTCAGAACAATTGCCGAAACAAAACAGAGTGAATACTAAAAAAGTAAAGAACTTATACATCTGAAATGGGGTTTCTATTTTAGAAAGTATGCCTCAAAGGTAGCAAAAAAACGGGGCAGGCAGTTTTTTTACCTCCTAAACGCTGTTTATGAACAAGCAATTTAACATTATTATTGCCGGCGCCGGCGGCATTGGCAGCGCCGCCGGGTTGCTGCTGCGGGAATTTGCCGATTTTGGCGTGCATCTGTATTTGGGCGACCAGTTTGAAGAAAATGCCCGCAAAGCTGCCCAGTGGATAACCGAAGGTTCTGATAAAAGCGGAACCGTGCAGCCGTTTTTAATGCCCGCTGCCGAAAACAGCCCCCAAATGCTCGAAATTTTTAAACAAGGGCATATTGTACTGGATTGTTTACCGGGCAGTCAGGCGGCCCGAATTGCATCACTTGCGGCACAATACGGGCTGCACTACGCCAATCTTACCGAGTACGTAAAAGCCACCGAAGCGGTGAGTGCCATTGCAAAAGAGGCAAAAACGGGCTTTGTGCTGCAAACCGGCCTGGCGCCCGGTTTTGTAAATGTGTTGGCCATGAAACTGTTTACCACTTTCTGCCAAAAGTTTGGCGTAGAACAGGTTGATTCCATTGCCATGAAAGTGGGTGCGCTTACCAAACATGCCATGCCGCCCGCTTATTACGGTTTTACGTGGAGCCCCATTGGCGTGGCCACCGAATACATTGAGCCGGCAGTTGTTGTCAGCAACTATCAAAAAACGGTATTGCCCTCTTTATCGGAACGGAGAGCGGTAGCTATAGACGGCATTTGGTACGAAGAAGCCCTTACATCGGGCGGCGCTGCCAATTTACCCGATGCTCTGGCAAATAAAACCCGGTTGCTCGATTATAAAACCCTTCGTTATCCGGGGCATTATGGCTGGGTTGAACAAACCTTAGCCGGTTTTGATGCCGCCGCCGCCAACAAAACCCAACTGCTGCAGGCTGCGATGCTGCAAACCATACCTGCGCTGGAAGATGATGTGGTGGTTATTTATGTATCGGTACAAGGAAAAGACCAGCGCGGGCAATTGCACCTCATAGAGCAATCGTACCGCATTTTACCCTTTGCCGTGGGCAATAAAACCCTGCGCGCCATACAATCCACCACCGCTTCGGCATTGGCAGAAACCGCCCGCTTGCTGTTGCTCAACAATTACCAGGGTTTGATTTTGCAAAGCCAGATTGACCCTTCTGCTTTTTTAAACGGCCGCTTTGTGTCAATGGTGTACCGGTAGAAAAGTTGCAACATTCAGGTTTCGGCGGTGGGCGGGGTGTAGGCAAACTGCATGGGGTTGGGGTATAAAAACCGGTATTGCAGTTGTTGTTTCAGGCGGTTGTTAAGGATATAGTTTCCGGCGGGTTCGGTATCGGTACCGGAGGGCAGAAATTGGGGTGGCGACAGGTGCAGTTGTTCTGCGGCAAAGGTATAAAACTGCCTTCGGGTGGGGTGTTCATCGGCGCAAACGTTAAAAACGGTGTGTGGGCAGTTTTGCCGAAGTACCTGGCAAATTACATCAATACAATCATTGAGATGTACCAGATTTACCGGCGCATTGCCGTTGGGCACATTTACCCTGCCCGCCAAAAAACGCCCCGGATGCCTGCTGCCGCCGGCCAAACCGGCCATGCGCAGTATGGTGGTGGTAAAGCGGTGGGGTTGCTTCCACAACTGCTCAACGGAGCGAAGCGCTCTGCCGGCCGCTGTTTCGGGTGTACCCAATGCGGAATCTTCTTCTGCCACCTGCCTGTTTAATGGCGCATATACCGATGTGGAACTTACCAAAACCACCCTTTGAACGGCAGATGCTGCCGCTGCCGCATACAGCGCCTGCATTTGCTGCAAGTACCGGGTTTCGGTATGGTTGGCAAATTGTTTTGAGGCAGGCGGTATATTTACCACCAGCACATTGGCCGCCGCCAAAAGCGCGGGCAAGTTGCCCTGCGGCAAGGGGTTAAGTTGCAACAAGTGCGCATCTATACCGGCTTGTTGCAATACCGGCAGTTTTGCAGCAGTAGTGGTAGAACCCTTTACCACATACCCCTGCGCCAGCAATTGCTGCGCCAGCGGAAAACCCAGCCAACCACAGCCTATTACCGAAACAATAACAGCCATAGGGCTATTTTTTGGTTCCGGCAGCGGGTTTTGTTGCGCTTTCGGGCTGTTTAGTGTTTTCTGCAGCTTTTACATCTGCCTTATTAGCGCCGGCATCGGGTTTTGCGCCGCCCTGTGGCAGGTTGTTTTTCTCGGCAAAGGCTTTTATAATTTCATCGGGGCTTTTACCTAAGTTGGCAAGCGAAAACTGCACGTCATCAGCCAACTCGTGGTTGGGGTATAATTTCATAAATTCTTCGTATTTTTGCTTAGCCTTTTCCTGGTCTTTCAGGTCGTTTTCGTAGGTAAAACCCATTAAAAACAAACTGTGGGGCGCTTTTGAGTAGCTGTTGTAGTCTTTTAAAATGCGTTCATAGGTGGCAATGGCCTTGTCGAACTGGCGCAGTGAGCGGTACATTTCGCCGGCTTTAAACAGGTATTGGGCAGAAAGCGTATCATCGGGATAAGCGGCGGCGTAGGCTTCGTAAGACTCAAGGGCAGTTTGCGCCACTTTGGGGTCGAAAGTTGCGACATTGCCATCTTTAACAAATGCACTTTCGGCGCTGACAATATTTTTTTGCATGTTCTTTTTGGCGCTGTCTGCACTGTTGCAGGCGGCAAAGGTTACAACAAGTACCAAAAGCGGTAGTATTACCCACTGTTTCATGTTTTTTTCGGTTTAATTTAATGACAGAATGCTGATTTAAACACAAAATTACAGTTCTTTATGGCAATTAGTGTGATTCAATGTTCTTTTTTACATGCGTTTAACTTTTATTGACTTTGTTTTTGCCCTCTTTTGCCTGTTTGCCCTGAATGGCTGCCGCATTTTGCAAAACGGTTTTGCCACCCGGCAGGATGTTGTGCTGATACCGGCCGGTAAAAATACCCCGAAACCGGCATCGGGCCCGCCGGTTTGCTCCGATTTCCGCAATTATATACCCGATACGCTGCATCCCGAATTTACCCCCATGCGCTATGTGCGGGTAAACTTTCACTTTGTGAACAGCCCCGACAGTACGCAAAATTTCAGCCGGCCCGATGCTGTACGCTTTACCGAAGAACTGCTCAAATGCGTAAACTACAACTTAGCCAACAACCAGCGCATGTTTTTGCCGCCCGGCAACCAAACACCTGTGTTGCCTACGCAATACCGCTACGTATTGCAACCCGATACGGCTATAGCTGCCGACAACGGCATTTACTTTCATTATGCCGATACGCTGTTTATCTGCAATAAAAAAGACAATACCCAACGAAGCCCTTTCAGCCTGTTTTACAACGGCCAGTTTGACCGCTACGGCGTAAGAAAAGGCGAGGTAATTAACGTGTTTTTTATGGAGCATCCGCCCGATAGTTTGGGGTCGGCTACCTATAAATTTACCACCAACGGCGTGGGTAAACCCGACTGGGCAAAAATTATAGGCGCTTTTTACCATTACCAACACCGCTTTAACAACCAAGCCGACCCCTTGCAGGCAACGGCCGTTTTTATTGCCGGCTTGTTTAACCACGAACTGGGGCACTCTTTGGGGCTGGCGCATACCTGGAATTTGAACGACGGCTGCGACGATACTCCGCTACACCCCAATTACTGGAACTACCCCGATGCACCCGCCGACAAACAAGACCAAATATCGAACAATGTAATGGACTACAATGCTTACGAAAATGCCTGGACACCCTGCCAGATTGGCAAAGTACAAATGAACCTTGCCAGCAGCAATACCTTGCAACGCCGTATGCAGCAACCGCCTGGGTGCAACTACCGGCCGGAGGAAACCATTCATATTGCCGCCGGCGACTCGGTTTCATGGCTGGGTGCCAAAGATTTTAATGGCGATATTGTATTGCACCGCCGGGCAAAGTTGCGTATTTGCTGCCGTGTTTCGCTGCCTCAACAGGCGCGGGTGGTGGTAAAAAAAGGGGCAATCCTTCACTTAGACGGTGGTACGCTTACCAATTCCTGCGGGCAGAAATGGGAAGGTATTGAAGTGGTGCGCGGGTTGTTTGGTAAAGGAAAAATTATTTTGCAAAACAATGCGCAGGTGCTTAACGCCATACACCCCATCTGGCAAATAACCGATAGCGGAAAGAAGGTAAAACAACGGAAGAAGCAACGGTAGGTTGTGCAAAACCTTGTTTCCTCCATCCTTGTGCTAACTCCCCAATTCTTCGGCGCGTTTAAAGGCGGCAATTACCCCGTTTTGTATGGCATCGCCCAGGTGGCTGCCCTCAAAAACATGCAGGGCGGCTTCGGTAGTGCCGCCTTTTGAGGCTACACGTTTAATCCACTCATCGCAGCTAAGGGCGCTTTTGTTGTGCAGTTGCATGGCACCCACAAAGGTTTGCCAAACCAGCAGTTCTGCCTGCGATTCGGAAAAGCCCAGTTGCATGGCGGCTTCAATCATATATTTCATGAAGTAGTACACATAAGCCGGCCCGCTGCCCGATATGGCCGTTGCGGCATCAATCATGCGTTCATCATCAAAATAAATGGCTCTGCCGGTGGTACTCAGCAGGTTTTGCACCTCAATTAATTCTTTGCGGCTTACTTCTTCTTTGGCGGTGAATGCGGTCATGCCCATACCCACCTGTGCAGGTAAATTGGGCATGGAGCGTATAATTTTTGAAATGCCCAATCCTTTTTCAATGCTTTCAAGCCTTACGCCGGCCATTATGCTCAATACCAGCGTATTGGGGGTAAGGTAGGGGCGCAAAACGGGGTAAACCGTTTCGGCATCCTGCGGTTTAACGGCCAGCACCACCAAATCGGCTTCATTTATGTAGTTGCCGGGAGTTTGGTAAATGGTGCCGCGGTTTCTTTCGCGCAGGTATTCGGCGCGTTGCGGGTTGGTTTCCAATATCAGCAAATCTTTAGGACGTATGATGTGGGCAGATAAAAAACTTTCGGCAAAGGTATTGCCCATGTTGCCGCCGCCAATAATCAAAACTTTCATGGTGTTGATTTTTCTTTTCGGGAAATGATTTTTTTGTATTTTCGGGTAATTTTATGGAAAATTGTTTTGCCGGAATGTTTTCGTCAAAAATTACCCCAATTACATGCTGTACCCCTTGCGGCGCGTTCCCCGAAGGTATTTGCCGCAAAACAGGGTGCAAAGTTAGGTAAATGTTTGGCGACAAGGCTGTTTTTAACCAAATTTGCGGTATGAAGTATTGCGCCTGTTTGCCTACCCCGCTTGGAACCATACAAATTGCTGCCACGGCAGCGGGCATCTGCTCTATTAAATTTACCGATGATACCGCCGGACCCGATACCGCCGAACAACCCGATTGCCTGTGGCTGTGCAAATCACAAATAACCGATTATTTTAACGGACAACTGCGGCATTTTACCCTGCCGTTGCAGTTGGAGGGAACCGGTTTTCAGCTTGCCGTATGGAAATATTTACAGGAAATTGACTATGGCCGTACCACTACCTACGGCAACATTGCCAAAAAGTTGTTTACCCCTAAGGCGGCACGGGCGGTAGGCGCTGCCTGCGGTGCCAACCCGCTGTGGCTGGTAGTGCCCTGCCACCGCGTAGTAGGCGGCACGGGCAGTTTAACCGGCTACGGCGGCGGGCTGCCCCGCAAGCGCTGGCTGCTGGATTTTGAACAAACCCAACTGAAAGGAAAACAAACCTCCTTGTTTTAAACTGTTTTAATTATGACCAACCACCGCAAGAAAAAGGTAAAACCACCCTACCCCTTTGAACAATGCAACCAACCTGTAATAAGCCGCAAAGAGTTTGTGCTTAGGGTTTTGCGCTACTTCTCTTATTCTACGGCCATATTGCTTTTTTCGCTGCTTATTGGCATGGCCGGGTACAGTTATTTCGGAAATATTTCGAGGGTTGATGCCTTTTACAACGCCTCCATGATTTTAACCGGCATGGGGCCGGGCACACCTATGGAAGAACTCAGCAAAGGCTGCCGCATATTTGCCGGCGTTTACGCATTGTATAGCGGGCTGGCATTTTTAACCATGTCGGCCATACTGATATCGCCCCTGCTGCACCGCCTGCTGCACGGACTCCACCTCGATTTTATTGAAAAAGACGCCCCTTAAACCCGTTGCACTTCTATGACAATAATTGGCCTGTGTTTTGCGTTATTATGACAATAAAAAAATACCCTTTAAGTCTAAATAAGCGTGTTTCATGAGTTTGGACATTAGAACAGGCAGCAGAACAGGCGAAAACGATTTTTTTGTGGAAGTTTCCAAAACGCTTGGTCAGCAGTTAAGCCTTCAAATATATAACTTCGAAGGGGCGTTGTTATATGCCCAAAACGAGGCGGTAAACAAATCGCCCGTACTCAATAAAACCATGCACATAACCGGGCTTCACCTCGATAAGGGGTGTTATCTGGTAGTGGTTTCCGACGGCATTATGCGCCATTTCGGTTCTTTGGTTATAGCAGAGTAGAAAGGGTAATGCTGCCTGCCGGTTGGTTGGTTTACCCCTTAAGCAGCGTTTTAAGCAGCGGGGTAACGCCGTTTATAATAAACTGAATACCCACCGTTAGCACAATAAAGCCCATAATGCGCTGCATGGCAGAAATGCCACCCTCGCCCAAACGGGCAAACAACAGGGGCGAAAACCGGAAAATAATATACACCGATACTGCAAGCAGCAAAATGGCGCCTATTATAAAGGCATACTCCTGCGGGTGGTTTAAACTTGCCGAGGTGCTGATAATAAGCGATATAGAACCCGGCCCGGCAAGCATAGGCATGGCCATGGGCGAAAACGAAATATCTTCTTTTACCATGGCCTCCTGCTCTACCCTGCTGCTAATGGCCTTGCCCTTTTTAAAATTCCCGTCGAGCATGTTGTAGGCAGAGCGTATTATCATTAACCCGCCGGCAATTCTCATACCCTCTATGGTAATGCTGAAAAACCGCAAAATAAACGACCCGGCCAGCAAAAAGGTGAGCAAAATGCCCACCACATAAATGCTGGATTTAAGCACCTGCTCATTGCGCACCTGCGGGGTAAAATGCTGCGATAAGCTAATGTACAGCGGTATGGCCCCCAAGGGGTTTACCACAGAAAACAGGGCAGTAAAAAATGCCAGAAAACTCATAGCAATTGGTTTAACCGGTTTTCGGGTGCAAATTTAGCGTTTTGCCGACTTTTTTCTAATCCTTTTCCAACTTGTGGTATTACAAACTTAAAACTCCAACCGTTCAGCCTGTTTTACCGTTTATAATAAGGGAATAAAATGCTGTTTTTTTTCCGAAAATTTATTTTCTCCTATATTATTAACCTGTTAAACTGCTACACATCATGAAAAACCGTTTACCCCTTTGCTTTGCACTACTTATAACCGGCACCCTGTGTTGCCTGCAACCCAATATGCTTAAAGCACAAACCAATACTCCGCCCGTTACCACCCCTGTTACACTTTGCTCAATAAGTTTTGAAGCTGTATCATACAATTTAACCGCCGCCGTTACCGATGCCGAAGGCGATGCCCTCTCTTTTACCGTTTCGCAGCCCCCTGCATCGGGAACACTTACCCTTAACCCCAACGGCAACATGACCTACACCCCCCAGTTTACCGGGTTTCAGGAGTATTTTATTTATACCGTTTGCGACATTTACGGCGCCTGCACCAACGGAACCATATATATAACCCTGGCTGAAATAGAAGAAATACCGCCCATTGAGCCTACTATTGTTAACTATACTGTCGAAATAGGTGCAACCACCAACATTTGCGAAGGCAATATAGGCTGGGCCTGGCAGCATAACTGCATTCCCGATTTATACACCGTTTGCGTATATCATAACGATGCTCAAGGGGCAATTTACTACCTGAGCGAAAACTGCATTTCTTACACGCCTTTTGCCCTGGGTACAGACACCATAAAAGTAATTGGCTGCGGCGATGCCCCGCCACCCATGTTTTTCACCTGCAACGGTTGGGAGCAAATGAATACCTGCAGCCACAACTACTACGTGGTTTCCATAGTGCCCAACAACAATGCTTTTACCGAAACCTACAACATTACCTGCGACTCTACCCTGTTGGTAGGGCAACTGGGCTACCCCACATGGGTAGTACCGTCAATAATAACCCCGCCCAACCACGGCAGCGCCGCCATTTTAACAGATGGCGTGTGGAGTTCCATGCAATACATACCCAACCCCAATTTTAACGGCACCGATACCATAGTAGTGGAGTGTGCCCACGCCACCCAAATTACCTGCGAAACCGGAACCTATATTATTAACGTAGATTGCACCAATGGCACAACCCTGCCAACTCCAACAGCAACAACAAAGGTATGGTATAATGCCGCCACCATGAAAATACACATCGGACAGGGTGCGCTGCAACAAACGGACAATCACATTTGGCTATATAATGCATCGGGGGTGCAGGTGTTCGGCCCGGGCAATATCAGCCATATTGATGCAGCAAATTTACCCGCCGGGCTGTATATAGTTCGGGTTGAAAACGAAAACAGCACCTTTACAACAAAGGTAATGGTTACCAAATAAGCAGCGCCGCCGTTTACCAATTACCCCCGAAGCACACCCGCTGTGTTTTGAGGCTTTTTGAAGGGTAAAAAAAGTTGCTTTTGCCGTTTTTATACCAAAATTACCGCACAAACGAAATATTTGGGCAGCTACAACTACTCATAACATAAACCGCAAAAAAAACAGCGCCGGCTTAAAGCCGCAAGTTTGGAACTTTTGTCATGCGGGAAACTGTTTAATATGTTGTACACAAAAAATTAACAAACCATAAAAAAAATAGTAAACCATGGAAAAGAAAGGAAATTACTCCGATTTTTTAGACGAGTTGTTTAACAAAGGAGCACAGGAAATTAACAAAGGCATGGAGTTGCTCGATAAAACCGTTAAAAACGTGTTTGGCAGCGGCGGAAAAAGTGCCGGCAGCGGAACCATACCCTCCATTAACATTATTGAAACCAACGACAGTTTCAGGGTGGCCGTAGCTGCGCCGGGTTATATAAAATCCGATTTTAAACTTCAGATAAACAACGATGTTCTAACCATCAGCGCCGAAAAAGAACAAGAAGAGGCCAAAGAAGGTGAGCAATATGTGCTGAAGGAATACCATTATGCATCTTTTTCGCGGTCGTTTAAATTAGACCCTGAAATTGACAGCAAAAAAATAAGCGCCAACTACCAGGACGGAGTGCTGAACATTACCCTTGGCAAAAAAGACGAAGCCATTAAGCAACCCGGTATTGACATTAACATTGGTTAAAAAAAACGGTTAAACCCGTGTTGTGGAAGTATCGGGCGTTAAAAAAGGTTAATCTGCAAACTAAACAAAATATATTCGACCTCAATTTTGTTATCTATTGCGTTCTTTTTCAACAACCGCCAAATACCAATTTAACGTTAACCAATTAAAATAACAATGTACTATGCGTAAACTGTTTCAGTTTGTTTTTGCCGCAGTATTGGGCAGTATTATTACTCTTGCCGCCTACGAAAAACTGGCGCTGAGGCCGCACAACAGCCCCGCCCAAAGCATGGTTAATACGGCAACGCCTTCAACCGGGTTCAGTTTTGCCAATTACAATACTGCTTACACCGGCGCACCCGCTACCGATTTTACCTACGCCGCCGCTAAAACCACACCGGCAGTTGTACACATTCAATCTACCCAGCAATACAAGGCCACTTCTTACCAGTTTAACCCGTTCGGCAACCTGTTTGGCGACGACTTTTTCTTCGGGCCCCGCGGTGGACGCGGCGGGCAGCCAAACCCGCAGGTAGCCTCCGGTTCGGGAGTAATTATAAGCCCCGACGGGTATATTGTTACCAACAACCACGTAGTTGAAAATGCCGATGAACTGGAAGTTACCCTGTACGACAAGCGAACCTACCAAGCCACGGTTATAGGAACCGACCCCTCTACCGACCTTGCACTTATTAAAATTGACGATACCAACCTGCCCGCCCTTACTCTGGCAAATTCCGACGAAGCAAAAGTGGGCGAGTGGGTACTGGCGGTAGGCAACCCCTTTAACCTCGAATCTACCGTTACGGCCGGTATTGTAAGCGCCAAAGGCCGAAACCTGCACATTCTGGAAGACAATACCGCCATTGAATCTTTTATTCAGACCGATGCTGCCGTAAACCCGGGCAACAGCGGCGGGGCGTTGGTGAATACCAACGGACAACTGCTGGGCATTAATACCGCCATTGCCACCCCAACGGGTACTTATGCGGGTTATTCTTTTGCCGTGCCGGCCAATATTGTTGGCAAGGTAATTGAAGACCTCAAAAATTACGGCGTGGTACAACGTGCTTTTCTGGGCATTAGCATCAACAATGTTGATGGCAACCTGGCCAAAGAGAAAAATCTTACCGTAAACCAGGGGGTGTATGTAAACAGCCTTATGGAAGACGGCCCGGCAGTTGCGGCCGGCATTAAAGAAGGCGATGTTATTGTGCGAATTGAAAATGCCGATATTAAGTCGGTTTCGGAACTGCAAGAGCAGGTAGTGCGCCACCGCCCCGGCGACCGCATTGCCGTAACCGTTAACCGCAACGGCAGCGAAAAAGTGCTGAACGTTACCCTGCGAAACAAAAACGGCAATACCGAACTGGTAACCAAAAACGCAGAAAAAACCGAAACCATGGCCGTTCTTGGCGCCCAGCTGGAAAACCTTACCAATCGTGAGTGTGAAAAACTGGGGTTGCGCAGCGGCGTAAGGGTTAAAGAATTAGGCACCGGCAAACTCAGCCAAACCGATATTCGCCAAGGATTTATCATTACCAAAATAGATGACCAGCCGGTTAGTTCTGCCAGCCAGGTATCTGATGCCCTGCAAGCAAAAAAAGGCAGCGGCGCACTTATTGAAGGCGTGTACCCCAATGCACCCAACAGCACTTACTATTACGGAATTGGCATGTAAATTCAACAACTGCTAAAAGTAACTACTGCTTTGGCATTGTAGTTTAATGCATTAACTTTGCGAACAAAATGCATTAACTTTGTGAATAAAAATCAAAAAACATGAGTCGTC
>MTCR01000148.1 GCA_002212725.1 Sphingobacteriales bacterium TSM_CSM | reverse complement strand
GGCGGGCAAACTGCCGGCTGCCGGTTACGTTGGTGCGCTCGCCAATATTTACAAAGTTGCTTCCGGGAAAAACGGTAACGGCTTCTAACCCGCTAAGGCGGAGGTAGGGAGGAATCTGTTGCATGTATTTCTTATTAGTTGTGTTTTTTATTGCAGGTAAACAATAAGCAAATCGGCCTGCATAACAGTTGCAAAGGTAGTAAATGTTTTGGTAAATAGTAGCGGGCAGAGGGTAAGAGCCTGCCTGAAATAAGTTTTCACAAACTGAGTTGCTTTCAACTCCGCAAAAGGCAGTTTAACAAGAGGAGTACTTATTCAGGTTGTACCTTTGTTGGTAATGTTCTTCACTAAATTCAGTTCACTTTACCGCAAGAACGCAAAGTTCCGCAAAGTTTTTTTTTGCTCTTTATGGTCAATGCTTCCAATCAGCAGGGAAAAAGAGAAAATGCCGGGATTTACTGACAGTACCTGAATAGTTACCAAGATGAAAACCGAAAAGACAAACTTGAGCTATTGGGAGTTGTGTTTGGAGCAAACCGGTAACCGCGGTAACCGGTTAAAAATTAGCCCGATGTTTCTTCTTCGTTCAGTTCATGCAGGCACTGCCGGAGTTCGGCGTAGTGGTTGCCGAGCATTTTTTTGATGTACCAACGCATAACGGGGTAAAAAACAATGCCAATACCCAGCCCTATGGCCAGCAACAACAGGGTAAGCTGCAAAGACAGGTTGTGCGGTGCAGTCCATATAAACCCAAAAAAAACACCCGTTACCGGCATAACAACCGAGAGCACATAAACGGTTTTAATACCTGTGCCCAACCGGTTTACCAAAACCGACAGGGAGCTGCGCAGGTCGGCACGGGCATTTACCACGCGGTTGAGCAATAGGTGAATGCCTATGTTTACAATAAGGGTAAATGCCCAAATAAGCCCAAAAGCCAACAGCAACAGCCGTAGCAACTGCCGGTTGTACAACAGGGCATACAGTAGGGCAAGCAGGGTAAAAAATGCCAGCAAAGCCATGTCAATGCTAAGGGCGCGGCGTATTTTACCAATGGCACTGAAGGTGCGGTTTTCCAGCGAGCGCTTTATTTGTTCGGCATCTAAATGGTGTTGCTCCAGTTGCGCCTTGCTGAATTGCTGCCATGTGTTTTTTAAATCATCTAATTCCATCATGTTATGCCTGTTGTGTTTTAGCCATTTTGCGCAATTTGTCTTTAATACGGTGCAATTTTACCCCTACATTGGTTTCGGTAATACCTACAATTTCCGATATTTGTTTGTAGTCATAATCTTCCAGATAGAGCATAACTATGGCTTTTTCCACTTTATTCAGCTCATCTATGGCATTGTACAAGAATTTGAGCCGCTCTTCAAACTCGGTATCGTGTGGCTTATCGGCCAGTTGCAGTTCATTGGCCGACAAGGCCTGCCGCCCGCCTTTGCGGCTTTGCTGCCGGTACAAGGAAATAGCGGTGTTTAATGCCACGCGGTACAGCCACGTACTCACTTTTGAGTCGCCTTTAAAAGAGGGAAAAGATTTCCATACCTGCAATAAAATGTCCTGAAACAAATCCTCGCGGTCGCTTTCGTTGCTGCAATACACGCTGCATACCTTGTGGATAATTCCCTGGTGTGTGGTAATTAAATCAATAAACTCCTTGTCCTTCTCGGGCGCAGGGGGTGTTGTCATTTCGGTTGGTAGCACAGTTACGGGTAAATTAGTAGTTAAAACTAACAAAAGATTACGAACTTTACCTGCAGGTTTGGTTTTTTATACCTTGTTTTTACTTTTCTCTGTCGGGGAGCTTGCAAAAATGAGCGCAACGGCGGTAAACAGGCAGCCAAACGGGCATTTGCTGCGTTTTACCTGTTAACGCATTGCCCGCATTGTACAACATTTTTTATCATTTTTTTGTAAAAAACAAAATTCCTTTGGTTATGCAATACCTTCGCGCAGTTGGTTTCGTATTGGGGTGGTTGCTGTGCTGCCAACCCACACTTTGGGCACAGTTTAACACCACCCTGCTGGGGCATATTGATTATACGCAAACGGTAAATGATATTTGGGGTTATGCTGCCAATAACCGCGAGTATGCCCTGCTGGGAACCCGAACCGGTACCGCCATTATTGACGTTACCGACCCGGTAAACCCCACCGAACTGTTTTTTGTTTCGGGCCCCAACAGCCTGTGGCGAAACATGAAAGTTTGGGAACACTATGCGTATGTTACCAACGAAGCAGATACCGGACTGCATATTATTGACCTTCAATATTTACCCGACTCCATTTCATCGTGGAACTGGACCGGCGGCGATTTCCAGGGTATGCCGGTAACGGTGCTTACAGCGCACACCATGTATATTGACGAAAACGGTATAGGTTACATTTTTGGCAGCAATGTGGGTGTGGGCGGTGCTGTAATGATTGATATTGCTGCCAACCCCGTAAACCCGCCTGTTGTGGGCATTTACAACGACCGCTATATACACGACGGCTATGCGCGGGGAGATACCATGTGGACTTCGGAAATTTATGCCGGACGTTTTGCCGTGGTAGATGTTACAGATAAAGCCAGTCCGGTAATCATGGCTACACAAACCACACCTTCCGATTTTACCCATAACTGCTGGCTTTCTGATGACGGAAACACACTTTTTACCACCGACGAAAAACCCGGCGCATGGATTACTGCCTATGACGTTTCGGATATTACCGATATTAAAGAACTGGGGCGCTACCGCCGGAACCCGGGCACCGGCATTATTCCGCACAATACTTATGTAGTAGGCAATTTTTTGGTAACCTCCTACTACCGGGATGGTGTAACTATTGCAGATGCCACCTACCCAAGCGCCATTATTGAAACAGGTCAATACGACACCTCCCCGCTGCCATCGGGTAGTGCCTTTAACGGCTGCTGGGGGGTTTACCCCTACCTGCCATCGGGCAATATTCTGGCTTCCGATATGGAAGAAGGTCTGTTCATCATTCAGGCCAATTATACCCCGGCCTGCCACTTGCAGGGGGTAGTTTCCGATGCAACTACCGGACTGCCGCTGCCCGGCGCCCAGGTAATCATTGCCGACAGCGCTGCCTCTCAAACCCTTACCGGTTTTGGCGGCAGTTTTCTTACCGGCATTGCCACGGCAGGCAGCTATACAGTGCAGGTTTCGCTGTATGGATACCAAACGCAAACCGTAGAAGTTACCCTGCAAAACGGCGTGCTTACACCGCTCAATATTGCCCTGCAACCCCTGCCCTCTTTCACCTTGAACCTGCTCATTACCGATGCCCTAACCGGACAGCCCTTGCCCGGCGCAGTTGTTTTGCTGCAATCGCCCATTGGTACGCAAAACCTTACGGCAAATGCCCTTGGGCAAATTTCTGCCCCTTTGTACGCGCCCGAAACTTACCAGATTTACGCCGGAAAATGGGGCTACCGAACCCTGTTTCTGCAGCCGTTTATTACCCCCGAAACCGCCAACCTTACCCTGCCGCTTACCCGCGGATACTATGACGATTTCTTTTTTGACTATGGCTGGACCGCAAGCGGCAACGCCCTTAACGGCATGTGGGTGCGCGATGTACCCACAGGCACTTCTTTTGCCAGCCAGCCCTCTAATGCAGGCGCCGATGTGGATATTGATTTCGGAAACCAATGTTTTGTTACCGGAAACTCCGGAACCGGCCTGGCCGATAACGTGAGCGAAGGAACAACCATCCTCACATCGCCCGTTTTTGACCTTACCGGCTACCAAAACCCGCAACTGAGCTACTACCGCTACCTGTCTTTGCAGAACGGCAGCAACGATACGCTTAAAATTCAAATTAACAACGGCATTGAAACCAAAACCATAGAAATTGCAACAGATGGCAACCCTTATGAGTATATGTTTCACCAAAACACCGTTAGCATTGCCGATTTGCTGCAACCTACCGCCAACATGCAACTCATTGTTACCATTGCCGACTTACCCGGCACCGGACACGTGGTGGAAGCCGCCTTCGATATGTTTGAAATAACCGAAGGTATTGCCCCGCAGGTTGCCTTTGCCGTTGCCGGCGGCGCTTCATCGGGTTGTAGCCAGCTTGGTGTACAATACATTTCAACAGCACCGGCCGGTTCGCTTATTCAATGGGTTTTTCCGGGTGGAACACCCGCAGAAAGTACCGATTTAAACCCTTGGGTAACTTATAACACACCGGGAACTTACGCGGTTATTATGGTTGCTGCCAATCTTTTCGGGTTTGATGAACTGAACAGCGCCGGCTACATTACCATTTACCCGCAACCCGATGTAACTATTGCCGCCAATACCACCGTGTGTATAGGAAGCAGCATCAGCTTAACCGCCCAAAGCGATAACACCCTTACCAACTGGCAATGGGAAGGAAACGGATTGCTCAGCACCAATGCCGCCACCGTACAGGCATTGCCCAATGCCACAGGCAGCCAAACCTACTCCGTTGCCGTAACCGATGCCAACGGCTGTACGGCCGCCAACACCACAACCATAGAGGCACTGCAACTGCCGCAGTTTACCATTGCCGCCGCCACCGATACCGTTTGTGCCGGCGCAACATTTACCCTGCTTGCCACCGGTGCCGGAAGCTATACCTACAGCTGGCAGGGCAACGGCGAGTTTAACCCCCTTGACCCCAACAGCCAAACCGTTGAAACAACAGCGCCACCCGAACAAGGACTTTTAAACTATACCGCCACCGCTTTTGATGCCGCCACAGGTTGCAGCGCACCACCGCAAAATGCCGCCGTTGCGGTAGCCGTAACCAACCCCATTGAGGGCATTATGGCGCCCATACAGGTATGTCAGGGGCAGGAAATTGAATTAAGCGTGGTCAATCAAGGTGAGCCATCGGGTGGTTTTGTGTGGCGGCAAAACGGCATTGTACTTCCTTTTTCTACCCCAACTATTTCTATTTTGCTTACCGAAAGTGCTACTTTTACCGTACAGGTTTATACCAATGCCTGTGTTGATTCGGAAATCGTTGATATTGTAGTATATCCTCCTTCACCAGATATAGCTATTGATGCATTTGGCATAATAGGATCAGATGTATTTGTACAAAACGAAGTTTGTTCGGGCAATCTGCTTTCTTTGATAGCTGATGTTTCTTCAGGGGTAGCCCCATTTACCTATTACTGGCAAGGTTTGGGAATTACCAATCCAACAGATTCTATTTTAGAGGTAATATTAACAGATACAATAGGCTATGTCAACTATACCCTTACCGTAACAGATGCCAATGGTTGCCAAACTACCCAAAACAATCAAGTATTGGTTCATCCTAGTGATGATTGTTGGTCTGGTATTCATAATAACCAACTAACGGTAGTGCTGCTGTTGGCGCCCAATACGACAGATGATGGCAGTTTTACCATTCAAGCCACATTGCCTGCCACCACACAACCTGTTACTTTAACCGTATTTAATACATTGGGTCAGCAAATATGGAAAGAAACATTCATCCATCCTAATGGCTTGCTGAACTACCATGTACAATTACCTCAATCTTTACCGGGGCTGTATTTGGTGTGCTTAGAATATGGGAACAGCCTATATACACGCAAACTACTGTGCCGTTAAAAAACCTCTAAATTGTTTAAAACCGATGCCATGCAGGAACGAAAACCAAAAAAGGTATTTGTAGAAGGCGCCATAAGCCCGCAGTTTATAGCCGACTCTATTGCCAAACACAGCAGCCGTACCGATATTGGCGCTCACAGCCTGTTTTTGGGACAGGTTCGGGCCGATGTAATTGACCAAAAACAGGTAACCGCCATAGACTACACCGCCTATGCCGAAATGGCCGAACAGGCGCTGTTTACCATACGCGAAGAAACCTTTGCCAAATACCCGCTTACCTGTATGCACATTTATCACAGCTTGGGCAGGGTATTGTCCGGGCAAATCTGTTTATTTGTGTTTACCTCATCGGTACACCGGCAGGCCGCTGTAAGCGCCTGTGCAGAACTGGTTGAACGCATTAAAGCCGAAGTGCCTGTCTGGGGTAAAGAAATTTTTGACGACAACACCACACAGTGGAAAATCAACACCCCTTAATGTTTAGTTAGTGGTCATGCTTAAAAAACTTTAAACAAGTAAGAAATGAAAGATACACATCTGATATTCGGAACAGGGCCGCTTGGTCGCTATACTGCCGAATCGCTCTTGCAAATGGGTTACAAGGTTGTTTTAATCAACCGCAGCGGAAAGATGCCTTCACCTCCATCAGGTGCAGAGTTGATAAAATCAGACGCCCTGACGGTTGATGTGCAGCATGACATTTTCAAAGAAGTTAAAGCCATTTATCAATGTTCGCAGCCTGCCTATCATCGCTGGAAAGAGGAATTTCCAAAATTGCAGGATGCTATACTAAGAATTGCCATAGAAAACAAGACCAAACTGATTGTTGCTGAAAACCTGTATATGTATGGCAATACCCACGGAAAACCCATGACGGAAGAAACACCTTACAATCCTTGTTCCGGGAAAGGGCAAGTAAGAATGGAAATGAGCAATACATTGTTTGAGGCATACAAACAAGGCAAAGTTCAGGTTGCCGTGGTAAGAGGCAGTGACTTCTTTGGACCATGGGAGCCAATAAACGGAGAAATGATTTTCAAGGCAGCATTGCAAAAGAAGACTGTAAACATGCTTGGTAATCTGAACCAGCCTCACTCATTCACTTATGTAAAAGACTTTGGAAAAGCATTAGCGATAGCCGGTACAGATGACAGGGCATCAGGGAAAATATGGCATGTACCATCAGGAAAGCCTTATACTCAAAATGAACTTGCAGCGTTGCTTTCAAAAGAACTTGGATATCCTGTGAAGACAAGGGCAACCGGAAAATTTATACTTTCAATAATCGGTTTGTTCAATAAACCGGCAAATGAACTTGTGGAAATGCTTTACGAATTCAACGAACCATTCATTATAAATTCAGACCTGATGGTGAGAACATTTGGGTTGACCGATACACCTATGGAACAGAGAATAAAAGAAACCCTGGACTGGGTAAAAAGCCAAAATTGACAATATGAGTTTAATTTTGAGGATAGCACAAACCGCTAACAAGGTATTGCCAAAAACGGGAGTGACGTGCTGCTATGCCGGTTCAGAGTTTAAATAAACTTTAGTTTTTCAAATTAACTATAGTGCTGAAATTCCCCGCCTTTGGTAATACCCAAAACGTTTTTCCCCATTAAATTGCCTCTGTTAACCGCCTGCCTATGAACAACATTACCGCAAAAATATTTACCCTGCGCAAGGCCATAGCCTGCGCCGTGCTTAAAGTAAGCAACCCCCAAACCGTTGCCGCCATAGAAAACCGGCAGGTGCCCAAAGGCGATGTGCGCGAATTTGCCCGTGCGGCAGGGTTGCTGGCAATAAAAAAAACATCTGATGTAATACCCGATTGCCACCCGCTGCCCATTGAATACGCCGCTATTACCAGCGCCATAAATGGGCTTGAAATTACCATAACCGCAGAGGTGCATACCATTTACCGCACCGGTGTAGAGGTAGAAGCCATGCATGGTGCAGCCATTGCCGCCCTTACCATGTACGATATGCTGAAGCCTGTTGACAAGGGCATTGAAATAAGTTCTATTAAACTCATAGAGAAAAAAGGCGGCAAATCCGATTTTTCCGATACTTTGTCAAAACCCTTGCGTGCTGCGGTGGTTGTTTGCAGCGACACTGTGTTTTCGGGTAAAAAAACCGATACGGCGGGCAAAGCCATTATTGAAAAATTGCAAACCTATAACATTCTAAACCCTGTTTACCGCCTTCTGCCCGATGAAAAAGACCAGATACAGCAACTACTGCTTGAGTTGTGTGCCAACGGGCAAGACTTAATACTTATTACCGGCGGCACCGGCTTGTCTGCCCGCGACGTTACGCCCGAAGCGGTAAAACCCCTTATTACCCGCGAAATACCCGGCATTATGGAAGCCGCCCGAAACTACGGGCAAAGCCGAACCCCTTATGCCATGCTGTCGCGCGGGGTGGCAGGTATGGTGGGCAATACCCTTGTTATTACCCTGCCCGGCTCTACGCGCGGCGCACAGGAAACCATAGATGCCCTGTTTCCGTACCTGCTGCATATTTTTAAAGTAGCCGAAGGTGCCCGGCACGACTAACCGGTTTTGTAAATAACCAACCATAGCCGGTGATACCGCTATAAAAGCAGGGAGGCTAAAAGACTGTATGAAAAGTATGTGTTGCTGCGTTTTGTGCTGATGTTTTCTCTTTATTGCTTTGTGTTTCGCGTGCTTTCCGGATAAAATATTATTGTTACCGCAAAGCCCGCAAAGGAATTAGCGCTCATCTGCAAGTAATTAAGTACTGATTTCACTTTTCGTACAACTTCTAATTGTTGTCTTCCTTGCCGGCAGATTTGTCTTTACCCCGTTTTTTGTTTTTCAGCACATCTTCTACCTGTGGCATTTGAAACTCCTGCAGCGTTTTCGATTCGGGGTAAGAGCGGTAGCCAAAATACTGCACGCCGTTTTGTTCCAAAAAACCCACAATACTTTCAAGGTCGCTGTAATTTTCGGGCTTGTACCCTTCTTTTAAATCGTAGCCGTAAGAACGCCCTACGTTCTGATAAACAAACGCCGAAAACCAGTTTTTGTGTTCCCTGATTACCTCATAAAAAGTTTTGCCGGTTCCGCGCTCAATAAGTTTTATCAATACCTTGCCCTGCGAAATGGTAAGGTCTTTAATTTCGGTAGAAAACTGTTTTTTGAGTTGGTCTTCCAGGTAGTTGCGGTATTTTTTTTGGTCGCGCCGGCGGGTAAGCGAGGCATTAATGGCATCTAACTCGTTAATAAGCGCAATGGCTCTTTGGGCGTAGGGATACACTTTTATTACATTGCGTTTAAGTTTGCGGTAGGCGGCTTCCTCTTCGGGGCTGCGTTTTCGGTCAGAAACAATAACCTCTTCTAACTGGGCACATGGAATGGTATCGGTTCCAACCAGGCAAAGCCCTAAAAAGGCCAGTTTGTCAACGGGTTTGCCATACAGCGAGTCGAGCCGGGCCATGCTTTGCCCGTTGAGCGGTAAAGCGAGGTAAAAAAACAGAAAAAAGGCAGTAACGGGAGCAATTATTTTCATTTTGGGTTATATGCTTTTTGTTGGGTGCAAATTGCCTGCAAATGCAATGCTGTAATTTGATAGTTAACGGCGCACAATGTTTAATAATAACGCAAAAATGGTTTTTTTATGCTAAGAAGTACCGGTTTTAACCGGCCGCTAAAACCATGCCTGTTTTGCGGCGGCTGCAACGGCTGCGGCCTATGCCCATACGCCTGCTACAAACAGCACTACACCTGCTCGTTTTGGGTTGCGGGGCAGTATAAAGCAAGGTATTTTTGGTGTGTTAAACAAATTTTGTTCACACTAAATTTTTAAACGCCATGTTGTATTTATTTGTATTGTTGGTGTTAAGTCCTTTGCTGGTATTGGGTTTGTTCAGGTTGTATTTTGGCACGCAGCCGGCCGAAAAACTGATGGACAAGTATTCGGACAAAAAGGTATCGGTATTGCAAAAAAAATACCCCGAAGCAGATGTATTGGGTTTCCGGAGCATTTTTCTCAAAATCGGGTTTGTTTTTACCCTGCTTTTAAGCCTGTATGCCTTTAATTTTGCCTATCGCTCTGATGAGGTAAAACAGTTATCGGGCAATATGGTTGCCGAAGATAACATTGAAGTGCTGCCGCCGGTTACCAAAACCCCGCCGCCGGCCGTTGCACCGCCGCCACCGCCCGTAGTAGCAATTGTTGATGACGAGGAAATTCTGGAAACCGAACCCGACCTGAATAACCCCGAAGCCGACGAAAATACGGTGATTGAACCGGCAGAACCCGCCACCGAAGCACCACAGCCGGTTATTTCGGATAAATTGATTGCAGAACCGAAAAAACTGCCCGAAGAACCCGAAGAACCCGAAATCTTTCTCATTGTGGAAGAAATGCCCGAATATCCGGGCGGCCAAACCGAACTGTTTAAATATTTAGCCAACAATACACACTACCCGCCCATGGCACGCGAAAACGGCATTGAAGGTACGGTTTATGTGGGGTTTGTGGTAATGGAAGACGGTAGCATTAGCAATGTGCAGGTAAAACGCGGGCTGCCGGGTGGCGGAGCCGGCTGCGACGAAGAAGCCCTGCGCGTGGTAAAACAGATGCCCAAATGGAAAGCCGGCAAGCAACGAGGTAAAAATGTGCGCGTGGCTTATACCTTGCCGTTTAAATTTAAACTCGATTAAAAGGGTATTGCTGTGGGGTTTTGCGGGTATTTGTTTCAGCTTATGCGCTCCCTGCAAAGAACAAATTGCAGGGAGCGTTGTACCATAAATGAGTAAGCACAAGCGGCAAAGTATGTTTGCCATGAACGGCAATGCTTGTTATAATTGGTTGTCTGAATTAAGACAATGCTCCCACTCTTCTGTGTGATGCCCTACATCACTGCCGTTTTGTGAAATATATTGCTCAACCGATGAACGGATAATTGGTTTTACCTCTTCGTGCATAAAGATTGGATAAAAATAAACCCAAAAACTGCCGTTTTGGGTAATAAAATGTTTCCACCAATGTTCAAAATCTATAAACATTACCTCCCATGTGCGAACGGGGTCTTCTTCTTCGTCATCAAGCATGCCTCCGCTACTGCCCATTTCCAAAACCTGATTGTCGGGCAGTTTAAATACCCTTGCGCCACCGCCTTCGGTTCCAAATTCAAATAAAAGTACTTTTTCCATTGCCGGTATATGTTATGGTGATAAATTTTGCCGCAAGTTATACAACCGTTTTTACAAAAACAACGCTTTTGCAAGGGGCGTAAAACGGCTTGCAAATTTACACATTGCGCTTCAATTTTGCAGCATTGCCCTATGGCATTTCCACAAACCCGGGCCCCTTTAATTGTTGCCGGCCAGCCGGTAGTGCAGTTGTACCAGCCCGATGTTGTATTGCTGGCAGGCAAGCAGTTGCAGGCGCTGTTCGGGTTGGCCGGCGGTAAACAGGCTAATTCCGCCCCCCAGCAGCACCGGAATCACCGAAATAATAAATTCTTCAATTAACCGGTGTTGCAGCAGGCTGTTTACTAATTGCGCCCCGCCATCAATAAAAATATTTTGCCCGGGTTGGCTTTTAAGCGCGGCAATAAGCGTTTGCGGGCTGCCGGTGTAAAACTGTATGTTGCCAAGCGGCGGCCGGGCAGTTTGGGTAACCACATACACCGTTTTACCATGTGTTGGAAATTGCCCTGCCTGTTTTACCACCCAATCATAGGTTTTGCGGCCAAGCACCAGCGTATCAACGGTTTCAATAAACCGGTTGTAGCCATAATCTTCTCCTGCCTGCTCCACCAGCGACAAAAAACTTAAATCGTCATCAGGTTTGGCAATATACCCGTCTAAACTGGCAGCAATGTATAAAATTACCTTTCTGTTGTTGTTTTCCATAAGTTGCCGGCATTTATGGCAGCAGTTTGCCCATGAACTAAACACGGAGCAAGCGTTAAACTTACACTCCCTTAAATACTGAAGGTTGCCGTTTTTGTTTTTTTAAACAACCATTGGCAAAGCAAGGTTGTTATACTAACCCGTTTTGTTATTTTACTGCTGTTTAAAACTACAATTTGGCAAAATATACCCGTTTACCAAATAAAACCGTAACTTTGCAGCCGTTTTTACAACAAAAAAGCAACCTTTGCCCGTTTAAAGCGGCAGTAATTAAAACACCATAACCAGTTTGCCCAATGCAGCAGTATAAGTCTGATGTAGAAGCCATAGATGCCATGGCCGTTGCCTTTAATACTTTAAGGCAGGAAGTAGGAAAAATAATTATAGGACAAGATGATGTGGTAAAAAAAGTATTGCTGTGCATTTTTTGCGATGCACACGCACTGCTGGTAGGGGTGCCCGGTCTGGCAAAAACATTGCTGGTAAAAACCATTGCCGATGTGCTGGACCTTAGCTTTAAACGCATACAGTTTACCCCCGACCTGATGCCCTCCGATATTACCGGCGCCGAAATTCTGGACGACCAACGGCAGTTTAGGTTTACCCGAGGGCCCCTGTTTGCCAACATTGTACTGGCCGACGAAATAAACCGTACCCCGCCCAAAACCCAATCGGCACTGCTCGAAGCCATGCAGGAACGAAATGTAACCGTAGGCGGACACTTGCACCGGCTTGAATTGCCCTTTTTTGTACTGGCTACCCAAAACCCTATTGAGCAGGAAGGAACCTACCCCCTGCCCGAAGCACAGTTAGACCGCTTTATGCTCAACATTAGCGTTGATTACCCCAGTTTTGAGGAAGAAGTGGAAGTAGTAAAAAGCACCACTACCGATAAAGAAGTGTTCCTGAAAAAAATGCTCCATGCCGAAGAAATACGCTATTTTCAAAAGTTGGTGCGCAAAGTACCCATTTCAGACAATGTGTTGCAGTATGCCGTAAAATTAGCCAGCAAAACCCGGCCGGGCACTTCACTTGCCACCAAAGAGGTAAACGAATATGTATCGTGGGGAGCAGGCCCCCGGGCATCGCAGTTTTTGGTAATTGGTGCCAAGGCAAACGCCGCCCTGCATGGCAAATATTCACCCGATATTGCCGATGTGCAGGCCGTTGCCGATGATGTGCTGCGCCACAGGGTGGTTAAAAACTACAAAGCCGAAGCCGAAGGCATCAGCACCGAAGATATTATACGCAAGTTGCTGTAACAGCAGCAATGAGCATCTGCTGTACTTTGCATTCCGCACAAAAACCCAAATGCAGTTTTAACCTCCTGCATTTGGGTTTTTGTATAAATTTTTCTGTTAACATTCCTTAAATAGCCGGCAAACTCATGAAACAATTATTAACAGCTTTGATAATGGTTTCTGTTGCCTTCATTATCGGAATAATATATTGCTATTATAGTTTCCCGTTTTGGACACATCTGAAAACAGAAAACTTTGAAGCCTTAACCGAATATAACGGACAAAATATTACCGGCTTATATGGCAGGCAAATATTGATAAATAAAAAGTTTACCCCCTATATAATTGAAATTGATAACTATGCACAGAAAAACAATATTAAACTTATTGTTAACCAAAGTTACAGGTTTAACAAAAAAACAATAAACAGGGCAGTTGTAAATCCGGCAAGCGTATCAAACCATCTTGCCGGTTTTGCTATTGATTTTAATATAGAATATAATGGTGTAAAATATTTTTCAAATAATTTAAAGCGCAAAAACATTAAAAAACTTCCCCAAAATATTCAAAATTTCATTAGCGCTGTACGCAAACATAAAAATTTAAGATGGGGAGGAGATTTTAACATTGAAGACCCTGTTCATATAGATTACCCGCTAAACCTGTTAAACAAAGAAGATTGGATAACACAAAACGAATTGTGCCATAAAGATTTTTCCCAAGGCATACCCAAGTGGAAAATATGGAAAAACAAATAACGCAAAAACCGGCCGTTAAACAAATGCCGTATTTATTCCGTTAGTTAATACTGTCTTACAGTTTTTAATCCCCGTTCCCCTCAAAATTGTTATACTAAAGCAGTTTTGCGTTTGTACAAAAATTGTAAAAAACCATGACCCCGGAGCAAATAGCAGAAATTATACAACAATCTGTAGCGGTTAAACAAGCTATACTGCAAAATACCGCCCTGCTGCAAACCATACAGCGGGCAGGCTTTGCACTTGTAAACGCCTTTAAAAACAAGCATCGCGTATGGTTATGCGGCAACGGGGGCAGCGCTGCCGATGCACAGCATATTGCTGCCGAATTGTCGGGGCGGTTCTACCACGACCGACCGCCACTGCCGGCCGAAGCCCTGCACGTAAACACATCGTACCTTACCGCCGTAGCCAACGATTACGGATACGAGCAGGTTTTTGCCCGTATGGTGCAGGGGTTTGCCCAAAAAGGCGATGTGCTTATTGGCATTACCACATCGGGTAAATCGGCAAACGTGCTAAAGGCTTTGCAACAGGCTCAACAGGCCGGCGTGTACACCATCGGGTTGTGCGGCAATGTGGTTAATCATTTAGAACCCTGTTGTAATCTGGTAATTGCCGTGCCTTCGGGCAACACACCCCGCATTCAGGAAGCACATATTCTCATCGGGCATATTTTGTGCGAAATGGTAGAGCGCGAACTCTTTTCGCTTATTGCCTGAAAATTAAACCGGCCATCTGCCGTTTTATCTTCGCAGCATTTTATGCTTGCTGTTTTTTGCCACTAAAACACCAATACACAATGGCTTGCCGGGTTGTTATTCTTTGTGTAACTTTGAGCCTTACCGCCTTTGTGGCAGCGTTTTAAACCTATGCCGCAAAGGCAAAACATAAAAATTACCAGGAACCAATAGTAATTTCCTTTCGCACTTCAAAAAAACATTAAAGATGAACACCGCAGCATATAAACTCAGAGCGTTTTTTATTCCGGCATTTTTATTTATTCTGCTTCAGTGCCCGTCCCTTCTTGCACAACCGTTTAACTCGCTGCTGTGGCGCATAGAAGGCAACAGTTTGCAACAACCCTCTTACCTGTACGGAACCATGCACTCGCGCGATGAACAGGTGCATAACCTGGGCGACTCTGTGTTGCTGAAACTCAATGCCTGCGATGCCGTGGCGCTGGAAATTGTAACCGACCAAATGGGCCTGAAAGATATGCTGCAAGCCATGAGCCAAATGTATATGAAAGATACCACCCTGCAAGACCTTTACACCAAAACGGAAGACTACCGGAAAGTAAAAAGTTATGTATCGAGAAAAATGGGAGTTATGGGTTTTTTATATAATCCCGAAAAAATAAAACCCATGTTTCTGGCATCTATGCTTGACGAAATGGAGCAGGAAGAAGAACAAAGCAAAAACAAAAACCTGCTGCTCGACATGTATTTTCAGCAGGTGGGTAAAGACACCGGCAAACGCCTTATAAGTATTGAAACCATTGATGAACAAATGGCTGCTATTGACCAAATGCCTTTAAAAATGCAAGCCGAAATGCTGTTGGACCAGGTAAACAATGCCGGAAAATACGACACCATGGGGCATGTCATGTTACAATATTATGCCGAAGAAAATTTAGATGCCCTGCTGCAACTTTATGAAGGCGAAAAAGAAACCATGACCGAAAGTTTTGACCAGGCCATTGTAGTACTCCGTAACCGCAATATGGCTACCCGTATGGACAGTTTTATGCGCCTGCAACCCACCTTTACCGCTGTTGGCGCACTGCACCTGCCCGGCAAAGATGGGGTAATAAACCTGCTGCGCCAAAAGGGTTATAGCGTACAACCCGTGTACTCGCCCAACAAAATGCCAAAAAATACTGCCAATTTCAATACGCCGGCCACCGGCGGGGGTAACGCACAACCAATGCCCAAACCGCCCGTACTGTTAGATGCCGATGAAGCCGGGTTTCAGGTATTGCTGCCCGACAGCGCAAAAACCGAATGGCTGGAAGATGATATTATTTTATATACCTGCTCCGATGCCCAAAGCGGGCTGTTTTACAACATTGCCTACACCGCCCTGCCCGACAGCGCCTCTGCCCAAAATAACGAGGCCTTTTATAACCAGGTGGCCGAACGCCTTGCCAAAACCAAAGGCGCCAAATTGCTGTACCAAAAAACGGTGAACGTGCTGGAGGCGCTGGCACAGGAAGGTGAAATGGATATGGGAGAACTGCTGCCGGGCATACACCTGCGCTATGTAATGCTTAGAACCGGAACCGATTTTTACCTCCTCTCCGTAACCGGACTGCCCGAAAAACTCAAAAACGAACGGGTAAACACTTTTTTTGACTCGTTTATGGTTGCACCGTAACAACAACTATGGTTGCCAACAAATTTAACCCAGTAAAATCTGCTCTATTTCTTCACTTGCTTTTTTCAATAGTTCGGTTGTCTTGTTTTTTAGTTGTTGGGCTTGTTGTCTGATGCCTGTAATGTGTTCCGCTATTTCTTTTTGCTTGTTCAGCGGTGGAACGGGAATAGGTAAGTTTAGCCAATCTTCAATAGTTAAATGTTTAATAACTGTTCCAATACTAACCCTGTCTGCAAGTTGTTTGTAAACCTTAGAAGATAGGATATATTTTAAAAGATAGTTGTCAAAAGTGCGATTACATGAAATTCTTAAAATGCCACTACTTATAACATAATCATCTTCTTTTTGAACAACAACGCAAAATCCAATAGTTCCATCTTTTGAGTAAAGTATTTCTCCAATTTTGGGTTTGTAACATTTCTTTAGTTCATTGAATTTGTGTTCACTTATTTTTTTGTCAGCATCTAACCAATTAATTGAAAAGTCAGTGATGTCTGCAACCCTTACAAATGGTATGCCTTCTTGCAGATATTCAGATGAGCCAACTTCAACACCTTTTGAATAACTTGAAATAATTTTTTTTAAAGGTGTTGTGTTATACCTTGAATTTGAAATAGCTAAGTATATATTTTCAAAATAATTTTGATGGAAAAATGGGTCAAAACGATTGTTCGAAATTTCCTTCAAAGACCTTGTAAACATTCTATTCTTCAAAGTATTTTCAGGCGGTTCAGGTAGTTTTATTCCTAACTCGTTCAACAAATAATCATCAATACTTGAAAGTAATTTGTCGGCTTCTGCTTCGTTCTTTTGTTTTTGGGTGAAAAATTCTGTAATAATTTCTGATACTTTTTTTCTCGCATTTATTTCTGGAAAAGGGAAAATTAAATCAGCAAAAACTTCTGTATCTAACCTTCTTCTACCTGTGCTACCTGTCGTCTTTCCTTCTACCTGTTTGTAAACATAATCAGAAAGAAAATTTGCAAGTAAATACTCATTATCAACATATTTTCCTTTTACCACATAAAATTCGGTTGATGTAAACGCAAAATCATATCCTTTTAAATCTTTGGTGAGAATGTATTTTTTATTAAAAATACTTGGCTCAATTCGTGCAAAAAGTAATTCGTTAGGATAAATTATATTTCTCCCTTTGACTTCTTTGTATGGTCGTAAAACGACTTCAATGATTGATTTTGAATGTTCATCTGTTTGTGGCAATCCAACATAAGGCACTAAATCATTATCATTAAATTTGGGTCTTTCCCTTGTTGGGTTCACAATAGCAATTTCTTTCAACTTTTTAGAATGTGATAATTTTTTTGGCAATGTTGAATAATAAAGAGGACTAAGCGATTTTTCCAATTCGCTTTTTTGCAAAATGAAAACCCGGTTGGGGTTGAGGGCGGGGTTTTGTATGGTGTAGTTGCTCATAATTTTTTAGTTTAAAAGGAAAGCAGCAATTTTCTTATTTTCCTTTTGTGGCATAAAAGGAAAATAATAATTTTCTTATTTTCCTTTGCTGTAGCCAAAGTAACATAGCCACTTTCTTGTTTTACTTTGGTTCAAACAGGCTTAGATAGGGTTCATAAATAAAAATTCGGTTTCTGAACTGCCCCGTAAATTCTGCCAATAATTTTTTTTGCTCAAAAAGATTAACCAACTCACCTGCATGTTTTGGTGTTAATTTGCAAATTTCTCCCACTTCTTTAATGCTTACTACGGGTTGTTTTAGTAAATAGGTATGTAATAACAACCCTGTTTTTATTCTTCTGCCAAACTCATGCTGAATAAGTTGTTCGGTGCTTATTTTCAAATCAATTACTTTACCAAGTGTTTCTACGGCTTGCTGCGAAGTTTGGGCAATACCTACTAAAAAGTACTTAATCCATTGCGACATATTATTATGTGTTCGCACTTTGGTAAGATTGTCATAGTAAAGGTTTTTGTCTTTTTCAAAATAACTGGAAAGATAAAGCAGTGGCTTAGCAAGTACTTGCTTTTCAATGAGAAAAAGCGTAATGAGCAAACGCCCAATTCTGCCATTTCCATCTAAAAACGGGTGTATGGTTTCAAACTGATAGTGAATGATAGCAGCTTTGACGAGCATTGGGATTTCTAAATTTTCATTATGGATAAAATTTTCTAAATCACCAATTAACTCATGTAAATGATCTTGATGCGGCGGTATAAATACAGCATCTGCCAAACTTTTTCCTCCAATCCAATTTTGGCTTCGTCTGTATTCTCCCGGTGTTTTCTTTTCTCCTCTCACACCTTGCATCAAAATTTGGTGGGTTCTTAAAATTAACCTTGAAGAAACAGGTAAACTATCTAATTCAGTAATAGCCTCATTAAGAGCTTGCGTATAATTTTGTACCTCCTGCCAATCGTCTTTTCTATCGGGTCTAACATTTTCTTTTTGTAAAAAAGCTTCATCAAAGTGGGTTTGCGTTCCTTCTATTCTACTGGATACTACAGCTTCTTTGGTAATGTGCAGGTGTATGAACAGGTCTATGTTGGGCACTAACTTTGCATATGAATTGAGTTGTCCCAATTGAAAAGAAGCATTTTCTATCAATTTGTTAATCTTTGCATCATTCCAGGTCCATTCTGTGTTAACGGGCGTGGGTACAAAGTATTTATAACCTGCTCCTTGTCTTATTTGCCCAGCTTTGTATTTGTCTAATTGTATCATGGGTATTTAGCCCTCAGTTTTGTTTATGTAAGCAATAAACTTTGATAACGCTGCGCCTATTTCAATCAACTCGTTGTTGTTGGTGCTTCTGCCTGTGGCATCATAGCCAATATCTTCGGCTATTGCCATAAAAATAGGGTAGTCGTCCAAAGCGGTTTGTTTTGCCAAAAAGTATTTTTCGGTCAATTCTTCTTTCAGCAAATTCACTTTGTCGGTAAATGCAGATTGAACAGCCGATTTATCGGCTTGTATCATTTCTGTAATTTCCTTTTTGGTCAATTTTTTACCCTGAGCTTGCCGAAGGGTTGCGTCTGCTTCCAATTTCTTTATGGCATCTGCTTTTTCCTTTTCCCATTTCTCAACAGTAGCAATGTAGTTGTTGTCGGCTTTTACCTGTTCTTTCAGTTTTGCTTTTTGGTTGCTTATTTTTTCGGTTTGCTTGGTTTTATGCTTACGCAAAAACAAAACAGAACTTTTCACACCTGCACCTGTGGCGCTAAAAGCGGTTTGAGGCATAGAAACAACGGCAACAATGCGATACATTTCTTCAATGTTGTCTCGCACATATTGTAAACTGCTATTGGTAAGAATACCGTCAGGAATTACCACTGCCAAATAACCGTGTTCTACTAAAAACTTATGGCACTGCTCCAAAAACAAAACTTCGGTGCTTTGGCTGTCTCTTACTTGTTTTGCGCCCTGAGCCTGTCGAAGGGCGGTTGTATTCAGCCAATCCACTTCTTTAATTGCTAAATTGTATTGGTGCATATATGCCTTTTCGGTTTGCTTAATGCTGCTTCCGAAAGGTGGGTTGGTGATGATGAAATCAAACGAATTGTATTTAAACTCTTTGTTGCCCGATTTGGCTTGCATTTCGGTATCGCTTAAAAGTCCGTCCGATGCAATTACGTTAGTGTGTCCGTCATCGTGAATAATCATATTCATTTTGGCGGTTCGGGCAATTTGGTCGTTTATCTCAATGCCAAAAAGGTTTTTTTCTGCGAAGTCGTGCCAATATTTGAGTTCACTAAAATAAGGTTTATCTGTTTTTGAATAAATTCAGATATATTTCGTAACTTTATAGCTCAAAAATATCCCTGATAGTCCATGTTCAAACGCAACGACAA
>MTCR01000177.1 GCA_002212725.1 Sphingobacteriales bacterium TSM_CSM | reverse complement strand
AAGTTACGCCCGCAAAAGTTTACGAAGTACAACAAGCTCTTAAATCAAGAGGCTACGATCCGGGTCCGGCCGATAACGTAATGGGTCCGCGCACCAAAGAAGCCTTAATCAAATTCCAGAAAGACAATGGTTTACCCGTTGGCAACCTCAACATGGAAACCCTCCGTGCTTTAGGAATTGGTAAGTAATTGCATTTTGTATATTACGGTAAAGCCCCTGTCTTTTTAAAGGCGGGGGCTTTTTCGTTTACCTTCTGTTGTTTTCGCAAAAAATGCTGTTGCCCCACCTGCCCGGCTATTGTTCCAAGCCATCGTTACTTTTCGGATATGGGTTGTCTTTTCTGAGATTCGGAACCTTTAAAGTTATATGGCACAAAAAGGCATTTTTTCATTTTCCGGGTACACTAATGCTTGTTTGCCTTGTGCAAAGTGGTTGATGTAAAACTATGGCGCTACGCAATGCAATATTGGCGGCGCCAAATAATAACAACAATAAAATGCAGCAAGTATGTACATAACTATTTTTGAACAAAGATGCATTAATATGCATAAGTAATAAGCCTGAAATGGCATTATTGTTTCAGCCGTATTACTTTTAGCGTTGCTGCCTCAACCTGTTTTATGCTGTTGAATATTTGTGCTGCCATGCCCGCATGTTGAGGTAAAAGGCGCGGTGTTTCAACCTTAAAAACCGAATGAATAAGCACAACTGTTGGCGTTTGCTGCTCTATACTGAAAGTATAAGACCCAAACTCGTTGTTAAGCTCCAACGGCAGGTCTTTAAACCGGGCAATTTTAACCGGCTCGTTAAACTCAAGGTAGTAATGGTAGGTATCTGCCCCCTCAAAATCGGGGTAAAAAGGCAGTTGCCGGTCTGTAGCGGTAAAGTTATCGGTTATAATGTGTTGTATCCAATTGCGCAGGTTAATCAGGCAGGTAGAGTCGTTTTCCTGCTTTAACAGGGTATTATCTGTGTATTGCAGGCGCAGTTCGGCATTAAATGGGTATTGCAAATCGTGTTTCATAATAATGGGTGCGGTGTTGTTGGTTTGGGCGCTTACCGCTGCAACATGCCTGTAATAGCGTTCGTTGAGGGTTGAGTCTTGCGACCGGTATTGGTAAAACCCCCTGAGTATGGTAGAAAACTGCCCCGATAAAGACAACTTGGTATCGAAGCTAATTTGTTTGCTGCTTAAATTTACGCTTACCTTTGAATTAGTAGTGCGGTAGTTTTGTGTTGTAAGGCTAACAGGCGTTTGAAAAAACCGTGCAGCGGCCGGGTTGCCGTGGTTATCGGCCATTTGCCAGATATGGAGTGCGGTTGTATTTTCGAGGTAAAAGGGCAGTTCGTTGAGTTCATAGCCAAACCGGCGGTTTTTGGGGTAAAGGTAAAACAGGTTGCCGCCATTATTTACCGAGTACAGCAAATCGCCGCCAAAAACGGGCAAACAGGTGTCGGGGTTTAGCTGCCCAATACGCTTATCGGCCGCTATTACCCTGAAATAATCTTCTTTTAAACGGGTGAGCAGTTCTTCGTAAATTTCGTACCGGTTGGTATTGAGCAGGTATCCGCCCCCTAAGCACTGCGGAATTTTTTCGGGTTTGGCATCGGTAAGCCCAAAATAGCCTTCGGTTATAATATCGGTAAAAGGAATGGCCGAAATGCGGTTAAAAACACCCTGAAACTGTTGATTTTTGCTCATTTCCCTCAAAATAAGTTCGCGCTGTCCCGATGTTATTTTTGCCATCCGCTCATCGGTAGAGGTAAAAGGGTCCGAATCGGAACGGTAATCAAAATCATTGGCAATGGTTTTATGTAGTTGAAACAGTCTCAAAAGAGGTTTGTCTTCGGCAATGCCGGCGGTTTGGTTTTTAAAAAAATTGTTCAGCGCAACAGCTTTTGAACTTAACCGGCGGCGGGTTTTTTGCAGGTTCAGGCTTCTGAAATTTACCAAATCATAAGCAAAATACGACCATGTGTATGGCCTGAAAACGGTAATCTGGTCGTTTTGCCAAATACCGTAAGCCTTGTTATGGGCATAATATACCAGGTGTGGCAAATCGGCATACGGGCGGGCACCGGGTTCGTTCAGGCAGCCGGCAAGGTGTTGCAAATTCCATGTATAAGTAAGGTTATAATCGGGCGCTTGTTTGCTTTGCAGCGTATCGGGCGGCGGAGCGCCGTTTGCCAGGTGAAAAATTAAATATTCGCGCGCCGGAGCCGTAATTTTTAGCGTATATTCTTGTACAGGCAGTACTCCGTTAAAAAAAATACGCCTGAAATCGAACATAAAGGGCAGGAAATAGCTGTATTCTGTTTCCAGAATATCGCCCGGTTGCAGCCCTTCTATATAAAAATGGTAGGAGTAGGCAAAGCGCGGCTTATTGTTATATTGCAGCGTTTCGGTTTGTATAGAGTCTTCAGGAATAACCGTTTTCAGTTGTTGGTTGGGTTTAAGAATGCGGGCATGAAACAGGGTAATATCCAAATCAAAATACTTGGGCCGATGCAGGTTTTCGCGGTACGCCAAAGGCACATCGCTGTATTCCGATGCCGGGTCGGCACCCTGTGGCACAGCCGTCCGGCTGCATTGCGCGGCCCCTTGCTTGGTGAGTATTTTTATGCGGCTGCGTTTGGTTACGGTGGTGGTGTTTTGCCGGTCGTTCATGCGCCATTCCGTTTCTTCAGAAAGCACAACAGCATCTGCATGTGCAAAAGCAGAGTCAACGGCATGGTCAAAATTGGGCCGCTGTTCCCATGGTTGCAGGTAAGTTTTGCGGTATTTTACGTTTTGGGCGGTTAAAACATGTGCGCAGAACAGTGCAAGCAGCAAAACAAAAAGGGCAGCCGGGTTTTTCATGGCAGGTATCATTAACCATCTGAAATTACATGCCTAAACAGCAGCCCGATTGCCCTGTTTAGCGCACTGCTACCAAAGTTACGAAATTTTATGCACATAAAATACCGCTTTCCGGCCATCTTGCCTGTTTTTTCTGTTTACTGTACCATAGCCTGCACGCTCAGGCTGCCGGTTACGCTGCCTGTCCATTGTACGGTAACTGTGTTGGTACCCTGCCCGCTAATAATGGTTCCGCCGGTAATGCTCCACGTATAGGTTGCTCCGGCATAAAACGTAGCGGTATAAGACTGCGTATCGCCCGGGCATGAGTTAGAAGAGCCGGTAATAGCCGGTGTAAGGGTTCCGGCGGTGGTAAAGTTTTGCAGCGCGCCAAAACTGCCGGGTTGTCCGGCGCAAACTGTCTGTACCTGCACTTCGTAAGTAGTGCAATTGGCAAGCCCGCTAAGTGCAGCAATAGTAGCAGGTGCCGAAACGGTTTGGCTGCTCCATACAGCACCCGAAACCGGTTTGTATTGCAGTACATAGTTTACCGCATTACTTACCGGCTGCCAGCTTGCCTGCGCCGTTGTAGTGGTAATGCTGCCAACTGCTAACCCTGCCGGAACATTGCACGGCAAAATAACGGTAACCCCATCGGATATAGCGGGGGTAAACAACCCTGCGCCGTTTTGGGCGCGTATGCTTATGTAATACGTCTGTCCGTCGGCAAGGTTAAGCCCTGTTTGGGTAAAATTAGTATTGGTGCCATTGCCGGTCCAGTTGAGCACGTTGGCGCTGCCGGGCGTAGTGCCAATGGCATATTGGTATGCCATTAGCCCCGAATTGACATCTGAACTGGCTGTCCAGTTGGCCGAAAGCTGGGTGTTGGTGTTCAGCACGTCTATATCGGCGCCGGTTCCGTCGTTTACGGTAAAGGTTTCGGGAGCGGTGAAATCTACCGGAAAATCTTCGGTATCGGCGGACGACCACGTGTTGCCGGCATTTACCAGCACCGTAACTACCCTGCCCGATGGGGTTGCCGGATTGGGGTTGCTGTACCGAACCGCATCGGCAGCAGCAGCGCCAATGCTTACAGGCGCTGTTGTGCTTCGGGATTTATACACCTTAATATCATCATAATAAATCTGGCAGTTTCCGCTTCGCAAAGATACGGCTGTGCCGGCGGTAATGGGCGCGGGGTCTGTCCACGTATCAAGCAGCAAGTCGTTTCTATATACCCAAAACTGCCCGGTGGAGGGGTTATACACTATGCGGTAGCTGTACCACACATCGCCCGTAATGGGTATTACGGTTACTTTTTCCTGGTTCAATATGTTGTTTACGTTGTGGTAAAACTCAAGGTAATCCAGCCCGTCGCCATCTCTGAACCATATCAGGTAGTTGTTTCCGCGGTTGGTTTGGGTGGGGTCATCGCAGAACAGATGCAGCCCGTGCCGGCGGTTGCCGTTGCTGCCTACCACTTTTGCGCGCCATTCATACATATACACACTGCCTGCTGTTTGCTGCACGGTTGCATATAAATTGGTATTGGTATTGGCAGCATCAGACTGGTACAGATTGCCGCCGGCAGCAGTCCAGTTGCCCGATGCGGCAGTCCAATCGGGATTTAGCGCTGTGCAGGCATCGTGCAAAAAACCGGCTTGTCCGTTGGCGCGCCACTCGGTTCCGTTATAGTCCTGCGCCTGATAAAAGGCATATTGTGTGCCGCTGCTACAGGCGGCATCGGTAAAAGCAGCGGTAAAATCGTCGGTTTTCCAGCCGGCAATGGTATTGGCATTGCTTGCCGGTATGCAAATGCTAAACCCATCGCTCCAGTTGGCTGCCGACTGCAATGCGGCGCTGTTTTGCGCCTTTACCCCAACATAATAGGTTACACCTGCCTGCAGGGTTAGTCCTGTATGGGTAATGGTGGTTGAAGTGCCATTATTGGTCCAGTTTACCACATTGGTACTGCCGGCGGCCGTACCAATGGCATACCAATAAGCGGCAATACCCGAATTGGCATCGGAAGAAGCGCTCCAGTTTGCCTGCACTTCGTTATTGGAGGGGGCAATATCAATATCGGCGCCGGTTCCGTCGTTTACCGTAACCGTAGCGGGGGCTGTCCAGTCTATATTTATGGTGGTTTCTGCTCCGTCAGACCAGGTATTGGCATCGCGTATAAGCGAGGTAATGCGCCCTGCCGGTTGGCCGGGATTGCTGTTTTGGTAATTAAGGGCATCGGCGGCGGCATTGCCCACTGTTACAGTTGCCGATGTGCTGCTTCGCGACTGATACACCCGAATATAATCGTAATATCCAATGCAGTTTCCGGTGCGCAAAGACACATAACTGCCCGATGTAAGCGGGGTGGCATCTGTCCAGGTAGAAACCGGCGCATTGTTCATGTAAACGTTTATAACGCCCGATGCAGGGTTGTAGGTTATTTTGCAGTCGTACCAGATATTGGGGTCAACGGTAAGGTCATCATCGGTTTGCAGCGTCCAGGTATCGGCGGTTACGTCATAAATCTGTACTTTGTCATTATCTGCCCTGAAATACACAAAATAAGAATTACCCAGATTGGCGCCGTTGGCATCGGAGCCGAAGAAGTGGATACCGGCGCGGCGGTTGGTTCCGGTTCCGCCAATTTTCATTCGCCAGTGGTAGAGCCATGTTTTACCCGATGTTTGGGCAACAGTTACCCAGGCTTTGGTATTGCTGTTTGCCTCATCGGTTTGTTGTATATTGCCGGCGCTTTGGCTCCAGGTTCCTGTGGACGGGTTCCAGTCGGGGTGCAGGGTGGTTTGGTTACATTCGTCGTTCAGTTGTCCGGCTTGGCCGTTGCCGCGCCATTCGGTTCCGTTGTAGGCCAGCATCTGGTAAAAACGCTGCTGTATGGCGTTTCCGCAGGCGGCATTATCGGTAAAGGCTGCGGTAAAATCATCGGTGTACCAGGGGTTGGGGGCGCTTACCAGCGTGGCGGGGGCGCAGTTGGCTTCGCAGGTCCAGTTTGCCGCCCATCCGGTTTTATGGGTGCTGCCGTCTGAAGTAAAGCGGAAAGTAATAGCCCCGCCGGATGAGGTAATGGTTCCGGGCGAGGTAGTACCCGAATAAGTACCAATGAGGGGTGCAGCTGTAGAGGTGCCGTCGTAAATGCGTAAAAAATCGTAGCCGGCTTCGGTATCAAACTGGGTAAACACTACTGTTACGCCGCCTGCACCGGTTGGAGCAATGGTATAGGTCCAGTTTTCGTTATGGGCGTAGTTGGCAACGGTTCCGCCCGAATCATAGAAATTACCGCTGCACAACGCCGTGGTATAGCTGCCCGATGTGCCGGTAGAAACGCCAATATCGGCCGATGTCATTACGCTTCCGGCATAGCCCGACCAGGTTGTGCCGCCGCATTGGGTTCTTACGCGCCATTCATACACCGAGCCGGCAATTAACCCCGATACCTGCAGGGAGTTGGTACTTGCCGTATAGGTTGTCCAGGTGTTGTCTAAGTCGCGTTTCAGGCTTACTTCATAACCGGTGGCGCCGCTTACGGTGTTCCAGCTAAGGCTTGCGTTCAGGGCATAGGCGCTTGCGGTTAAGCCGGCAGGCGGGGGGCAGGTAAGTGCGGTGACAGAAGCAGTGTAGGCGGCTGCCCACCCCGGGGCGGTAGTGGCGCAATCTGACCTGAACTCCATAAAAATAGCGCCGGTATAGGCGGTAATAGTTCCGGGCGAGGTACCCGAATACTTGCCTATAAGCGCGCCGTTGGGGCTGTTTCCGTCGTAAATCCAGAGGTAATCCCAGCCGTCTTCCACGTTGTAGGAGGTAAAATTGAGGGTAATGGAAGTGGCGCCGGGAGGCTGAATGAGGAAAGTGGTGCGTTCTTCATTGCTGTAATTGCCCGATGCCCCGCCCGAATCGTAAACCGTTCCGCTAAGTGCAGCATAGGTGGTTGGAGCGGGCAGGTCGTTAACGAGTTTGTAATAGCGGTACCAGTTCCATTGAGGGCCGGGGTCAACGTGGGTATTTTCGGCAAAATGCTGGTGACCTTTAATTTTATGGCAGGTATGGCTAAGAGTAAGCAAACCGTTGGTAGGCGGGCCATCGTAGGTTTGCAGTTTGTTAATACTTAAATCGGAAGCAATAAAGCGGCTCAGGAGCGCCGAGCTTTGGTACAGGGCATTGGTGTACCAGGTTTCGCCCTGCTCAATAAACCCTTCGTGTTCAATACCTACCGCATAGGAATTTTGTGTGCCTACATGCCAGGCTTTCCGGCGGTGGCATACCATTTGGGTAACCTGCCCGTCAAAAGAGCGCACCACGTAATGCGCCGATACGCTGGCTGCCGGATTCTGAAACCACGATATGCAACTTGAATAACTGCCCTGTACGGTGTGTATGGCAATGGTGTAAGGCGTTATAGCGCCGCTGTAATTGGCGCTGTTGGCTGCTGTCCAGGCGGCAGAGGGGTACTCAACCGGGCCATCGGGCATGGTGCAGTTTATGAGCAGGGCCGCTTCCTCGGGCATTCCGGTTTCGGGGTTATGCTGTTTGTTTACCCCGGCAGGGGGTTGGGGTATTTCGCCGCTCATATCAAAAAAAGGCGCGGTTACTAAGCGGTACATTTGTTCGCCCAATGCCTGTTTAATATTAACCGCCTCGCCGTTAATGCCGTATGCTGCCCTGAAACCGGGCAGGTTATAAAAATACAGCACCGAGTACAGGTGGCTGTTGAGCGCAAAATCGGCGGCGGTTTGCGGGTTATGGGGCAACTCGCTTAAAGCTATAAGTACGGGCAGGTTGGCGGCGGGGTTATTTGTTTGCACAATACCCAAAGACTGCTGCAATTGTACAAACGCCGCAGCATAAGCCAAAATCTGGTCGTGCGCCGATTGTTTCAACTCCTCTGCCGGTTTACCCGATAACTGTGCCACCAGCAACAAGTTGTTGCGAAAATACCCCTTCCCATCTGCTACCAACCCCATAACCCCGTAAAAAGCGGGCAAATCCATGCAACTGGCCTGCATTTGTGAGGGCAGCAGGTGATTTATTCGGGAATTGGTATAAGCAATTGCCTCCAATATTCCTTTGGGCAAAGTTGGGTAGGTTTGGTACGCCTCTTTAAAACAGGCAGCATATTGCTGCGGGAACACCGGCGCAGTACCGGAGGCAGTTTGCGATGTTATTGTTACTGCTTGTTGGGCATAAACATTTGCAAAGCTGCAGAGCTGCAATGCGGTAAAAAGGGTAATAACGGCAGTTGGTCTCATGCAAAATAGCTTGAATAAGGCAAATATACTTTTTTCTGCAGTGCTTGCCACCCCCAAACCGCATAAATTTACATTGTTGTGGCAGTGCGATAGCACAAAAAAATGCAAAACAGGCAAATGGTTAGTAACTTTGTTTTGCTTTTTCACTTATTCCCATCAGTTACAATTTTTCTATGGTATATTCTGCTTGTTTTTACTGCCGCCAATGGTTTGTTGGCCTTATATTGTTTTTGTTTTTAGCAACGCCGCTTTGCTTAAAGGCGCAAAACACCAACATAGCGCTTGCCGCACAAGTTACCTATCCCGATGTAATGAGCAGCATTTGGGGCTTTACCAAAGGCGGGCACGAGTATGTGCTGTCTTTCAGAAGAACCGGCACCTCCATTGTTGATATTACCAACCCTGCCGCACCGGTAGAGGTCGCTTTTATTGACGGACCCGACTCTGACTGGCGGGAGGGCAAGGTATGGGGCAATTATGCCTATGTTACCAACGAAGCCGGCAGCGGGCTGCAAATTATTAACTTCAGCAACCTGCCATCGGGCAGTGTTACTGCCGCTAATGCCAACTACTGGACCGGCGGCACCTGGAGTGGCGGTTCGGTCAGTTTTTCTACCTCACATGCCATGTTTATTGACGAAAACGGCATTGCCTATATTTACGGAACCAACTACGGCAACGGCGGGGTAATTATGGCCAACGTGGCAGCCAACCCCACCAACCCGCCTATTGTGGGTGTATATAACCAAAAATATGTGCATGATGGTTTTGTGCGGGGCGATACCCTGTGGGCTGCCCAAATTTACGACGGAACTTTTGCCGTTATTAATGTAACCAACAAGGCCAACCCGGTGGTAATGGCAACCCAAAACACAGGCAGCAATTTTACCCATAATACCTGGCTTAACGATATTGGAACGCACGTATTTACCACCGACGAAACCGGCGGCGCCAGCGTGGAAACCTATGATATTACCGACTTAAGCGACATTAAACAGGTAGGCACCTTTAATGCTGCCGGCAGCAGCGCCATACCCCACAACGTACACTGGCGAAACGGTTTTGTGGTAATTGCCTATTACCGCGACGGTGTGGTAATTGCCGATGCCCTGCACCCCGAAAAACTGATACAGGTGGGCAACTACGACACCTCGCCTTATTCGGGCAGCGGGTACAACGGCGCTTGGGGTGTTTACCCCTACTTCCCGTCGGGCACTATTGTAGTGAGCGATATTGAAGAAGGGTTGTTTGTGCTAACGCCTACCTATATTCATGCCAGTTACCTGCAAGGTGTTGTTACCAACGCCAATACTGCCGCACCTGTTGTCAATGCCTCCATACAGGTAGCCGGCGTAACACAGGCCAACGCCACATCGGGTTTTAATGGCGCCTATCTGAGCGGCATGACCGGCAGCGGCACGTTTACCGTTACTGTATCGGCATCGGGGTTTGTAAGTCAAACATTTAGCGTTACTTATACCAACGGCGTTACACAAACGCTTAATGTGGCACTGGTTCCCAACATTCCGTTTACCGCCACCGGACAGGTTACCGATGCCCAAACCGGGCTGCCCCTTGCCTCGGCACCGGTGCTGTTTAACGACGGGCTGAACAATTATACCGCCACCACCAATGCAACAGGAACCTACAGCGTTGCCCTGCCCGGTAATGGCAACTATACCATTTCGGCGGGTAAGTGGGGCTACCAAACACAGCAGCTAACCAACGTGGCGTTAAGCACTGCCAGCACCACCCAAAACTTTGCCCTGCGGAAAGGGTACTACGATGACTTTTTGTTTGATTTCGGGTGGACGGTAAGCGGCGATGCCTCGGCAGGCGCATGGGTGCGGGCAGAACCCATCGGAACAACCCTTGACGGTTCGCCATCGAACCCCGAAACCGATGTAAACAACGATTTTGGCAACCAATGCTACGTTACCGGAAATGCAACCGGCGCAGTAGGCAACGCCGATGTGGATAACGGCACCACCATTCTTACCTCGCCGGTGTTTGACCTAAGCACTACCCCAACCGCCCAAATAAGCTACTACCGGTGGTTTAAAAACGGCGGCGGAAACGGCACGCCCAACGACCAGATGCTCATTAAACTTAGCAACGGCACCACTACTGTTACCGTGCAAACCATACCTTACAACGATGCCAGCCAGGGGCAATGGGTAAATAATACCATAACCGTTGCCGATTTTATTACCCCAACCAACAACATGCGCCTGATTGCCGAAGTAAGCGACCTTGGACAACAACATATTTCCGAAGGCGGGTTAGATAAGTTTGAGGTGCTTATACCGCCCGTTGTGGTGCAGGTAAGCGCCTGGCTGGGCGGCGCATTTAGCGGCGGGCAAATGAGTACCGCACTTGCCACCAACAACCTGCTGCCTTTAACCCAACCCTATAACCAATCGCCCTGGAACTATGCCGGTGCCGAAACTGTAAGCACACTGCCCGCAAATGTTACCGATTGGGTGCTGTTGGAACTTCGGCCCTTTGCCAGCCCGGGCACTATTGCCGAACAAAGGGCGGCGTTTATTCTTAAAACCGGCGCAATTGTAGATACCGATGGCGCTGCAGGGGTAAAGTTTTACACGCTTGGGCAGGGGGGCAGCTATTATATTGTGCTGCGCCACCGAAACCACCTGGCGGTAATAAGCAAAAACCCCGTAAGTTTACCCAATGCTGCTGTGTTTAGTTTCAGCAATGCAACTAATGTGGCAGGCGGAACCTCGCAAATGGTTTCGCTGGGCGGATTTGTTTCGGGGCTTACGCCTGCCGATTTTGATGCCAACGGGGTAATTACCGTAGATGATTTTAACTACTACACTACCCAAACCGCCCAACTTAATACCTATAATGATGCCGACTGCTCTTTGGACGGCGCCGTTACCGTTGCCGATTTTAACCTCTTTAAAGCCAATGCCGGCAAAATTGGCATGAGTATAATACGGTACTGAAACAAACAAACATCTTGGGCAATAAAAATGTAGCAAGCCATATACATAACCCATTGTGCAATTTTAGCGCAGTTGCAACACTTTAACCGAAAAGCCCTATATTTGCGCCCTAAATTTGCCTCTTTATGTTGGAGTTACAGGTAATACGGGCTAACCCCCAATTTATTAAAGAACGACTTGCAATAAAAAACGTTGCACAACCACAACTGGTAGATACCATACTGGAATTAGATGACCGCCGCAAAGCGCTGCAACAACAGGTTGACAGTTTGCTGAACCAGATAAACACCCTGTCGAAAGAAGTGGGCGATTTGTTTAAGGCTGGCAAAAAACAAGAAGCCGAAACCCTGCGACAGCAATCGGCCACCATAAAAGAGCAGGTGAGTGCGCTGGAATCTGAAGCCAAACAAACCGAAACCCTTTTGCAGGAAACGCTGGTACAACTGCCCAACCTGCCCAATATACTGGTGCCGCCCGGCAAAACACCCGAAGACAATGAGGTGGTGGCTACTCATGGCAAGTTTCCCGATTTACCCATGCACGCCAAACCACATTGGGAACTGGCCGTGCAGTACAACCTCATTAATTTTGAACTGGGCACCAAAATTACCGGCGCCGGTTTTCCGGTGTATTCGGGCAAAGGCGCCAAATTGCAACGGGCGCTTATTAACTTTTTTCTGAACGAAGCCACCGCCGCCGGCTACACCGAAACCATGCCGCCGCATGTGGTAAACGAAGCCAGCGCTTATGCCACCGGCCAACTGCCCGATAAAGAAGGGCAAATGTACCATGTAGGCATTGACAATTTTTACCTCATTCCTACCGCCGAAGTGCCGCTGACCAATCTGTTTCGCGATGAAATTCTGAAAGAAGAAGACCTGCCCGTAAGAATATGCGGCTATACCCCCTGTTTCAGGCGCGAAGCCGGCTCTTATGGTAAAGATGTGCGCGGACTTAACCGCCTGCACCAGTTCGACAAGGTAGAAATTGTACAAATACAACACCCCGATGCCTCTTATAATACCTTAGATGAAATGGTGCAACACGTTGCCGGCCTGTTGCAAAAACTTCAACTGCCCTACCGCGTTGTGCGCCTCTGTGGCGGCGATATGTCTTTTGCTTCGGCGCTTACCTACGATTTTGAAGTATATTCTGCCGCACAACAGCGCTGGTTAGAGGTTAGCTCGGTATCCAACTTCGAAACTTTTCAGGCAAACCGCCTTAAACTGCGTTTTCGCGACAGCCAAACCAAAAAAAACCGCCTGCTGCATACCCTTAACGGCAGCGCACTTGCCCTGCCACGCATAGTAGCAGCCCTGCTCGAAAACAACCAAACCAAAAACGGCATTGCCATACCCGAAGTGCTGCAACCCTATACGGGTTTTGCCACAATTGGTGAAGAAGTATAAACTACCCCCAACCATTACCCGCCTCCTCTTACCGGCAACACTTTTGCCCGCCACAACCGCAACTGTTGGCAGGTAAAGTACGCCCCAAACACCTGACAAAGGCAAAATTGTCATAAACACAGCCATAAAGCCGGCACAAAATACGGCATCAATTTTGTATCTTTGAGCAAGAAATAAGTAAAACCTAAAACACAACAACAAACAAATGTATAGGGTAATAAAAATTGCAGTTTTATTGCTGATGCTTAGCGCCAAAACTATGGCAAACGGCTTTTTTGTAGCTTCGCCCCAAGACTATTACTGGTACCCAACCGACCGCGAAGCCTCTTACTTTAAAGCATTTCCCGATGGGTTTAACCCCTGCTTTATTGAACTGATGAGCAACAAACAAACCATTACCATAGATAAAGACTCGGTATTTGTACAGGTGTATCAAACCTACTACAACATTAGCCCCGATACGCTGCAAACCTATTACCTCATGCCCATACCCGCCGGCATACAAACCACCGCTTTCCAGTTTACCATTAACCAGGATGAGTTTAGGGCCGAACTCTACGATGCCGGTAAATCTTTTAAAGTATGCAAAGACCTGGTACACCGTACCGGCAACCACCAATGGTGGGCTTATGCCAACAACCCCATGTACCGCGTAAATATTTACAAAACCCCGCCCCGAAGTGTGTTGGCCGTAAAAGTTACCTATAAATACAAACTCACCCCCGAAACAAACCGCTACACCTTTGAATACCTGCTGGGAACCGAGCGCTACAGCGCAAAACCGGTAAAAGACAGCGAGTTTACCCTTACCATAAAAGGAGCCGACCGCCTTACCAACTTTTACAGCCCCTGGCAAGACCTGCAACCCACCTACAACAACGAAAAGCAGGTTACCTTTAAACTCACCAATAAGAGCAACCGTTTTACCAACGATTTTTTTATTTACTATGCCACAAACAACCAGCCTGTGGGCTACTCGCTCTTTACCCACAAAGAAACAGGCAAACCCGGCTATTTCATGCTTTCCTTTGATGCCGGCTACGGGCAAACCGCCGAAGAAAAAGATATGGTTTTTGCCGTTGACGTGGCCGAAACCATGACACCCGCACAGCTTGAAAAAGTGAAAAAAGCATTGAGTACCTGCATTAAAAAACTGGGCGCCAACGACCGCTTTAACGTGGTTACTTTTTCAAACCTGTCGGAATCTGCTTTTCCCGATTTTGTAAACCCCACATCGGCCAATGCAACACAAGCCAATGCCTTTTTAACTGCCGCCAAAACAGCCGGCAAAGCCAACTACGAAGGCGCCTTTAACAAATGCCTCCATTTTTCAAAAGACCCCATACGACCCTACTATGTGTTGCTGATAAGTGCCGGCGAACCACAAACCGGCATTGTGGTAGAACACGACGAACTGATGGAAGAGGTTGACGTGGCACAAGTGCGCACCCTGCGTATGTTTACCATAGGTATTGGCAACAATGCCAATGCCGCTTTTCTTGAACGGCTGGCAGCATACACCCAGGGCGAATCGCTCTTTATTGCCGATGATAATGCCATTGAAACCGGCATTGCCTCCTTTTGCGAGCAGGTGAGCAATCCCGTTCTCATTAATTTGCAGTTGTATTTTGGCGACAACTTTGAAGTGTTGGAAATGTACCCCAAAAAACCCAGCAACCTGTTTAAAGACCAAACGCTCTTTATTTTGGGCAGATATAAACGCGGCGGCACAACTACCGTTTCACTTATTGGTGACTCTAAAAAGCAAATGCAGCGGTATGACTACACCGTGCAATTTCCCGAAAAATCAGACAAATATCCATTTGTGGCACAAATTTGGGCAGCCCGTGCCATTGGCGAAATGCTCAATAAACTTAAAGCCGATGGCAATGACTTAGACGGTATAGGCGAAGAAATTGCCGATTTAGCCGAAGAGCATTTTATTATTAACCCCTACACCGCACACCTCCTTATTAAAAACATGCAATTTTTAAGCCCCGATAAGAAAAAACACGCCCCCCGGATGCTTGCACAAGCCGGTACCGACTACGCAAACGAATATGCCGGCGTTACCCGCCAAAAAGGCCCCGATGCCCTTATGAGCAGTTTAGTGGCCACCTCCCTTTCAAGAGCGGCATACCTGCGCCATTTGCAAACAGGGCAGGAAAACATGACCTATACCAATGAAAAAGGTGCCTTGCAAAAAGATGTAAGGGCAGAATACCGCATGCTTAACGGCAAGGCCCTGTACCGCAACGCCGATAACCTGCTTACCGATATAAGCACCCAAAACAAAGGCGAGGCTGAAAAAATAGATTTTAACTCCGATGCCTACATGGCCATTGCCACCCCCGAACTGGTACCCTACCTTTGCTTAGGCAGGCAACTGCGCATTGAAACGGGCGGCAAAGTTTACGAAATACAGGAGGCCCCACCGGCACAACAACAAGAGGTAAAAGAAGGCAGCAACAAATAACGGGCAGCCTAAACAACGGGGGTGCAAAAACCGCAACTGTGCACAGGGCAACCCAATATTCTTTGCCCCAAGCAGGTAAAAGCGGTTTACTCCAACAGCACGCTGTCAAGTATTTCGGAAAGGGCGCTTTGTGTAATGTTCATTTTAAGTTTGCCCTTTTGTGCACATGATATGCGCCCCGTTTGCTCAGAAACAACAATAACCCAGGCATCAATTTTTTCGGTAATGCCGGTGGCGGCACGGTGGCGCATGCCCACGCGGCTGGGCAAATCGGGGTTTTCCGATACCGGAAGCACACAGCCTGCCGCCACAATCCGGTTTTCGGCAATTACCACGGCGCCATCATGCAGCGGGCTTCCCTTGTCGAAAATGCTTTCAATGAGTTTGCTGCTGATTTCGCCATTAATGAGTACACCCGTACCGGAAAAAAAGTTTTTTTCCGAGGCATCGGTAAATACCAGCAAACCACCTGTGCGCGTGTTAGCCATATTGTTTATAGCCCTTATCATTTCCTCCTTCAGTTCCTGTTTGCGCGATGGGGCATTGCGGCGCAAAAAACGCTGCCATAACCTGTTTTTACCAATACCGCTGCCCCGGCCAAGGTAAAACAAAAACCGCCTTATTTCCTGCTGAAACAAGATAACCAGTAAAATAAACCCCGCCTCTACAAATTGCCCCAGAATGGTGGCCAACATGTTCATTTCGAGCAGGTTTACCACCGCCGAAGTGAGATAGACCAACAGCAAGCCAATTAAAATATTGAAGGCCAAGGTGCCGCGCAGGAGTTTATACAACCTGAAAATGAGTAAACCCACCAGCACTATGTCCACCAAATCCCAGAAATCAACTTCCAGAAAACCTATGGTTAAATTGTTTGGCAATGAAATGCTATTTACTGTTTATTGACGAACCTTTTTATGTAAATACGTGTTACTTATGCCCATAAAACCGGAAAAAACATCTTTGGGCGCATGTGCCGCTAATTTACGCCGCCCAAGGCTAAAAAACCGTGTTAAAATACTAACTTTGGCGTTTCTATTAACTAAATACCTACCGGCTAAGTATATGAACCCGCAAAAAATAGTGCTGAAAGTGGAAACCATGACCTGCAACCACTGTACCAACTTTGTAAAAAATACCATAAACGAACTTAACGGAATTTTGCAAACCGATATGAGCCTTGCCAATGGTACTGCCACGGTTACTTACAACCCCGATTTGACAGGCAAAGACCAAATTGTTAGCGCCATTAATGAAACACACTACAAAGTTACATCAGTTTTGGCCGAAACCTAATCCTTTTCTTTATAACATACCCGCTGCCCACAGCAGAGAATGTTGCAAAACATGAAAAAAATAACTTACAGCGCTGTTTTTGAATTTCATGACAACTACCGCAAATTCAGTGCAGAAGAGTTGTCTTTGTTTGGGCTGGCGCACCATGCCTGTTTGCAGGCCTATGCCCCCTACTCGCAGTTTCAGGTGGGTGCGGCGGTGTTGCTCCAAAACGGGTTAATGTATGCAGGCAACAACCAGGAAAATGCCGCTTACCCCAGCGGTTTGTGTGCAGAACGGGTGGCGTTGTTCTACGCATCGGCCATTCACCCCAATGTGCCGGTTACGGCATTGGCCATTACCATTAACTATGGCAATACCGTTTTTGACAGTGTGGTGGCTCCCTGCGGCGCCTGCCGGCAGGTTGCCGCAGAGTATGAGCAAAAGTTTAACCAAAATATACGCGTTTACCTGCTTGGCCGAAACGAAAAAGTACTGGTCATTCCATCGGTAAAAACGCTGCTGCCTTTGCTTTTTTCGGGCGATGTGCTTAAAAATTTCGGTACAAGGCCTGGCTCCGATGCGCCTTCTTCATCGGGTTAGGTAAACGGGAACCGCATACTTTGCACCACATATTCAAACATTTTCCGCTTTTTATTAAACGAACCCGAAAACTCGGTACAGGTTGCCAAAATAACCCGGTGGTCTTGTATAAACAGGTATGAAATGGCTTTCAACTCTCCGTTATATTCCTGCGGGTTGTTATAGGAGTATAAAAATTGGGCTGCATGGTTGTTGTTAATAAGCGTTTCGCCAATTTCTATTACTTTAAAATCGTAGGTTTTAACCTGCAGGTCGTCAAAAAACCAACGTCCCAAAGCGTTGAGGTTAAAGGGGGGGAGAGAGTCGGTTTTTGAAGAGGGGTAGTTATACACTGTTGAAAGTGGCAGGGTTTCAATAACTATGTTTTCGGTGTAGTCCTCGGTATTGTTACCGTTATCGGGAGCAGGTGCGGTGGCTTTCAGCATTACATTACCCGTATATTCCTCTACTGCCCACCCTGCCGGAAGATTTAATGAAAACCGGTTGTTTACCACATTGTAGGGGTAATAATTGCCTGTGGGATGCTGTAAAACAATGCCCTTGGGGCGCTCGGGCTGTGCGCAAAACAACTGTAGTAACATGCCAAAAAGGCAGCAAAAAACAAGCGTTGCAATAAGCGGCGGTTTCATAACAGGAGCAGTGCTTTAGCAAGGGGGGGTAAATGTTTTTATTGACGCTTTACCGGGGCAGTAAGTAACCTAAACAGGCTCAAAGTTAAACAAATAAAGAAAAAAAACAAAAAAACCGACATATAAACCCCCCAACAGGCAATTTTGGGTGTATATTCACCATGCTGCCCCAAAAGGCAACTTCAAAAACACCCCCCAAAACCACTTATTCCCAAATTCCTGCCAGTTATTCCTTTTTGCTTTTTTGCAGTGGCAAATTTGTTATCTTTCGGCAACGGAAACCCCAAAATATCCGTTAGTATTTTTAAACCGGTAAAATTATACTGCTATGAAAATTTATGCCAACTGGCGGCAAACCGGGCGCACCATTTTTGAAATTACGCCCGAAGAAGAAACCCAACTGCTTGCAATTGCCAACAGCCGCACTGCCACTGCTTACAAAGCGCAGGCTCTGTTGTTTGTTGCCCGCGGATATGAATTTGCTGTAAACCTGCCCGAGTTAGACTTCAATTGGCAAACTGCTTTTAAATCACAGCCCCATGCCACCGCCCTGCAAGATGCGGTATCAATAGTTTCGGGTTTCTATCCCAACCCCGCAAGCCATAACGTTCAGTTAAACTATAACTTGCCGGCAAATGCCAATATTTCTATTCAGGCTACTATACAGTTGTGCAATATATTGGGTAAACCGGTATTTACTACTACTCTGTCGGGCAGTGGCGTTTACACACTGCCACTCGAAAATTTTGCAGAGGGCTTATACTACTACACTATTGTACAAACCGGCAATCGGCAGGTATTAAAAGAAGGTAAACTCCTGATTACTAAGTAAACTTTATAGGCAACACAACTTATTGCCATGCTTGTGGCGCAACCTTAGTGCCCAAGCATGGTAATAATGGCTATTTACAAAAATTAAAACCCAACCCCATGAAACTGTTTAGCTCATTTATACATAGCCGCCTGTTGTATGAAATCTTATGCGGCATCATGTTCTGTTCTTGTATCCTCAATGCACAAACGCCTAAATACTTTACTTCCACCCCTATCTGGGGCAATAATCTAAACTGTAATGGCATAAGAATTGCTCAAACAAGCGCTAAGGATTATGTTGTAAGCGGAAATACATTAGACCCTATAAACGCCAGATTTAGAGTGTTTATAGCAAACATAAACCAAGTAGGAGAATTCACCGGTTTTCAAGAGTTTATTAAACAAGATACCTTAAGTCATACCGGCAGCATGGCTACAAACCATAACAAAAAACGATTACTAAATGCAGGTGCAGTTATAGATACAAACAACACCCGTTATCATTCCTATTATTTATTGACCGATTTTAATGGCAATCTACTAAATGAAAGCATAGACAGTATGGCATTGGCAGGTTATGAAAATCTTTTTTATGCCGCTTCTAACGCGTTTGACGGCGGCTATATTGTAGCCGGGCAAAGCAGCGCAGCGCCGGTAGTAAGCGGAGGAGGGTATGTGCCCTATCACCCCTATGTTGTTAAATTAGACTCGCTGGGCAACCGCCAGTGGGACAGACTCTATACCGCCTACGGGCCACCCTTGTTTGCATGGATAAGAAACATACAGCCTGCCCCCAATGGCAGTGGATATTTCTTGTTAGGCACTACCGGCAATGCAGTTGTCGGCGATGCGTTGCTGATAAAAATAGATACTGCCGGCAATGAGTTATGGCATAAAACATACGATTTAAGCATTGGCTTAGACGAGTTCATTGGCGAGCAGGGTTCTACTATTTTACCCACTTCTGACGGTGGTTTAATAATAACCGTCTATCACCGCGACTACGACCCCTTTACAGGCTGCTGCCCCCCTTTTGTAGTAGGCAGAAAGGGTGTATTCATCAAAACCGATAGTTTGGGCAATGTTATTTGGGATACGATACGCATGACCATAGATGACGATAGCGATGAAATTATCTCATTTGTTCCAGAGCCCAATCTTGTAGAAACTCCCGATGGAAATTACGTAGCAGCAGGACACAGGATACCCTTAGCCGGGCAGATAGATGGGGAGTTGGTCAAGGTGAGCAAGGCAGGTAAGGTATTATGGCGGCGCACCTACGATTTAGATGGTTTTGACGATTACATATACGATATGATAACCTCGCCCGATGGCGGTTTTGTCATGTGTGGCAGAAGCGAAACTGTCCTGCCACCTTGGGGACTCATAGCCCGCTTGCTCATCATTAAAACCAACTGCATGGGTCTGCTCACCGAGCCGGAAGCTGCTTTTGCCTACGAAC
>MTCR01000176.1 GCA_002212725.1 Sphingobacteriales bacterium TSM_CSM | reverse complement strand
GGTAAACAACGGCAGTACCGATAACTGCGGCACGGTAAGCGTATCGGTAGTTCCGAACAGTTTTACCTGCACAAATTTAGGTTCCAATACGGTAACCTTAACGGCAACCGATGCATCGAACAATACAGCCACCTGTTCGGCTTCGGTTACAGTTGCCGATAATCTTGCCCCGACGGCGGTATGCCAGAACATATCGGTAACGTTGGGAACCGGCGGCACGGTAAGTATTACACCGGCTCAGGTACATGGCACAAGTACCGATAACTGCGGCACGGTGAATGCGGTGTCGGTTAGCCCGAACAGTTTTACCTGCAGCAATACAGGCAACAATACGGTGCTACTTACGGTGAGCGATGCATCGGGCAATACAGCCAACTGCACGGCTACGGTAACGGTTGGGCCGCTATTGTCTGCTACGGCAAGCAGCAACAGCCCTGTATGTATAGGCGGCACCATTAACTTAACTGCCACAGGTGGTGTTGCATACAGTTGGAGTGGTCCGGGCGGTTATACTGCAAGCGGAGCCACGCCGTCGAGAAGCGGGGCTACCCTGGCAATGGGCGGCACCTATATGGTTACAGTTACCAATTCATCGGGTTGTAGCGCTGTATTATCAACCGTTGTATCGGTAACGGCTACGGCAGCGGCAAGCATTACGGGCAACAACAGTTTCTGCGTAGGCAGCACCATCAGCCTTACTGCCTCAAGCGGTACTTCCTACAGTTGGAGTGGTCCCAACGGGTTTACTTCTGCTGCTGCAAGCATAAGTTTATCTCCTGCAACCACAGCCATGGCCGGCACCTATACGGTAACCGTAAGCAATGGCGGCGGATGTACGGCAAGCGCCAGCAAAACCATAACGGTAAGCGCTGCCCCCAATGCCACGGTTTCGGGCAGTACAAGTTTGTGTGTGGGCGGCACCATAACGCTTACGGCGAGCGGCGGAACAAGCTATACATGGTCATACCCCGACGGACTGACCGGCAGCGGCTCCACCATTACGCGCACCGGGGCAACGGTAGCCATGAGCGGTGTATATACGGTAACCGTTACCAATGCGGCAGGATGTACGTCTGTTGTAACGTATCCGGTTGTGGTTAACCCCATACCTTCGGCAACAGCAAGCAGCAACAGCCCTGTATGTGCAGGCAGCACGATAAATCTTTCTGCACCATCGGGCGGAACGGCTTACTTATGGAGTGGCCCCAACCTGTTCAGTTCAACATTGCAAAACCCCACCCGACCCAATGCCACTACTTCAATGGGTGGTGTTTATGCGGTAACGGTAACGGGTGCAGGCGGCTGTACGGCCAGTGCAAGCACTTCGGTAACGGTAAATGCTTCGCCCATTGTAAGCGTTGGCGGCAGCAGTACGCTATGCGCCGGCGCAAACATTACGCTGACAGCAACAGCGGGCTTTACAAGTTATAGCTGGACGGGTCCGAACGGGTTTAGCGGAAATACTGCATCGGTAAGCATAACGGGTGCAAGCACGGCAGCCTCAGGCATTTATACCGTAACGGTTACCAATGCAGCGGGATGTACAGGCAGCGCCATCCGTAACGTTACCGTAAATCCTGTTCCTGTTGCAACTGCGGGCAGCAACAGCCCGGTATGTACAGGTTCAAGCATAAATCTTACCGCATCGGGAGGAACATCGTATTCATGGAGCGGCCCGGGAGGTTATGTTTCTGCCCTGCAAAACCCGGTTCGCACAAGCGCTACTTTAGCAATGGGCGGCACTTATACGGTAACGGTTAGTTCCGGAGGCTGCACTGCCACGGCAAGTACGTTGGTAACAGTTACCAGTTGCGGAGGAACAGGTTTGGTGGTGCTTACCTATTCTATTACTAAAAACAGCAGTACCACTATGTTTGGCAACGGTTCCATTACTTTAAACGTTTCGGGCGGCGTTCCGTGTACGGGAGCATCGGCCTACAACTATACGTGGTCGCCGGCTACGGGTACGTTAACTGCTTCGGGAACAACGGCAACCTACAGCGGTTTGCTTGCCGGCACCTACACGGTAACCATTACCGACTGCGGCGGCAACAGCATTGTGCAAACTTATGTTGTGCCCAATGTTACGCGTGGCTTTAAAACCGGTGGTGATTTGGCAAGCAACCTTGAGGCAGCGCCCAACCCCACATCGGGGATGACTACTATATCGTTTACCAGCTACTCGGATGAGCAAATGCAACTGAAAGTATATTCGGTAGAGGGGCGCGAAGTAGGCGTGTTGTTCAACGATACCACTGTGCCGGATACCATATACGAGTTTGCCTTTGATATGAACAGCCTGCCATCGGGTACGTACTATGCCGTACTGGAAACCCAAAGCGGTGAACGGCAGCAACTCAGGGTTATGGTAGTGCGGTAAGCGCTCTCCAACCCTTCATTAAGAAAACCCCCGTTCTCTTTACCCGAAAAGTAAGAGAGCGGGGGTTTTTATTAAACGGGGGTGAAGTTTTGGGGAAGGTTAGGAGATAAGCAACTCCTGAACATTGCCTGCCACCTCGAGTCCGGCATTGCGGGCGGTATCGGAGAAGATGAGTTTTTCGTTCTGTTTGCTTTTCTCAAACAACTTAACCGTTACAGTTGCCTGCATACTTTCCTTTATTCGCCCCTCCATTAAACCTAAAACCGGTGATTTAAGCTCTGCACCGGGAGCTTGCGTGGCAATAAGTTCGAGTGCCAGATGGGCATCGGCAATTTTGTAGTGTATGGTGTTTTGCTGAATGGAAACGTGCTGCAGCTTTGCTCCGGTGTAAGTGGTAAAAACATGCAATTTGTTTTTAAGCCAAAGCCCGGCAATAAACCCTATGAATGAACCGCCAAGCCAGGGAATTTTGGCAACAGAAGCGGTAAGGCAGATATCGGATTGCGAAAAGTGGTTGGTTTGCATCCAAATCCAGGCAGAAGGGAAAGACGTTCCCCAATCTTTTTCGGTATAACCAATGCCGTTGTTGAAATTGTGGTTTGTTTCGTCTATGGTAAGAGAACCCGAAATAGTATGGTAAAGGCTTACCACGCCATGGTAGCATTCCATAAACGGTACAAAAGAATACCAGCCCATGATGCCGGGCGACAGGAGGGTTTTAGGCCAAGGCGTGAGGCTGCTGAATTGTAATGTGCCTTTAAAATTAGGCAAGTTGAGGCTCATTTTATCTGCACTAAAGTAGTTATCTGCAATAGTTATTTCAAATTTTTTATTGTTGGCCCAAAACTCAGTTGTTTTAAAACGGTAATAGGTAGAAATACAGTTGGTACCGTCAAGAATTTGAATAAAGGCGTGTTGCTCGTCTTTGTTGTTGCCCATGGCAATACCGGGTATAATGGCAAAGCGCAAATTTTCGGGCTGGTTTACTATTTTAAAATACCAACCCTCAAAAAAATTTTGTTTTTTACCAAATCCATGATATATTTCGGGATGAAAAACGCCTCTGATGTTATTGAATGGCATACTTTAAATTGAAATGTGGATAATGAAAGGTTATTAATGGGTAGTTGTATAAAAAAAGTGTTCCCGAAAGGTTAAAAAAGCGCAACATGTTGGAAAATATACTACATTAGTTTTAATTTGCTGAAACTTTAAAACAAAGCTACGTGAATAACAAGCCAACAAACGGGAAGTTGTTAATAGCGGAACCATTTATGTGGGATTCCAATTTTAAACGCACGGTTATTTTGCTGTGTGCACATAATGAAAGCGGTTCTTTCGGGCTGGTGCTGAACCGTCCGTTGGAATATAAATTAGGAGATGCCGTGCCGGAATGTGAGCATTTTGATGTTCCGTTGTTTTATGGTGGCCCGGTGGAGCAGAATACGCTGCATTACCTGCATTCATACGGTAAAATGCTGGAAAATTCGGTTAAACTGGCCAAAGGGTTGTACTGGGGCGGCGATTTTGAGCAACTCAAAAGTATGATTAACCTTGGCCAAATTGAAAAAAACAGGATTCGTTTTTATGTAGGCTATTCGGGTTGGGATGCCGGACAGTTAGATGAGGAAATGGAAAGCAAATCGTGGATTGTGGCCGATTGCCTTGCCCCCTATATCTTTGCCGATGACCCTAATGATATATGGCGCAAAGTGCTTACCGATATGGGAGGAGAGTATAAGGTAATAGCCAATTTTCCCGAAAATCCCTCGCTGAATTAGCGCATCCGGTTTATTTTGGAGCTTCTTCAAGCGGCATTTCCCAAGGTAATTGCTGTAATTGTTGCATATATGCCCGGGTAAGGCGGTTAAGGCATTGATACCGCATCAATGTTTCGAGTGAAGTAGCCGAAAATGGAAAGGCTTCACAACTACAGGCTGCACCAACATAGTTTTTCCAGGTTTCGTGCATGTTGCGTATGTGGTTTTTATAATTTGCGCCGGCTTGTTTCAGGGCGTGTTGGTAAATACTGTCCATTGCGGTTTCGGTTTCATTGTATTGAACAATGGCGCAGGCGGTAATTTCTTCCTGAGTTGCCATGGTGGCACATGGGCTGGCGTTTTGTGCCAATAAAACCGAACCGGGAAATAGCAGAAAAAATAATAGTGTGATTTTGAATGACATAGGATGAAACATTGAAAGTGAAAGAGAGTATAAAGTTAACAGTTTAACGTTTTTAACCCATAATTTAGTGCGCATGAAAATAATTGGGCTTATACCGGCGCGGTATGCCTCTGTGCGGTTTCCGGGTAAACCGCTTTGCCCTATAGCCGGTAAAACCATGATAGAACGGGTTTACACCAATGCAGCGGCAGCCAAATCGCTATCAGAGGTTTGGGTGGCTACAGATGATGCGCGCATTTACCAACATGTGGAACAATTTGGCGGAAGGGTGGTAATGACCTCTGAAAATCACCGCAGCGGCACCGACCGATGTGCCGAAGCTGCGCTGACAGTTGCTCCCGATGCCGCTGTAGTGGTGAACATTCAGGGCGATGAACCTTTTCTGCACCCCGGGCAGATAGACGAACTTACGGAATTATTTGCCAACCGGGATATTGCAATTGGCACGCTGGTAAGGCAAATATCGGATAATGCCGATTTGCATAACCCCAACATACCAAAAGTAGTGCTTGGAAAGGGAAACCGCGCCTTATATTTCAGCCGTCAGACCATACCGTATATCCGAGATTGTGAGTTGCCTGTTTCCTATACTATGCACCCGTTTTACAGCCATATTGGTATTTATGCATACAGGCTGCCTGCCTTGTTGCAAATTGTGCAGTTACCGCCTTCGGGGCTTGAAGTTGCCGAAAAACTGGAACAACTCCGATGGCTGGAAAACGGCTTTACCATACATGTTGCCCTCAGCAACTACCCCAACCTTGCCATTGACACCCCCGAAGATTTGGAGAAAGCATTGCAGTATTACCAAACCCTGCAACAAAAACAGCAGAGTGTGGGGAAACAAAAAAGGCGATGAAGTTACTACTCATCGCCTTTTTGTTTTTTTACAGTGGATTAATTTTGGGCAAGGTAATTGGCTGCCGAGTTAAAGTTTAAGAACCTTGAATTGTTGAGGTACGAAATGTTATTACCGTAAATAAACATGCAGTTACCCGATTTCATGAAGTCAATAATATCTTTATGCTCTTCGAGCGAAATGGCAGGGCAACCCCAGCTTAACCCTGTTCTGCCATAACGGCTAACAAAAGATTGACCAACATAGGGAGCGCCGTGCATAACAATGGCTCTTGAGCGGGCATTTTCATTAAAGCCCACATCTTGCCCGTCTAAGCGCAGCGAGTAGCCGTGTTGTCCGTAGTATGTTTCATCGGTAATATAAAAGCCCAGGCTGCTTTGCAAAGATTCGGGGCTGTTGGAAAAACGCTCGGCATAAATTAAGCCGCTGTTTTTACCATGTGCTACATAAGTATTAAACACCATGCGGCGGGTAAACAAATCAACAATAAAGAGTCTTTTTTCGCTGGAGGGTTTGGTAAAATCTACAATGGCAAGGTGCTCTTTGGCGGGCGATATTTTACCATCTTTGCGCAGGTTGTAAAAACCGGTTACTGCCAGTTTAAAGGTATTGTAGCTTAACCCGGCGGCAGCAAGGTTGCATTCGTAATACAGGTTTTTAATGTGGTTTTCGTAATTGGCATAGGCGCTTTCGGTTGCTGAGGAGCCGGTATTGCCGTATGCGTGAAAGTTGGCTAAATTGGCTGAGTTGGGGGTAATGGTAAGGAGAAAAAGAACAGAGAAAACGGTAAAAATGGTTAGTACTGCTTTACGGGCTAACAACTCCATGCTCAGTCTTTATTTTTTAAAGTTTTTGAAATAAAATGGTAAATTGAATGCTAACATTGCATTGACACTACAAAAATGTAGAAAAAAATTGGTTTTTTGAACCTTTCTTGCGAAAATTTAACTAAAAAGGGCTGTTTTTTAACAAAATGATGATAAAAAGCGGTTGTTGATGCAGAAAAACTACTGTTGCTCCCAATTGGTTGGTTTGGGTTGGTATTTACCCGAAGCATACAAAAACCCGAAGGCACAACTGCCTTTTTTACCCAAATGTTTGTGGTGTATCTTGTGTGCCCTTATTAAACGCAACAGGTAAGAATTGGTAAAGTGGTACTTAATTTTTACCCGGCGGTGAATTACAATATCGTGCAGCACAAAATAAAGAATGCCGTAAATGGTTATGCCTGCGCCAATGCAAGCAAGCCACGGCATGTTGTTTTGAAGACCATGGTAAATACAAATTACCGCCGGCAGTGCATAGGCAGCAGATACCAGGTCGTTCCATTCAAACAGGCCGGTACGGGGTGTATGGTGCGAGCGGTGCAAAAACCATAGCGGCCCATGCAACATATACTTATGGAACAACCACGAAAAAGCTTCCATGCCGGCTATTACGGCAAAAATAATGCCAAAATACAATAAGGTCATTTGCCAGAGTTTTATGCCATAACAGGGCATTGGTAAAATTGTTCAGGTAAATGCTGCCACAATGCATGTGGTAAACCTTCTTTTCTGCTGCTAATGCTATTTTTACCCCTGCCGGCACATAAAATTTGTAACAAAAACAAAAAAACTAATTACCTTTAACCCCAAACACAAACACATATACCAACAAGCCTTTTTCAATTTTTCAACCATCTTATATCATGAAACCAATTAACAAATTAACCTTATTTTCGTTGCTTTTTATGTTTTTGCTAACCCTGTGGGGTTTCTCTTCCTGCTCTTCGGACGGAAGCGGTGAAAAAAAACTCAATACCGGCGCCCAACCCGATGCCGCAGCAGGTGCAGACCCCTCTGTTTCGGCACAGGAAGGGGGTAAAGGCTTTGATGAAATTGCCGAATCGCTGGGCTTTAAAACCAACTCGGCTTATAAATCACCCGGCAGCCCCAATGCCAAAAAAGGCGGCTCTTTCTCTATGGCTATTGAAGAATATCCCGCTACCTTTTGCGACGTAGGAGAAAACGCCAACATACAAACCGTATCGCTTATTAATGGTATGATATTTGAACCCCTGCTGGGTTTTGATGCCGAAACACTGGACTATTACCCCGGCCTGGCTACCCACTGGAAAATATCTGAAGATAAAAAAACCTATTGGTTCCGGATTGACCCCAATGCCAAATGGAGCGACGGAACTCCCGTAACTTCGGCAGATATAATTGCCACCTATAAACTGCTGGTTGACGAAGGGCTGAAAGACCCCTTTACCAACAGCCTCTACACCGAAACCTACGAAGAACCCAAAGCCGAAAGCAAATACCTTGTAAGTATAACCTGCAAAAAAGAAAACTGGCGCAGTTTTCTGTACTTTGCCGTATCTACCAAAATTTACCCCGCTTCTTACCTGTCTAAAACAAACGGTGCAGGCTATATTACCAAATACCAATATGATTTTATGCCCGGTTCAGGCCCCTATGAACTGAACAAAGAAAAAACCAAACAAGGTGAACGCCTTACCCTTAAACGCCGAAACAACTATTGGGCTGCCGATTATGCACGTAATGCCGGACAGTTTAACTTTGATAATATTACCTTTGAAGTTGCCCGTACCGATGAGTTAAGACGAGATAAACTCCTTGCCGGCGAAGTAGATTGGTATATTGTGCCCCGTGCGCAGTGGTGGGCCGAAGAACTAACCGAAGCTAAACAACCCGATATTGCCCGCGGCGCCATTGCCCGCCAGAAAATTTATAACCGCAACCCTAAAGGCACATCGGGGTTTGCCCTTAATACCAACCGCGCACCTTTTGATGACATTAATGTTCGCGAAGCCATGAGCCTCCTGTTCAACTTCGACGAACTGAACAGCAAACTGTTTTTTAACGAATATGTGCGCATTAACTCCTATTACTACGGAACACCCTATGCCGCCCCCAATAACCCTAAACCCGAATATAACCCCACCAAGGCGCTGGAACTGCTTAAAAAAGCCGGCTATGTAAAAAAACCGGGCGACAAATGGCTTACCAAAAACGGCAAACCCTTTACCCTGGAACTAATGTCTGATAAATCTATTGAGCGCATCTTTGTGCCCTACCAGCAATCATTGGCAAATGCCGGTATAGACCTTAAATTCAACAACGTTGACCCCAATGAACGCTTTAAAAAGGTACAGGGTAAAGATTTCAGCATTGCTTACCAAAGTTATACCGGGCTTTTCTTCCCCAATCCCGAAAGCAGTATGCACTCCAAATTTGCCAAAGTTCCCAATAATACCAACATTACCGGCCTTGCCGACAAACGCATTGACGAACTTTGCGACCTGTACGACAAAAGCTACGATACCAAAGAGCGCATAAAATACGTGCAGGAAATTGATGCCTTAGCCTGCGAGAAAAAACATTGGGTTTGGGGTTGGGTTGCACCCTCAACTTTGCGCCTGTTATATTGGAATAAGTTTGGAATGCCCGAATCCGGCCTTACGTATGCCGGCGATTTTGGCGACGTGTTTGCCCTTTGGTGGGAAGAACCCGAAAAAGCCAAACAGGCTGAAACAGCTAAAAAAGATAAAGGCATAAAAATGGACAAAGCGCCTGCCGAAATTGATTTCTGGAAAGCGAAAGGAAAATAAACCAATATTTTTCCTCCTGCATCGGGCTGCAATTCCTGTTGTAGCCCGATGCAGCAATTATTACCCCAAAATTCAGCATACGGAAAACAAAACCATTCATGTTTAAATACATACTCAAACGTTTACTGCTTATGTTGCCCACCTTTTTTGGGGCAACTTTTCTGGTGTTTGCCATTCTAAACTTAGTACCCGGCGGCCCGCTGGAGCGTGCCATTATGCAATTGGAAGCCCGCGCAACAGAAGGCGGCGGCGGCGGGCAGGTGGTGCAAAAAAACAAACTTACGCCCGAAGTTATTGAGCAACTGCGCCGGCAATACGGCTTAGACAAACCTTTTATGACCCGCTACCTCATTTGGCTGGGCTTTTATCCCCGAGAAGTAAAAAGCGAAATTAAACCTCTTGGCGAGTGTTTCAGAGAAGACCTGCGCTATGTAAAACAAGACGGCAGAACCTACGCCATACAACGGTGGATAAAACTGCAAAATGAAGGCGATAAGGTAATGGCTTATGCCAGTGGCGTGGGGTCTGATTTTAAATTCAGCGAAGATTACGCCGAATTGCCCGATTGCACCGCTATTACCGAATGGGACCCCGCACCCGAATGGAAAACCATTGAAACCAAACCCGATGGCAGTTTGCGCATTGTGCGAATGGCTTTTAGCGGTATTTTTACCGGCGATTTCGGGCGCTCTTATATTTTTAACCGCCCTGTGCTGGAACTCATTTGGGAACGCCTCTACATTTCGGCCTATTTCGGTATCATCGGGTTTTTGCTCTCTTACCTTGTTTGTATTCCCCTGGGCATTATGAAGGCGGTAAAACACAACACCCCGTTCGACTTTGCCAGCAGCGCCCTTATTTTTGCCGGCTATGCCACACCGGGTTATGCTTTGGGTGTATTGTTGCTTTCTTTCTTTGCCAGCGGACGATTTTTAAAATGGTTTCCTTTAGGCGGTTTCCGGTCGCCGGATTGGGAGCAGTTGTCTATGATGGGTAAAATTCTGGACCAGTTGCACCATACGGCCCTGCCGGTAATTTGTTACATGATTGGCGCTTTTGCCACTCTTACCCTGCTCATGAAAAACTCCCTGCTCGAAAACCTGAGCCAGGATTATGTGCGAACCGCCTTTGCCAAAGGATTAGACGAAAAAACAGTTATTTTTAAACATGCCGTGCGCAACTCGCTCATTCCCATTGCCACCGGTTTGGGGCATATTATAGGCATTTTTCTTGCCGGCTCCTACCTTATTGAGTTGGTGTTTAATATTGACGGCATCGGGTTGTTGTCTTACAAATCGGTTGTAAATGTTGATTACCCCGTTTTTCTGGGCTTTCTGGTTATCAACATCATTATACTGCTGGTGGGCAACCTGCTGTCTGATATGTTGTATGTGGTAATTGACCCGCGCATAAAATTTGAATAACCCAACCGGTTAATAATAAAACAATGAAAACAGTATTTTCCATAATTGTTGCCTGTTTGCTGGCAAACCAGATTTTGTTGGCGCAGGAATTAGGCAATCCTGCCCAAAAAAGAAAAGGTGCGCCGCAACAACCCGCCCAAACCTGCGCAACCGATGAGGTAACCCAAAACATGTTCAGGCAATATCCGGCCACCATGCACTTGCATGAAAGTATGGAGCGCGCATACCGGCAAAAAATACAGGAACTTGGCAACAGCGCCTATGAGAGAATGGGCGGCGACCCTATACTTACCATTCCGGTGGTGGTACATATTGTGCACCGAACCGGCATACCCGTTGGCACCGAAGAAAACCTGACCGATGCCGATATTATAAGCGTAATAAACGGAGTAAACGACCGCTATGCACACAGCAGCGGCACTGCTTACAGCAACCCGTACAGCGGGGTAAATATTGGCGTGGAACTATGTCTGGCACAGCGCGACCCGAGCGGAAATTTTACCACCGGCATAGTGCGCCACGCCGACAACACCCTGGCCGAAAACGATATAACCACCTACAACACACAACTGGGTTACTATTGGAACACCACGCAATACATGAATATTTACATTACCCACAGCATATCGGGCGGCGGCACATCGGGGGTTGCCGGGTATTCTACCCTGGCCTCTTCGCACGGCAATAACGGCGATGGTGTGGTAATTGTGTACAGTGCATGGTGGTCGGGGTTATTGGCGCACGAATCGGGGCATTATTTTAACCTCGAACACAATTTTCAGGGCGGATGTCCTAACAACAACTGCCTTACCAATGGCGATAAAGTGTGCGATACACCCCCGAAAAACAGCGCCGGCGGTGCAGGTGCAGGTTGCTCACCTTCTAACTCCTGCAATACCGATGATGACGATTTGAGCACGAACAACCCCTTCCGGCCGGTGGCGTCGGGCGGCTTGGGCGATGTTACCGATTCAAACGAGAATTATATGGACTACTCCGGCGGGTGTTGGGGCGCCTATACCGTTGGGCAAAAACAACGTATGCGGCTTGCCATTACCACCACCCGCGCAAGTTTGCTGGCTAATAACTATTGCTTTTTTACCAACAACGATGCCGGAATTACCGGCGTAACTTCGCCTTCTGCATCGGTTTGTCAGGCAACCGTTACGCCTGTGGTAACCCTTAGAAATTTTGGCGGGGCAACGCTTACCTCCGTTTCAATAATTGCGGTGGTAAACACCGCTTGGCAATATACCCATACATGGACAGGCTCTTTGCCAACCGATGGCACAACCAATGTTACCCTGCCCGATTTAACGCTTGCTTCGGGAGCGAATACCCTGGTTTTTTTTACTTTAGACCCCAACAGCAGCCCCGATGGTTATACCGCTAACGATACTTTTATCTTTGAAGTAAATTACGGAGGAACACCGCCCCCCATAAGCCAGAATTTTGAAGGCGCTTTTGTGCCAGCTCAATGGAGTTTAACAAACCCCGATGGCGCTACTACGTGGCAACAAGCTTCTTCAACCTGCAACGCCAACAGTGCTTATATAAACAATTACAGCTACAATGCACCCGGAAATTTAGACCACCTGCTCAGTCCGCTGGTTAGTTTGGTTGGTTATTCGGGAGCCACACTTACTTTTGATGTTGCCTATGCACCCTTTACGGGTTATACCGATGGGCTTTTGGTATCGGTTTCAACCAATTGCGGCGCTACTTTTACCGAAGTCTATAACAAATCGGGCTTAACCTTAGCCACTGCCCCGGCTATAGGTTCCTCTTTTATACCGGCCGATTGCTCGCAATGGCGAACCGAAACCGTTAACCTCAATGCTTATGCCGGCAGCCAGATTTTATTGCGTTTTACCAACGTTAACGGCTACGGAAACAATTTATACCTCGACAATGTAAATCTTTCGGGTGTGGTTGCTACCGGAATACGCGTGCAGGCAAAAGTGTTTTTGGAAGGAGCCTACAACCCTGCAACAGGCGCTATGACAAACACTTTGAGCGCAAACGGATTGTTACCGGCAACACAGCCATACAGTGGCGCTCCGTGGAATTATGGCGGAACCGAAACCACCGCCTCCGTTCCGGCCACCCTTACCGACTGGGTTTTGCTGGAACTGCTCAACGGTTCGCTCAATATGGTGGCGCAAAGGGCTGCCTTTGTGCGCACCGACGGGCAATTAACAGATACCGACGGTACAACAGGCGTACTTTTTCCGGCAGGTGTGGTAACGGCGGGCAGTGCCTACACGCTGCGCATCAGGCACCGGAACCATTTGGGCGTTTTATCGGCTGTGCCGCTTACCATACCCAATGCAAGCGCCTATGATTTTACCAACAACGCCAACGTAAAAGGAACAGGGCAGGTGCAACAGGTAGCCGCCGGCGTGTATGCCCTTTGGGCCGGTGATTGCCAAACTAACGGGGTAATTACTTATACCGATTTTAACAAATACTTTACCCAGTCCGGTACAAGCGCTTATATTGCAACCGACCTTAACTTAGATGGTACGGTGAACAGTGCCGATTTTACCTTGTACCGCAACAATGCCGGGCGCATTGCCTTGCCCGAAGCAAGATAATTGATTACTAAACAAACTTCTTTTGCAAATATGTTCTGGAAAAAGAAAAACGCAAATTCAGCAGCAACCCGCAAATCCGAATCGGTAATACAAAAGCGCATCCGGAATTTTAAAAAGATTAAGCGCGCCTATTATTCACTGATAGTGTTGGGCATTTTGTATTTTATTTCGTTCTTTAACGGGTTGCTTATTAACAACCAGGCGTTAATGGTAAAGTACAACGGTCAATATTTCTTTCCGGCAGCAAGCAGTTGGCTGGAAAAAGTATCGCCCAAGCCCCGTTATTACAGCGCCAACGAGTTTGGCGAGGAGGGGACCAACCCGCCCAATTTCAGAAAACTAAAGGACAAGTATGCCGCCGAGGGTAAAGGCAACTGGGTATTGATGCCGTTATACCCTTACGGGCCACTGGAAACGCCTTTAGATGAACTTACCACAAACCCTCCCACACCGCCCGACCGGCAGCATATTCTGGGAACCGACTCGCAGGGAAGAGATATTTTTGCCCGCGTAACCTACGGGTTTCAGATTTCTATTTCTTTTGCCTTGCTGGTAACGCTGCTCTCTTATGTGATGGGCATTTTAATAGGCGGCGCATTGGGTTATTACGGTGGCCGATTAGACATTATAGGGTTGCGGCTTATAGAAATTTTCAGCCTCATACCGTTTTTATTCATGATGATTATATTGGTAAAATTCCTTGAGCCATCTTTTATGCTGCTGGTACTGATGCTGGTGGTTTTTGGCGGCTGGATAGGCATTACCTACTACGTGCGCGGCGAGTTTTTGCGCGAAAAAAACCGCGATTACGTGTCGGCTGCTACGGCTATGGGCCAAAATGACTTTAAAATTATGTTCCGCCATATTTTACCCAATGCTTTTACCGCCGTTATTACCTTTGCCCCGTTTGCGGTAATTGGCAATATTTCGGCCTTGGTAGCGCTCGACTTTTTGGGTTTCGGGCTGCCTGTACCCACACCCAGTTGGGGCGAACTCATTCAGCAAGGTTCAACAAATATTGAAAAATATTGGCTCATTTTAACACCACTGGTTATTATTTTCCTTACCCTTACCACCGTAACCTTTATTGGCGAGGGCGTAAGGCAGGCTTTTGACCCGCGCGATTACCAACGGTTGCGGTAAGAGGGGAGGTTGGCAGGGGAGGGGCAAAAGTTTGCATTGCTATTCTACATACAAACACAAACCTTTCAAATATTCGCCTTCGGGGTGGTAAATGTTTACCGGGTGGTCTGCCGGAATTGGGAAATTAGTTTTGGTTTCAATTTTGAATTAGAGGGGATTTTCATTAAATATCCAACTATGGGCTAAGAAAAATTCAAATCTTGGTGTAATTTTGCACATCATAAGGTGATTTTTAGTTTATACGCATTTAAGTAATAAGATGTGTTTATGAAATCTTTCTAATTTTTTTACAAAATGGCTAACTTAATAAAATTTCAAGCAGGATACGCTTTAGAATCTGTTCATAAGCACTTAGTAAGTAAAAGAAAGGAGCTGGCAAAACAACTTCTTTCTGCTCTCACCTATTTTGATATTGAAACAAACCAATCTTTTGAAAAACCCAATGATATAAATCCGTTAGTTGCTGTTGCTAACAATATTATATGTAGAGGGCTGCCAACCCGAATGTCAGTTTTTTTAGAGGAAATTTTTGCAGAAACATTTGACAAAACTGATAGAGATGACAGTGGCAATATTGGGGCAATAGATTTTGCTTTCAAACACACAGATGAGAAATGTGAGGAGTTGGTCGAACAAATTTGGAATAAATTGCATTTAATGGAGCCTCGTTTAAAAATTTCAGAACGTAATTATGCTCAATTTAATAAATTGGAGAGTGACTTTGAGAAAAACTTTTTGTTTAATTATATTAACGATGAAACTCAATATCTAAGACAACTTGTAGAGCCTCAAAGATTGATAGAAACTATTGTTCCTCAAGGCCTGCATCCAGACTTAACTGACCAAAGAGTTGATTTTGCAATTGAATTGCCATACCCCCTATTAACTAATGAGCAACATACATTAAGAGGTTTTGTTATCGAATGTGATGGCTACCCACCAAAACCGGAGGAATATAAAAGAAGGAGGGATAATGCTTTAACCCGTGCAAATTGGGAAGTAATTCGAGTTATAAATAAAAGGAGCGCTGAGGAGGCAATTCAAAGGCTAAATAAGACTTTGGCAAATGAATTTGGTGATAGATATTGTTCTCCTAATTTTACAGAAACTGATATTGACATCTTACAGTTGGCATTAAGTCCTTTTGCTATTGCCAGAGTTCAAAAAACGATTGTAGAATGTATTTTATGTGGAATTCTGAATTTAGATGATGATCAATGGAACATTACTATTATTGAACGAGATGTTCCTTGCGCATTTTTAGCTATTGAGGATTTATCGGATTTAGTTAAAAATCTAATCGGATTAGCGGGCGGGCGGATAATACCCAAAATTAATCTTCAAGTGTATAATACACCCGAATTCGAAATTGCAAAACTTAATCAATTTTACAGCGAGCAGATAAAAACCATTCAAGAATATAAATTACCGGAGAATTGTGATTTGTTAATTGATATTTCAGTATTACAGCGGTCGGGCTTGATGGAAGTGGATGTTACGCTGCCAACCAAATATGTTATCATCCGTTCTTCACATAATAATTTTGGTAAACGGACTTTTTACTTTAGTGACTTAATTAAGTACAAGGAAATTGCTAAAAGATTAGATACTGGAGAGTATGAAATAAATGAAGATCAGAAAAAGCATTTACGTTATTTTCTCAACAACATTTTTCGAAAAGAAAATTTTCGGGAAGGTCAATTAGAAATACTTAGTCGAGCCTTACAAGGAAAGAGTGTAATTGGTCTTTTGCCGACAGGAGGGGGAAAATCTCTTACTTATCAGTTAGCTGTTTTACTACAGCCGGGTACTGCATTAATTATAGACCCCATCAAATCGTTAATGAAAGATCAGTATGATAATCTCATAAAGGCGAGAATTGACGCATGTACGTTTATCAATTCGTCATTGCTTCGCAAGGAAAAAGTTGAAAATTTACACAAATTAACAAATGGAGAAGCACTTTTTACTTTTATATCGCCCGAAAGGTTGCAAATGGAGGAATTTCGAAGTGAAGTATTGGCTATGCACGGAAAAGGGATATATTTTAGTTATTGCATAATTGATGAAGTGCATTGTGTTTCAGAATGGGGGCACGATTTCAGAACCCCGTATTTGAGATTGGGGGAAAATGCCGTCAGATATTGCCAAACAAAAACTAAAGGTAATAATATACCTATTTTTGGATTAACCGCCACTGCTTCTTATGATGTATTGGTAGATGTGCAAAGAGAATTACATTTATTAGATGATAATGAAGCAGTGGTAAGTTCAAAGTATGCAAATAGGCCTGAACTGCAATTTGAAGTGATAAAAATACCTGAATTTGATACTAGAGGTATGGCTATTGATGACGACAACAAAGCCGAATGGCAGATTAAAGAAGAGGCGGGGAGAAGAAGGCAGAATGTGTTGATTGAACTTTTACAGCGCATTCCTGATGAGATATTTTATTTAAATAAATTGTTTAGGGAAGATGTGGTACTTGATAATAGAGATGAGAACAGCCCGAAGCGCAATATTTATATTGAAAATTTATCTATACAAGAGTTTTATGGAAGAAAAGATAAATCAGCTAACAATGGTTTAATTTTTGCCCCACATAGAGGATGGTATTTCGGTGTTTATATAACTGAGTTTGGAAATAAAGAAAACTCAATATTTTCAAAAATTCAGGCTACTACAGAATTAGATGTTGGCAGATTTTTAGGCGGTGATAAAGATAATGATACAAATCAAGATGGTTTTGTAGATAATGAATTTGATGTTTTAGTTGCAACAAAAGCATTTGGTATGGGTATTGATAAACCCAACATTCGGTTTACTATTCATTTTAACATGCCAAGTTCTATAGAAAGCTTTTATCAGGAAGCCGGGAGAGCAGGAAGAGATACAAAGTTAGCAAAATGCTATCTTTTGTGGAGTGAACAAAGACCGCTCCCAAAGGAAACTAAAACGAATGTGGAGATTTATAACTCAACTATTGATAAAGAGATTTTGATGCATTTTCATCGCAATTCTTTTAAGGGTGAAAAGAAAGAACTATGCATATTAGACAATATTCTAGTTCATATAACCTATCCTTGTGAAATTCCAGCAGATGAAAGAGTAAGTTTTGTAGATAAAATTTATAATATGTTTTCCATCGAGGTTGAATTAAATTATTGGCAGACTTCGGAGCTAACCCCTGTTAAAAGAGTTTATATAAATTGCCTGAACAACAATAGTAGTATTGGATATGGATATATTGACTTATCTAGGGCACCAATTAGGCATGGTATTGCAAATGAACCACCGATTGATAACCACCAACAAGCTATTGAGATAAGGACGTATTTAGTGAATCTGATTAGCGAGAAAGCACAGCAAGAGGGTATAGCTAATATAACAGGCGAATGGTTAGGTAATTTTTTATCTAAGCCTCCTTCAGATGGCATTGAAACAATTTTAAATAGAGATAGCACTATTCATACACATGAAATCTTGCTATCGTTAACTAATGATATTTTTGAAAAAGCAAGGAGAGTTACTGAAATCTTATCAATTCCTGACAATTTGCAAATAGAGGCATCTGCTATTTGGACTAATAGTGGAAATTTTATACAAGATGCGTTATTACAGGCTGATGAAATTTTAAATTCTATATATGAAGCCTCTTTGAGAAGTACAAGTTTTGATGCTTTTACAACAGCACTCAAACAGAAACTGACTGAGATTATTGAACGTAGATTCGTGCATTCAATTGCTAAGGTTGAGTTACAATTTTCTAACAAGAACGTTGTCGATCAGGTAGAACACCTCATTTTTGAAATGCGATGCGAATCAGATACTCATAAAGCTATTTATCGCTTATCGGTTTTAGGGATTATAGATGATTATGAAATAGACTATAATCGGTCTTTAGTAAAACTCTATTTTAGCAAAAAGGAAGATGGGCATTATACCAGAAAATTGTATGAATATGTCAGAAAATTTGACTTAGAAGATAGAGCGAGGAGGATATTTGAAGAAGTACCCAAAATTGTTGGTGAAAATGGGGAGCATATAAGTGAAATGCGGCAATGTCTTACTTATTTAATTGAATTTACTTATAAACGAATTGCCGCAAAAAGAAAACAAGCAATTTATTCAATGGATAGCGCTTGCAGTAAGGCGATTGAAAGTGGTGGGGGTTTGGAAGGGGGAAAGGTTTTTAAGGAGTTTATTGATTTGTACTTTACATCTAAATATGCCAATGAGCAAAATGAACCGAATTTAGTTCATGATACACTATTTGGGGAGTATGATGGTATTGAACTTGCATGGAAATATATGAAACTAATGTCCGATGATACGGGAGGGGCTATTATATATAATTTAAAACATTTGCGTGGTGCTTGTGAAAGAATGCTTGTAGAGTTCCCCAACAATCCGCTCTTTACACTTTTGAAATCTTTTGCTCTATTTTTGCTCGAAACAAATATGAATAACGATGAGCTTATTATTTTGAGCAAGCGATTTTGGCAAGAAGCACAAGATACCTTTGTTGAAGGATTTAAGGCATATAATTTTTCAACAGAAGAAATTTTGAAATATGCGCATAAGTATAAAGAAATAATAATTGGGATCAACAGTGGATTAGGTACTACAATTTCAAACCTTACTGATGTATTGTTAATACAGACTCATAACAACTGGTTGAAAAATTTTAACTCAAAATTTTTAAAAGGCTATGACAGAAACAATTCAAAATTTACTTCAAACTGAATTAGGAAAACTCCAAAAGGGTTTATCTGACTTGGCTCCGGCTATTAAGCATATAGCGGATGCCGGCGAGGTGTCAACTCAAGTAACTAAGGTGGCGATGGAAGTTACAAAATCTGTGGCTAAACTACAGGCAGTGCAAGACAAATTTTATTTGTCAATGGAGAAGGCATTCAACAAGCTTCTTGTAGATATAAAACAGGATTCTAGTAGGGTAATTGCAGATTTTGAAACATCAATAAAGAGTTCCATTAAGGACTTTGAGACATCAATAAGCTCCGTTTTACTGAATTTTGAGAATACAATAAATGTTTTAGTTAAAGATTTTAGCAAAAAGCAGAATGCTATTTTGGAGCAACAAAATAAGCAAATTGAGACATTAAGAAAAGCGTTCACCGATATTCTTAATGAGCTTCAGAAACAGGTTGAAATACAGAAAAAGCAATTTGAAGACGCTATAAATGATATAAAGAAGGAAATTACGACATCACTTAGTGATTTTCACGCGCTTATTGCAACAGTTAAGGCGTTGACTGACAAACAGAAGATAATAATAGATGGCTATATAAAAAAATATGAAGAAATTTTAGCTAAAGCTCAGGAAATTTTAAGAACAATTGCAGCTATAGATTTTCCAACTCACCTTGAGCAAATTGAAGGAGAAGTTTCGGCAATACGACAAAAACTTACTGAGGTAGGTTCCAAACTCGATAAACTTGAAGCTGACCAAAAAAAACATATTAATACCAAAATACAAGAATTAGAACAAAACCTTAAACTTTCATTTAACACAAAATTTAAAGAGGTCTTAGAAAATCAAAATAGTAACAATGGCACAATGTTTATGATAAATGTAGCCATAATTGTCTTGATAATTATTACCATAATTGTGGTAATAAGCAGCTCATAATCCCTCACAACTCTACTCTACAAACAAACACAAACCTTTCAAATATTCGCCTTCAGGGTGGTAAATGTTTACAGGGTG
>MTCR01000123.1 GCA_002212725.1 Sphingobacteriales bacterium TSM_CSM | reverse complement strand
GGCAGCTACCCGATGATACATCCTGATAGGATATACCGGTAACCCCGCAGTTATCTGAGGCAACCACACCCGTACTGCCAAATTGACCAGCAGGAACAGCCACCACCGTTTCTGAATACACAAAACCAGTAATGGCTCCTGTATTGCACCCCGATACAGTGAGCGTCGGCGGACAGGTGCTGATAACCGGTGCCTGTATGTCGGAGACCGTAACGGTAAAACTGCACGATGCCTGCTGTAAGTTGGCAGCCGTAACCGTGTAGGTTACCGGCGTTACTCCAACAGGAAAGGATGCACCGCTTGCCAGCCCCGAAGTCAGCGAAGTAGTGGCTCCCGGGCAGTTATCGGTTCCAACCGGGGGCGTGTAGGTTACAGTGGCAACACATAAACCGGAACTGGTGTTTACATTGATATTGGCAGGGCAGGTAATTTGAGGACTCTCTTCATCTTTAATGGTAACGGTGTAGGAACAAGTAGCCGTATTACCGGCAATATCTGTAACAGTGTAAGTTACCAATGTAATGCCTGTTGTAAAGGTATAGCTGCCGGTTGAACCGGGTACTACCACACCTCCTGCCGGAAAACCTGCCGGGTCGGGAGAGCCGGGCGCATCAGAAAAAGCTACCAATAGCGAAGCTATGCCACAGGTGGTATTAAAAGCCGAGGGATGCGTAAGACTCACCAAGGTTGAACACAATCCTGCATCGGCATTTTGCGTAATATTAGTAGCAGGACACGTTAAAGCTGGCTTTGGATAAACCGTAACCGTTACGGTAAAATTGCCTGTACAACCGGCTGCGCTTACTGCTTCCATAAAATATTTCACTTCTGTATCAGTGCCCCAGTTATTTCCCCAAACATCGTCGGCTATTTCATTTGCGGTAACAAATAAAGCCGTTGTTGGGTTTCCGGCAAGCGGAACCATGCCGTTACTTTCAATGGCAAATACATTATAATAACTTACCGGAACACCATTGGTGCTTGCTCCAAGGGTAACCCCCACCGGCGCACCCGAACATACTGAAGCAGTTTGGTTAGCAACCAACGGAGGCTGGTTTACCACAAACGTAACTGTATTGCTGTATGCCTCACAAATGCCGCTACCATTGGAAGGCGGTTGTGAATAACCTGTTGCAACAGCCACCCTGCGGTAGTAGGTGGTTTGGGTTAAAACCGGCGGGTCGTAAGTACTTGCTGTTGCGCCGGCAATTGAACTCCAGCTTCCGGCAGTGCCAGACAAACTAAGTTCCCAACGGTAACTGAGCGTAACTGAAGCAGCTGTTGACGCTTCTGAAACGCTGTTTATTATTGAGGGGTTACCGCCGCTGCAAATAGTAGTTGTGCCCGAAGGCGCAATGGTTCCGGCATTAATTTGGGGTAAAACCGTCAATTTCATGGCATCGGATTCCGCATTGCACGGGCCGGACGGATTATTGGTGGTAAGGGTTAGTGTTATTGGGGTAAAACCGGCAGGCGGCGTATAAACAGCATTTACAGTTGTGGCATTAGGTGTAAATGTGCCGCCGCTTGTTGAAGCTGTCCAGGTGGCAGAAGTAGCGCCGCCGCCAATGCTGCCCTGCAACGTAACCGGTGAGTTGAAACAGGTTACCAAATCGGGGCCTGCTTCTGCAATAGCCGGCGGATAAATGGTTACCGACCGGATTGTAATACCACTGGTACCGGCATTTCCGCTCACACAACCGGTGGCAGAGTTTAATGACCGGAACCTGATATTAAACGTAACCGGCACCGTAGCGCCTGCAGGAAGTTGCAGAGTTATGGTAACCGGTCCGGCGCTTGCAGTTCCGTAATTCGCCGGCGGAGTGCCGTTAAAATTGGCATCGGTAGTCCACTCTACCTTATCTGCGCCGATACTAGGAGTTATGGTGTTAAATAGAAAATTAACAGGACCGGTATTACATTCAGTGCTGGCATTGGTAGGTGTACTAACCGTAGGGGCCGTAGGATTGAGGTTTACCGTTATGGTAACAACATTTGAATATGCTATACATGCCACCCCATTTAATGTAAAAGTTGCTCTTCGGCGGTATTGCGTGGTGGCAGTTAAAACAGGCGGGTTATAATCTTGTGCTGTTGCCCCCGATATAGTACTCCAGGTAGTACCGTTGGGAGAACTTTGCCAGGCAAATACAACAGTAGCGCCATTGGGATTACTGACTGTTGACCCGGTAATAGTGTTGGGGTCTCCTCCCGAACAAATTACAGCAGGAGTTGGGGCGGTTATTGTGCCCGCATCTACCGTGTTTATGGTAACTTTTGCAATACCCGATGCAGGGGCAGAACAGATTAAGCCGTTTAGAGCAGAATAATCAATCCGCCTGTACCATGTATTGGTGGTTAACCCGCCAGGAGGGTTGTAGTCTTCCACATCTGAACTACCAATATCTGCCCATGTATTTCCATTATCTGTACTAAGTTGCCACAGGTAACTGCGCACGGCTCCTGCAGGATAAGCGGGCAACACCGAAGCGCTGGCAGAAAACACACCCGGGTCTCCGCCAGAGCAAATGGTTTGGTTGTTATTTGAAGCGGTACTAATTGCACCCGGGGTAATATTGTTTACCGCAACCAATGCCTGATAGGTAGCCGGCGTTGCGCTGCAGGAAACAGAAGCCGGCGTAGCCCCCGGCACAGAAGCCGTTACCGAAACAATACGACGGTAATACCTTGTAGCGCTCAGAGATGTGGGTGGCGTATAGTCTTCCGATGTGCCGTTGGTAGTAATATTTGCCCAACCGCTTGTGCCGGTGGCAGATTCCTGCCATTGATAGGTAACAGCAGCAGTAACTGCCGGCGGATTGGCAATGGTAACAGGAGTAGAAACATCAATGGGAAGCAACGCACCGCCCGGGCAAATCAACTGATTGCCACCGGAAACAACGGTACCCAAATCAATTTTATTTACATAAACGGTGAGTTGATTTGTTTGCGCGCTGCATCCTTTAGTATCTGTTACCCGGCGCCTGTACAGGGTGGTAATTTCACCTACCCCCGACACATCGGGAATGCCGCTGCCGGGTATATTATAGGTGGTGGCGGTAGCGCCGCTTACATTCGTCCAGGTAGCGGATCCCGGTACGTCCTGAAAGTATTGCCATTGATAGGTTAAGGCACCTGTTCCGCCCGATGCCGATGTAGTGCTGGTAAAACCCGATGGGTCGCCCAATTCGCAAATGAGCCGGTTGCCGCTTACAACGCCCGCATTGGGTGTTGGGTTTACCTTTAACACTACCGTAGCAGTGGCATAGCAATTTGGAGCAACTGCGTTTTGCACCCTTGCATAAACTGTTTGAGGGGTAGTTGCAATGGTGTAGGGCGAAGCAAGCGGGTTAATGCCCGCATTGGCATCTGCCTGCGAAGCATGGTAAGAGATGGTAGTAGCAACAGTATTACCGGCGTTTACCGCAGCATTGGCATCGGTTAAGGTAAAACTGCCTGAAGTGCCTCCGGATGCGGTTGAACAGGTTTCAAGTGTTGTGGTAGTGGCAGATGGTGTATCATAAATGGTAAGTGTTGCCGTTTTTCCCGAAAAAGTTTGCGTGCATGTAGTTGCAAGATTAGTAATTGATATAATTTCAAGCGTTGCACCATTAAAAGTTAAGGGCAGTGCATTGGTTAAAAACGAAGCACTGCCATCAGCAGCAGCAGTAACATTGGTATTAATAGCAGCGCCTCCTGCAACAGTGTAAGATACCTGTTGAAGTATGTTGGGCAACAATCCGGTAAGGTTTATCTGCACTGTATTATCTTCGCATACAAATGCGCCTGTACTTTGGGTTACTGTACCCAAGGTAGGTATTGTACTCACAGCATTGGTAAACTGCGCATCGGCTATACCAAAAATTTCTCGGCCGTTAAAATTAGTCAGCGCCGGAGAGATTGTGCGGCTGTTAGAAGCACTGCTTGCAGGCGAGGAGGCATTTCCCCACAACAATACAGGATTGTATCTGATTATTCTTGCACTGTTTGGAGAGGGTGTATGTACAAAGTTGATGCCCTCATCCGAGGGATCCCAGTTAAGCGTAAATAAAGCGCTTACAGGCGCACTGTTACCCGGATTGTTATCTTTTATTTCCCACATTCGCTTTACCACATTGTCTTGTGTCACCCCTGCACAATCATTATAACCCGAATAGCTGAAATAGTTATATACTTTTATGGTGTAGTTTTCGGCAGAAGTACCCATATTAATGCCTGTAATTGGGGTGTAGGATCCATTTCCTACAGGAATGGCAGCTACGGTAGTTCCCTTCAAGTTCAGCACTATTTGCCCGTTATTATCCATATTTATGTAAGTAGTTGCGCTTCCGCCGTCAAATGGGTTCACCACATCGGAAATAATATTAGGTATGGTCAGGGTGTTGCTGCCAATGTTAAATATTCCGCCATTCAGGCGTATGTACCGGATACTATGATTTCCGGTCATGGTAACCGAAGTAAGCGTATTATTTAGACGTATGCCTGACATAGAACCATTTCCGGCCAAGGTTTGGGTACCTAATTTTTCAAAAAGACACCTTCCGCTTGTTGTAGTTGCCGATGCACTTTGAATAACCCCGTTATTTGTAAGCATGTCGCCGGTAAAGGTAAAATCGGCGCCTGTGTTCATTGTAGCGCCGGCATTATTGGTTATATTGCCCGAAATGGATCCGCCGCTGCTGTTAATGGTACCACTGTTTACAAGATTTAATCCCGAAAAATTTAAATTACTGCCTCCGGTAGCGCCAAAATTTACCACACCGTTGTTGGTAAACGTGGCCCCTGTTATTGTACCCGCGCCCGCGGTAAAAGTCAGGGTAGCTCCCCCTGTAATATTGTATATAGCTGCATTGTTCGGCAAGACTGAGTTGGGCGAGTTTGATAATATTAGGGTGCCTGCCTGCACAAAAACATTTCCCGATGCCGGGGCATTAAGCCTGTGTAATGTTGCCAGAGAAGCGGCTGTTTTATTTATTGTACCTGTTGCCCCATCAATAAAGTAATCAACATTGGTAGAGGTAAGATCACAACCGCTTATAGGGCTTAAATTCAGCACGCCACCGTCTTTAACCCGCACTTCGCCTGTTCCGCCGCCTTCATTTAAACTGCCCACCTCAAAATTTAAAATGCCCTGTACATTAATAACAGCCCCTAAACTTCTGCTGTATCCGCACCCCGAAACCGATTCAGGATCATCGGGCGCGGTTTGTTTTAAGGTAAGTAAGGCGTTGGGTTGTATGTAAACTGCCCCACCACTTACGGTGCCGGTATGCCAGTCCATAGTAGCATTGGTGTATATGGTTTTAGTGCCTGTACCCGTAAAAGTTCCCCCCAGCCAGTTTATATGACCATAACATGCAACCGGTGCAGAACCTTGTACAAAGCCGCCTGTAAGCGCTTCCAGTACGCCATCGCTGCCGGGCACATATACACCGCTGCCTGTATCATTTGTTTCAATGGTTAGTATGCCCGGAGTGTTCACCTCTAACAACCCGTTGTGTGTATGAATGATGCCGCCGGATTTAATGTTAACATTTCCGTTTACCCGCAATGTACGATTGCCGCCGGCTTCCAACCTTCCTGAAACCTCTACAAAACCGGAAATGGTAGAACTGGTATTGGGCTGGTGAATGACCGTTCGTCCGGCCGGAATAATATAATTATTGCTATTTGTTCCACCAGCGGGCGGAGTGTAAGTGGCTGTTCCACCCGGTGTTGTACTCCATATCGCGGAGTGCCAGTTACCATCGGCTACTGCATAATACGTGGTTTGTGCCCACAGATTATTGCCATACCACATGAGCATGGCAGTTACCATCATAACACTGCTCCATTTTAAGGAGAGCCTTTTGTAATGCGCAAAGTACCTGCTTTTCATAAAGTTTAAATTTAGGTTATTACTTAAAATCTTTCGGGTTCTTTCCATTTCAGGGAAATATCCGCTATTATTTACGCCACAAAGTTAGGGGGTCTGCTATTCAAGCATCTGGATTTTTGTTGCAAACTTCTGGACTATTGTTGCATGGACACCAAAATCCTCACTTTTTTACCCTTTTTTGGGGAAAAACGGCATTTTTAACCGGCAAAATAAATTTGCCGTCTGCCTTGTTGATGAGGAGGGGTTGCGCATTGAAAGCGCTGTATTTCCTTACAGCATTTAGAAAAGCAACTGAATAATCATCTTATTTTTTTAACAATTTATGTTTTTTTTATTTCCATAAATACCTTTTAGCCAAATAAATATAAAACATAAATTTCTTAATTTCTACTCTTTTAACAAAAATCGTTTAAATGCCTTTATTTAAAAGCACTTCAATATAAACATTAATAAAAAAGTGAAAAAACAACCCTTCTTTTAATTGACGGGTATCTTTCACTTCCTCGTAGTATAAAATTTATTTATTTGTAAACAAGTTGCAACGGCAGCAGCATCGGTCTGAATTGCTCTCCTTCTTTGCCCTGCCCTTTTAAGCTCCTGCTCTGTTGCAGCAAGGCACACCTCTGCCTGCCTCTTAGCCCCAAAACACCCGGCTGCCTACATTTACCATAACATAAGGAGGGCAAAAAACACAGGGGTGTTGGGAAAAGACAAAAGCCATAAAAAGTACTTATTCAGGTTGTATCTTTGTTGGTGATGTTTTTAACTGAATTCCTTTCATTTTACCGCAAAGAACGCAAAGTTCTGCGCAAAGTTCGGCAATGTTTTTTTTTGCGCTTTGGTCAATGCTTTCAATTAGCAGGAAACAAGAGAAAATGCCGGAATTTACAGATAGCCCCTAAATAGTTACCATAAAAAAACGGTTACAGTTTACCTGGTGCGGGCATTAAAATTCTCCCTCAAACGCGGTAAACTTTTGCCTGATTTCATTGGTAAGCGGGAGCGCTTTTTCGGCAGTAAAATTATACATTACCAACACGGTTTGGGCAGTGGCTGCCAAAATGGTATGGTCGTTGCGTTTTGTGGTAATGGCATATTGCAGGGTAAAACTTTTGTTTCCCAAGTGCGAGCAGCGCACGTGTACCAGCGGTTTGTCGGTCAGCAGCAGGGCTACTTTAAAATCTATGGTGGCGCTGGCCAAAATTATGCCGTCTTTTGTCCAATCCCAGCAGATTGCTTCCTGCAGGTAATAACTTCGGGCATGTTCTATATAAGTAAGGTAAACGGCGTTGTTTACATGGTTCAGGGCATCCAAATCGCGCCAACGCACTTCAACAGGTTTGGCATACTTAAATTTTTCGGGGGCAGGAAATGACATATCTGGCATCGGGTTATGAATTATAAAAATATGGTTTACAAATAAATTACCCCTCTATGTCCTTCAGAAACAGTTGTTTCAGTTGGGGTTTTACAATTTTACCCATAGCATTGCGGGGCAGTTGGTCTATAAACAGCCAGTTTACGGGAGTTTTGTAGGTTGCCATTTGGGTTTTGCACCATTGCCGCAAAAAAGCAGGCAGTTGGTTGCGGGGTACGGGCAGCGGTCCGGGTTTAAGCACCACAGCGACCGATACGGCTTCGCCCCAATTTTCATCGGGTAGGGCTACCACGGCACAATCGGCAATATACGGGTGGGTGCGCAGTACTTCCTCAATTTCCAATGCCGAAACCTTGTATCCGCCGGTTTTAATGATATCGGTAGAAATCCGGCCTGCAATTCGGTAATTGCCTTCTTGCACCTGCACCACATCGCCGGTTTTAAACCAGCCATCGGGGGTAAAAGCCTGCCGGGTTGCTTCGGTATTTTGCCAGTATTCCACAAAAACGGCATCGCCCTTTACCTGCAATTCTCCGGTTTCACCCTCTGCAACTATGATGTTGTGGTCTTTAACCACGCGCACCTGCAACCCGCCGGCAAGCGGTTTACCCACCATGCCGGGCAACCGTATGCCGCGGTAAGGGTTAGACAAGGCCATGCCAATTTCGGTCATGCCGTAGCGCTCCAGCAGGGTATGACTGCTGATTTGCTCAAAGGTTTGCAGCACAGATACCGGCAGCGCTGCCGACCCCGATACCATTAAGCGCAGTTTGCGGCAGGCGGCGCTCAGTTGTTGCTGCACCGGCGGCGGTTGCTGCAAATACCGGTCAATGAGTTTTTGGTACATAGCCGGTACGCCCATAAACAGCGTTACGGGAAAATGCAAAAAAGCCCTCCAGACGGCGGCGGCATCAAAGGCGGGTAAAAAATGGCAGCAGGCGCCTTGCCACAATGCACAGCAAAGGGCGTTTACTATGCCGTGTGTGTGGTGCAGCGGCAGGGTGTGCAAAATATAATCATCGGGTTGCCATTGCCAGGCATCAATAAGCGGTATTATTTGCGCCTCCAGGTTGCGGTGGGTTAACACAACACCTTTAGGTTTACCGGTAGTACCGCTGGTATAAAGTATTAAGGCCTGTTGGTTGGGGTGAACAAATGGCAACAAAATATTGTCTGATACCGCAATCATACTTGCCGGCAAACAAACCGCCCGAAGCAAACCGCTCTCTAAAACAGGCGCCAACAGGGTTTCAAATAATGGTTCGTACAGTAAAACAGTGGCCCCGCTGTTTTGCAAAATATAATTGATTTCGGGCAGCGGGTGGTGGGTGCTAAGGGGTACGGCAATGCCACCGGCACGCCAAACAGCCCACTGTGCAGCTACATAGCCAAAACCCGGCGCACACAAAAACGCCACACGGGTTTGGTTTAAATGCGGCTGCCCCTGCAACAGCCATGCTGCCAGTTCGCCCGATTGTTGCAGCAGTTGCCCGTAGGTATAACTGCCGCTTTCATCTGTTATGGCGGTGCGCCGTGTATGGTATTGCGCGCGTTGTATAAGGTTTACCGGTGGTTGCAAATTGGGCGGTTTTGCCGCAAAAATACATAAAAGACCGCAAAACTGCTACCCTTTGGCGGCAATGCCCTATGTGGTTTTGTGCCGCCTGTTGCACCGGCAAAGGCAATACCCCTAAAAAACGGCCGCCGCTTTTTTGCCCGATAACCCACAACAGGCACAGCAAAATAAATACACCGGCAATGGTAAAATCATAAAGAAAAAGGGTAATTTTGCTTTACCATTTTTAAACCCCCTGCACCATGTCTAACCTGTTTTTAACTGCCATACAGCAATACAACACCTATACCGAAAACGGCGCCGTATCGCACGGAACCACCGGCGATGCACTGGTTGACTACTTTGCCAAATGTGCCACCTACCGCAACCGCCCCGAAGTAATGGTTTATGCCGATTTGAGCCGCATTTGGGCCGAAGCGCCCAAAATTACCCTGCAAATAATGCTGTACCTGCGCCTTATTACCCGAAAACCAAAGGGTTTTTTTGCTTCGGAAAAAGTACAAATGGGGCAGGGCAACCGAAGTGAGTTCAGAACGGGCATTAAATGGCTGGCTACTTATCAGCCCGATGTATTTTATAAAAACCTGTGGCTGCTGCCCGTTGCCGGCTGCTGGAAAGACCTGTGGCACAAAGACCTGCTGCAGGTGCTGGATACCGCCCGCGTTTACGCATTAATAGAACAAGGCCTGGCCGATGATTATAACCGGCAACTGCTGGCCAAATACCTGCCGCGCATACGCTCTAAAAAACACGTACAAACCGAAAGACACAAAGACCTTAACCGTTTTGCTTACGGGCTTTGCCGCCACCTGAACTGGACACCGCAGCAATACCGCAAATTTAAAGCCGGTGGTGCCGCGCATGTGTTTCAGCGGCAAATGTGTGCCAACCTGTGGAACGAAATTAATTTTGAAGCCATATCGGGCAAGGCGCTGTTTAATCTGGTAAATCATGTTGGGCGCGACGGACTTACCACCCTTGCCCGCCATAAACAGGAAGAGCGCTACCTCAACTGGATTAAGCAACAACCTATTGCCAAATTTACCGGCTATGTGTATGAACTAATGAATGCCGTTCAGCCAAAAATGGGTCTGGCACAGCGTTATACCTTAGATAAACAGTTTGACGGACTGCTGGAACTGGCGCGGCAAAACGGCGGCGGCATTACCGAAAACGTTTGGTGTGCCTTAGATACATCGGGGTCAATGCAGGCAGCGGTGGCCAATACCACGGCATTTAAAATTTGCGTTAGTCTGGGCATTTATTTTGCCTCGCTTAACCAAGGGGCATTTAAAGACCATGTGGTAATGTTTGATGCCGCTTCAAAAGTAATGAAACTATCGGGAACGTTTTCCGATAAGGCGCTGCAAATTATGGCTGCCGAAACAGCCTGGGGCAATACCAATTTCCAATCGGTAATAGATGAAATTGTGCGCGTAAGAACCCAAAACCCCCAAATTCCGGTATCCGATTTCCCCACTACCCTGCTGGTTATAAGCGATATGCAGTTTGACCCCGCCTCGGAACAAAACACCGAAACCAACTACGAGGCGCTGATGCGCAAATTAACCGATGCCGGGCTTCCCAAAATACGGGTTATTTGGTGGTGGGTAACCGGCCGCCGCCAAGATTTTCCTTCTACCATACAAGAGGAGGGCGTGAGTATGCTGGGCGGTTTTGATGCCGCTATTCTGAGCCTGCTGCTGGGCGGCGAAACCCGCATTACCGATGCGCAAACCGGCAAAACCCGGCAGTTAAACGCCTGCGAAAACATGCTCAAAGCGCTTGACCAGGAACTGCTTCGGCAGGTAAAAATAAACTGATGAACAGGTAAGTTGCCTGTTAGGTATGGGGCAAAACAACGTAACGTGCATACTTGCCTGTAAATAACAGTAAAAAAACCTGTGGCGTGTACATTGGAGAGGGGGAGTTTTTGGCAGTTTTGCCTTATACTTTCATGTCCTTTCAGCAGAACCGCAAACAAAACGGGGCATCTTTTTACAAGTATGCCCCGTTTGCTGTGTTGTGGTAATTGGCGGTTATAAATTAACGTGAGGTTGGAATAAAATTAGCGTTGCCGGTTTACTCTGCAAAGGTTTTTAATTGTTCGTCCGTTTTTTTCCATTCCAAAAGTGCAAAAAGTTATGGTAATCATCAACAGAAAACAAAAAAAGCATGGTTATGAGGTTATTCCATTTATCCCCCCCCCAGCCCCCCCTTAGAAAGGGTGGGAGTCTGCAACCCTTGTTTTGTGAGGACTTTAGAACTATATGGCGACCTCTGAACACATGATTAATTATATTCCTAATTTCCAAATTTACTCAAACCAAAAGCCAACTTCACGTTAAATTAGTCGTCGTCCTCTTCTTCGCCGTTTTGTGTATTGGCATTACCCCCGTTTTCCTCCGCCTGGTTCTGGACGCCTGCAGCGGCTGCCCCGCTCCTTATTTCGGTATGGCGTATTTGCCCGCCCAAATAGCCGGTGCGGGCCATTAAACCAAACGACAGGGCAGACAACAGCAAAGTGGCGGCAACAGCGTATTGAAAAGCCTGTTTGCCGGCAACATATAAAATTACACTTAATACAGACAATGCGCCGGCGGCCAACATTACCCACAGCGAAACTTCTGCGGCTTCTTCGTGGTCGTGTATTAATTGTTCCGAAACACCGGGCAGGTTTTCAACGGTTTCTTCGGCAGATTCGCCGGTTTTCATAACGGGCAGGGCTATTAATGCCATAACGGCAATTAAAATACAGGCGGCTACTTTTACATCATTGCTGCGGGTAATAAAGCCATAAACCAACAACAAAGTGCCTATTAACGAACCTATAACGGGAAAATGATTGAGCAATAAATGCAGATGGGTTGCATCCATAATTTTATGGTTGTTTTTTTAATTGGTTAAAAAAATGTACTTATTCAGGTTATGCCTTTGCTGGTAATGTTCTTAACTAAATTCCTTCCATTTTACCGCAAAGAACGCAAAGTTTTGCGCAAAACTCCACAATGTTTTTTTTTGCTCTTTGGTCAATGCGTCAAACTATCAAGGAACAAGAGAAAATGCCATAATTTACAGACAGCATCTAAATAGTTACAAAAAAATGAAATTTTTGTTTGCGGGTGTGCAAACACATGCGTTGTGTACCCTGTGGCCGGCTAAGCAGCAGGCAAAAGGTTTAAACTGCCTTAGGCGGCTGCCATACGCGGTGGGTATAGCCCGATGGGGTAAACTGCCGTTCATACTGCCACAGCAGGCGGTTTGGGGAGTTGGGCGCAGGTAAATGCAGGCTGCAAAAAGGTGTCAGCGGCACCAACGACCAGTTTCCTAAACCGGGCAGTTCATGTTGCTTAAAGGGCAGGCGATTATCGTCGGAAGCATCATTGTCGGTGTCAGATTGGTTGCCGGCATAATGCAGGGCAAGGTAGTCAAACAGGGTAATGTTTGCGTTTTGCTGCCGGTGGTCTTGCAAATGGATAAAAAAGGCAGGTATTTTATACAATTGATACACCTCTGTGGTTGTGCATAAATGCACAAGCAACAGGCAGATGCAAAGAAATTGTTTAGGCATACCCATGTGTACTGAACCTTAATGTTAATTAAAAACCGCCTGCCTGATAAATTGGTTGAGCGGCCGGTTTTTTTTGTAAAAAACAGTTCTCAAAAGATGCAAAAACAAATTTTCGGCTTATTTTTGCAATGCCGAAAGGTTACTTCAGCAACTTTCTAAGTTTTGGTTACTTACTTTATGTAATCTGTGGCACTTATAGCAGGCGGCGCGGGTATTTTCCTGTGCCGCCTGCTGTTTTTTTTATGGTTACCCAAGTTTTTCTGCCAGTTGCAGCAGTTGTTGGTGTATGTTCATTACCTGCGGAATTAGCAAAGCTGTGCCATCGTTGTACACAATAAAGTCTGCCATTTTTATTTTCTCTTCATCGGGCATTTGTTTGCTCATGCGGGCAGCTACGGCTTGGGCCGTGCTGTTATCGCGCTGTTGAACTCTTTGCAGCCGCACCTCTGGGGGGGCATACACTACAATAATTTTATGGAGTTGTTTGTAAGAGCCGCTTTCAAAAAGCAGGGCTGCCTCTTTTAAAATATAAGGCGCTGTTTGTTGTTGTATCCACTGTGCGGCATGTGCCTGTACGGCGGGGTGTACCATACTTTCGAGGCGGCGCAGGCTGCCGGCATTGTTAAATACCACATTGGCCAGCATTTGCCGGTTTAAGCGGCCATCGGGCAAATACGCATTGTGGCCAAAGGCTTCTTGTATTTGTGCAACTAAGTGTTGGTCGTTTTCCATCAGCCATTTAGCGGCGTCATCGGCAAAATAAACGGGTACGCCCAATGTGGCAAAAATTTTGCAAACGGTGGTTTTACCGCTTCCTATACCGCCTGTTATTCCAACTGTAAGCATGTGGGTTTATTGGGGTTAAAGATAAGGCATTTAATACATACTAAGCCCTGTTGTTACCTGCCGCGGTTAATTATCATAAACTCTGCCACCTGTGGCGAAAACCGCACATTGCGTACATTAATGGGTTTTTCGGCAAGTGAAACAGGCACTTGTTTTTCGGTTTTGAAATTGGTTTTTTCAAAATTGGCAACAGCTTTAAAGTAATACGGCTCTATTTGGTCAAACTCGCTAATGCCCACCTGAAACACTACTGTGGCATTTTGCGGATACATAAACAGCGAAATGCCGGCGGGCAGGTTTATTTTTTCAATAGGAATAACCAGCGTTTTTTCGGTAAATTCTTCTACCGTTACGGTATAATCAACCGCATTGGCGCTAAGCATTACCGAAGGCAGTGCCGGTTTAAGCAGTTCTGTTTTACCGCTATAGTTTTGGTTAATATGACGATATTTAACCAAATTGCTGGGCCACTGGGTCAGGGTATCAATAAAAGAAGCGGGGCCGGTAACTAATATGCTGTCGGGTTTTGGCAGTACGGTTTTAAGGTCAAAAGCAGGGTTGGTGGTTATATCGTAATAAATTTTAACCGGCACCAGTTTTACGGCTTTTTTTTCAAAAACAAAGTAAATGGTATCGGGTTGTATTTCCTGAATTTCCACGTTGGAAAGTTGGGTACTGAACTGGTTTACCAGATTAAACGTATTTACTTTTTTGCCAAAAAGGCGGTTGTAATCTATTTGCACCACCCTTCCCGAAAGGGTAAAATACCACAACAGGTTAATTCCGCTGCTTTTTACATACATAAGCAGCTTATCGGGCAGGGGGTGAGCCAATACCTGGTCTTCGGGCAAATTGGCATAGCTTACCGGCACGGTTACCTGGGTAGAATAGTTTTGAGAAAGGGTAATAAGCAGCCATATCATGCCCGATAGCAGCATAGATGCAAGGAAAATAAACCTGTCTTCGCCCGATAGTATTTTTTGCATGGCGGTAATACCTTACATAAAAAACCGAAATATAACCTCCTCTTTCCGCCAAGGGTACGGGCGGCTGTTGAATGAACGGCAAACCATGCGCAGACTTATGCAAAACGCCTGTTTTTTCAGGAATTTTTTTCTTCGGTGCCCGGTGTGGCAGCAGCAGCCCGCAAAGCTTTGGTGTATTCAAAAGAAATGGCTGTTTTCTCAAAACGCAGTTTTACGTTGTTGTCCACTTCCAACAGCAGCGAACTTTCGTCCACTTTCAGTACTTTGCCATGAATGCCGCCAATGGTCACTACCTTGTCGCCTTTTTGTATGTTCTGAATAAATTCGCGTTGTTCATTGGCCTTTTTGCTTTGTGGCCTGATCATGAAAAAGTACATGATAACAAAAATACCGGCAATTAAAAACAGATGTGCCGATGGGTTGGGCTGGCCGTTTCCGCCGGCCATTATGAGAATTGCGTACTGAAACATAAAGTTTTTATTGAGTATTAACTGAATAATATGACTGCATGGTTTTGCAAAGGCAAATGTAGGCAAAATTGGATGAATACGGTTGAGAAAAGCGGTAAAAGCCCGAAATTACGCTACGTAGTTGCATAATTTTTATAATTCAACCCCTTTCCAACGTTCTGAGTGGAGAAAAATCCAGGCCGGCACCGACAGCAATACCCAGTACAAAAACTCTGCCGACCACACATAAGACAACCCCAACACATACACATTGGTCATAAGATAGCCGTAAGCGAGGTATATTACAATGGTTACACTTTCTATAAACAACGAAATATAGGTGGCGCCGGTTCCCATTAGCCCGTTAAACACAATAACCGATACCGAACACGACAGGATAATGGCCACTAATACAGGCAAAATGGGTTTTGCGCCAATTATTACGTTGGGGTCATTGGTAAAGAGTGCCAGCAGCGTTTCGGGTATTAACATCAGTACGAGGCATAAAACCAAGGTAAAAATTACGCTCATCAATACGGTACGCATAATGGCGGCAAACACTAGCGAGTATTTATGCTGCCCTATGAGGTTACTGACAATTGAATTAACCGCCGAAGCAAACCCCCAAGAGGGTATGCTGAAACCGGTGTAAATAATTTTAAGCACTACCGATATTGCCAGTTCGCGCTGCCCCATTTTTTCTATAAACGACAAAAATATAAACCAGCCGCCCAGCCCCACAATAAATTGTATGACCAAAGGCATAGACAAAATAGCCATGCGCTTTTGCATTTCGCTGTCCCATTTCCAAAGCCGCCGCAACCCGAAGGGTATGAGTTTTTTATCGTAAATAAGATAAAAAACGGTAAACACAAATGCTACCACTTCGGATAATGTGGAAGCCAGCGCCGAACCCCCGATGCCCATGGCCGGAAACCCGAATTTACCAAACACCAGAACATAGTTTAACCCGATATTGGTTATGCACAAAATACCCGTAATAATGGCAATAATGCGGGTTCGGCCAATACTGGTATATAATGCCATGAGCACAAACCCGAAAAAGCTGAAAAACAGCCCGTATGACCGGAATTGAAGATACCGTAGGCTGGCCAGGTAAATATCGTGTGAGCTGATAAACAACTTAAGTACCGACGGGGAAAAGAAAACTAAAAACAAAAACAGTACCGTAGCCAGCACCAACTGCGCATATAACAGGTTAAGGGTAATGCGGCCAATTTCGGCGTATTGCTTTTGCCCCGCGCGCCTCGAAATTAGTATTTGCCCGCCTCGCGAAAAAGCCAGCCCTATGGTTACCATAATAAAATAATAGGTGGAAATTAAGCCGCAGGCCCCTTGCTGTATTTCATCTACCCGTCCAAGAAATACAATATCGGTAAGGCTGATGATGTTTTGTGCAAAATTGGCCAAAATAATAGGGTACGCCAGCGACCAAATGTCTTTATAAGTTGCTTTTATTTGCATGGTATTGGATGAGGCCGGTGTAAAAATGGCATAACTGCAACACGGGTTGTTTTGTTGAGATGTTGGTATATAAATGCCAAAGGAGCTTGTAGCCTTAGCAAAATAATAACCGCGGCAAAAATACTACAAAAAACCCGAAAAGTGCGTGTTCAGCCGCCCAACCCTATGATTTCGTGGCGCTCAACGGGTTTTGTTTCGTCAAACCATTTGCGGTAGGTGGCATGGGTTTTATAGAGTTTGCCGCCAATGCCGCGTGCAATATTTACCATTTTGGGGTTAAAATCGCCAATCCAGGTAAGTTCCATGTCGTGGTAGCGTTTATAGCCGCCGCTTTGCAGCACCCGCGAGGCGGTCATGATTAAGGCCGACTCAACGCCTTTCTGCTGATGCTCCGGCGACACGCCAAACACCACCCCAAACATGCGGTTGCAATAGCCGGTTTTTAAATGCCACCAAAAGCGCAGTTTGGCAAGCAGGTTAAATTTGCCGTGCAGCAGTTTAATAATGGGGTTAATTTCGGGAAGACATATAAAAAAGGCTATCGGCTCATTTTTGTAGTAGCCGAAATACACAATTTTCTCATCAATAATGGGTTTCATAGAATTAATGAGCTGCAGCGCCTGCGTTTCTGACAGGGGCTTAAAATCTTTGTGAATAGGCGCCCATGTTTCGTTATAAATTTTTCTGAACTGCATGGCATAGCCGGCAAGGTTTTTTTTGTCAATATGCCCAAAGGCATACAAGGGGTCGTTGAGCAGTTTTTCTGCCCGAAGCCGGTATTTTTCCGGCACGGGGTCATCTATGCGGCGGTAAAAGGTATATTGTTTGAAATAAACTTTGAACCCGTAGTTTTCAAATAATTGCCGGTAATAGGGCGGGTTGTAGTTCATGCAGTAAGTAGGTGGTAAAAAACCATCAATGAGCAACCCCCACCACCGGTCGCGCTCACCAAAGTTTACCGGGCCGTCCATGCCTTCCATGCCAAAACCCTGCAGCCAGTTTTTAGCGGCGTCAAAAAGCATGTTGGCGGCTGTTTGGTCGTTAATGCACTCAAAAAAGCCAACAGCGCCTACCGGTTCGCCGTTTTTACCAAATTGGTTGTGTCCGGTAAAGGCAGCAATCCGGCCAATGGGTTTGTTTTGGCTGTTATAGAGCAGCCACCGCATTACCTGTGCCTGCAACAGTCTTTTGTTTTGTTTGGGGTCAAACACGGCTTCAATATCTGCCTGAAGGGGTTGTATATAGTTGGCATCGGTTTTATACAATGCTGCCGGCATGGTTATAAATTCTTTTTCATGTTTTGCCGACTCTACAGGTAAAAGTTTCATTACAGGAAGGAGGTTGGGTTACAAACCTCATAGGTTTTAAAAACCTATGAGGTTTAAAATCATTTTTGTTGGCAAGATACAGCAAATAATCGCCCGAAGCAATACACAATAATTTTTTTATACTGCGGTTGTAAACATAAGTCCAGGCCGGTAGTTGCCTGCCTGTGCCGGAGGGTTGCCGGTGGGGACACCGGAAACGGCAGTGGTAATGAACATATATAAACTCGACGTTGTTTGTGTCCCCACAAACAACTCCACCCACCCCCTTTTCTATCGGCCGCGGTATTACTGTTTTAAACCTTATAGGTTTTGAAAACCTATAAGGTTTTTACGGCATTAAAAATGCGATTTTAAAAATCCTTCCCTGTTGCCATACCATTTCAGCACATCTGACCGATTGAGCAAAGAGGGTTTTTCTGACAAAATTGCGTTAAAAGAACTGTAAACCCAATCTTCGGGGTGTTTTACAAAACCGTCTTTTACGGGGTTGTTGTGTATGTAGGGTATTAAGTTAGCGTAGTACTCGGCAGCAGATACAGCTTGCCGTTTCAGGTAATCTACCAACAATGCCCCTTGTCTGTCTCGTTGCTTATTGAAAGCTTTTGCGTAACTGTTGCTCATGTTGGAAAAACGCTGCATTACAAACTGATGCGTATTTTTGAATGGTAAACCCTCTGTTTCTGCAAAGCGGCGCAGTTGCTCCTCATCTGGTATATGTATGAGAAAATGAAAATGATTGGGCATTAAACAGTAGGCATGTGTATCTACCACCTGCGCTATGTAATGCGCATATCTTGTCAAGAAAAACCGGTAATTATCGTCAGACCTAAACAACAAATCGGTACCTACCGCATGGTTCCATACGTGGTAGTAAGTGTTGGGGTAAAATTTATCGCGGTATAGTGGCATAGTTTCCGTTCAAACCTATAAGGTTTATAAGGTTTGATGAATATAAAATTTGAAACAGCAAAATTAAAAAAATCTCTCGCGTAAAAAAACAAAAAATCACCTCACATTCCTTTCAAACCTTATAGGTTTTGCAAACCTATAAGGTTTAATCACAACCCGTTTTTAAAAAAATTTCGCTCCGCCTTTCGGCGGAGTTTAACTTGCCCTATATCGTTTGCCTTTCAAAAAAAGCACGCAAACGCCGCTACCGCTTTGCGTTTTGCTTTGCTTTTTTTGAGGCAAACTCTGCCGTTGTTTTGTGTCCCACAAACAACTTGCCACCCCCCTTAGCTGCAAGGAAAAAACCGGAAAAGCAAACCATAGCAACTATGGGACAAGCACCACGCGGAAGCCGCTGTAGCCGTTACGGCTAGTGGGGGTGCCGTAGTCCCGAATCGCCACCCGGCAGCAAACGGCGCTGTTGCCCCAACTACCGCCGCGCAACACGCGGAAGGAACCCGATGCCGGACCTTTGGGGTTTTTCCTTGGGCTGTTTTTGTAGTAAGCGCTATCATACCAATCCTGGCACCACTCCCATACATTGCCACTCATATCATGTATGCCCAGTTCGTTGGCTTTCCTTTTCCCCACACTTCTGCTTGAATCGGCGCTATTGCCGCTATACCATGCTACTTCATCTAAATCGTTGCTGCCGGCGTATTTGTAGCCGCGGCTTTTGTTGCCACCGCGGGCGGCATACTCCCACTCCGCTTCGGTGGGCAGGCGGTATATCCTCCCGGATTTTTCAGTCAATTTGGCACAAAATGCTTTCGCATCTTCCCAACTTACCTGTTCTACCGGCAAGTCATCGCCCCTAAAATGGCTGGGGTTACTGCCCATGAGTTTGCGGTACTGCGCCTGCGTTATGGGGTACTTGCCCATATAAAACGTATCTAACTCTACCTCATGTACGGGTTTTTCGCTGTCGCTCGCTTCGTTGTCTTGCCCGCCCATTTTAAAGGTGCCGCCCTCTACACGCACTAATACTACATTAATGTCTTCGGCGGTTTCTGTAAGCAGTGCAGGGGGTGGTGGGGGTGGTGGGGCTTCGGCGGAGGCGGCTACTTTTGCGGGGGTATAATCAAAGTTTTTAAAAGCAATGATGTGTTCAACACAGTTAGTAGTGCGGTTGTTTACAACGCCGTTATAACTTAGGCTTATGTTTTGCTCCATAGCATTGAGCAAGTCGGTTACCAATACAACATCTTTGGGCGATATTTTTTCGCCTGTCCAGGAGTTTTCGCGTTTGGTAGTGTTTTCTATAGTGTTTTTCAGGCTTGTGTCTTGACTGTTGCTGTTTGTGTCATTTCCTATAATGCCCGATACAGCATTTTTTACCATATTAACAGGATTAAGCACACTTGTAAAGGTATGTAATATACCTTTTCCGCTACTGCCGGCTGTTTTGCTGTTGAACTCGTTATTTACCTTATTGGTATCTTCGGTTTTGTGTACCTCGCCCGTCAACACATCAGCCTGAAAGTCCTTGTCGCTCAATATTTTGCTGTTTAAAAATGCTTGGGTACTTTCGTACATGGTTTGGCTGCGCTGTTCAAAAATAGCAACTATGCGGTTTATTAAACCCTCCATAGCAGGCAAATTGCCTTCGGGGCGGTCAGTTTCGGAGTAAACAGTTATGTTGGTTGCAAGCGTACTGAGCAGTTTGCGTATATCGTTTCGTTTAATCAGCTTGCCGGTTGCCTGCTGTTTCAGGTCGGCATAAATGCCCGATTTTGTTATATCGCCTATACTTACAATATTGGTACTGCGGTCTTGCTGCACAATAGCTTGCTCATACGAACACTTAATAACAATCTGTTCGGGGTTTTGCAAAATGTCTTCTGCATTTTTTTTGTCCACCTCAACGTATAGCGTAACAGTGGCATGTCCTTGTGTGTTGGGCAGGAAATTGCGCGTTTCGGTAACTACTAAGGGATATTCAACACCGTCGTGATCAAACGTAACAAACGTAAAATCATAAACCGGGCGCACTCGCACATTGTTTTTGTCTAAACCGCCTATGCCAAACTTTGCTTCGTTTGAATCTTGTGTGGCATTTTCTTTAATCTTCTCAAAAACCCTTGTGCGAAAATCTTCGTCCTCCAAAACAATGTGAACTTCTATGCGCACTTTTTTTTCGGGGTCTGTACGCGAGGGGCGGCTATCAATTTTATACTTGCCGTTGTCGTTTTGCGGAATAATCAAAGGAAAATACCCATATCGGCGCTGACTGTAGGGTTTATCCTTTTAATGGCTTCCCTGAAATACATCGTGAAGCGGTATAAACTTGTTGTTGTTGTAGGTCAGTTTAGGTACACTGGCAATGGCATCGGTATCAAAAGTGCCGATTTCTGAGTTGCTGTTGTTATTTTGAAGATTGTTTTCGTTTGGCATATTTTTATGTTTTGGTGGTTTTAAAAGATTTTGCAGGGGTGGCGGCGGCAGCCGAAAATCAATCAATAGTACTTACAAAAACGCAAAGGCTTTGGGGTTAGTTTTTATCCGGGTTGGATTCCAAATTGGATTTTTAATTTTCTTTATTTGCATAATCTCGGGGTTGCCGGTGCAAACTGTGCGGTGCGTACAAACCTTATAGGTTTTTAAAACCTATAAGGTTTAGAAATCAAAGTTCAACGCTTTCATTAAAGCCTGAAACTCATCATCGTCTATGATACCGTTTTCCCAAAGTACAGATGCCTCGGCACCTTCGCGGCTCCAGCCGGCTTTAACTTTTTGTTCCACTTCGGCTTTTAGTTGTACTTCTCTTACTTGTTCTAATTGATTTAATCTGTACAAGATTTTTGCACCATAGTATGCTACTTTCACGATTGTCCAAGTTGATGGCATGGCAGTAAGTTTGTTAAGTGGGTTAGAGAATAAAAAGGTATTATTTTATACGGACAAACAAGGTTTTACCTTGTTCAAGCAGCTTGTATTTATGCTTGCTAAAAACTAAATGCAAAAGTACGCTATCCGGTTCCAAAATTCAACAACTTTTTTATTTATTTCTCAAAATCCAAATTGGATTTTTATAGCACCACCGCACACAAGCGGGTTTGCCTGGTCCGGAAACGGCAGTGGCAATGAACATATATAAACTTGCCGTTGTTTGTGTCCCCACAAACAACTCCACCCTCCGCCCATTGAAAATAACACCCCTTTTCTATGGGCCGCGGGGTTGCCTGTGGGGACACCGGCAACGGCAGTGGCAGGGGTTGCGGATTAGGCGGCAGCGCCCACAATTCGCCATAAACCTGTTGTGTGCAGTTGGGCGTGGCAATAAAAGCGGGGTAGCGGCCTACATCATACAGCAGGCCGCAGGTGGCGGCTTTAGCTACAAAAGCGGCCGATTGTTGCAGGTACTTTGCCGCCGGGTTGGTAAATGTGCTCATTAAAGTGCCATATACAAACAGGTATTGTGCCGGCTGTTGCATGGTAAATCAGCTGTTTTGATAGCGCAAAATCTTATCTAAGCGGTTATTTTTAAGGTACGCTTTCACCAGTTTCATGGCTTCGGTTTGATTTGCAAGTGCAACAGGTTTAATACAGTTTTTAATATCTGCTTCATTTTGCACAAATTCGGGTTCATAAAACCCAAAGCCCACAAAACGCGCGCTTTCTATTTGCACAACCGATTTTTCGGTATTGGTGCGTCCTTCGCCCAATATAAAAAAGTTGTCGGCGGGCAATTCCCATTCGCTTACAGCCTTTTTAACCCGCTCGTTGTAGGCGGTTGTTTTTTCGGTTCCAAGGCAGGCGCCTTTACATTTTTTGAGCAGGTAGTTTGTACATTCGCCGGCAGGTTGTTCATTGGGTTCAAGCCCGCACAGGCGGAAACACAGGGCAAATTCTTCGGCTTTTTTTTGCAGCGATTTATGGGCATATTCTTCCTTTGCAAAACCAATAAGCGGCATGGCTTTGGTAAGTTTTTTCACCTGCAGGCACCAGTATCCGCCGGCATTGCTGAACCTGTAAATGCCAAACCGGTGTTTACGGGCGGCTGTTTCGCGGTTATAAGCCGGTTTCAGTTTACTTATTTCATACATTTCAAGCAACTGGGCAATGAGTTCGCTGCCGGTTTCCTGGTAAGAAATATGGTGGGTTTTCAGCACCATTTTCTGGTGTTTGCCTTTTGAGCCGGCAGCAGGTTGCAGGTAGTGCAATATGCGGCGTTTCATATCGGCGCTTTTACCCACAAACATAACCTTTCCGCTTTGGTCATGAAAGTAAAATACGCCTGTTTCTTCGGGTAAATGCTCTACGGTTTGCGATGGCAGGCCGGGCGGCAGTAACTTATAAAGATTTGATTTGTCTAAATTTTGCTGAATTACCAGTTCTTTGTCCGATTTAAGGAGCAGTTCAAACAGGTAGGTGGTTGCCAGGGCATCGCCGCCGGCACGGTGCCGGTCGTGCAGGGGTATTTGCAGGTCGCGGCAAAGGTTGCCCAGGCTGTATGACTGAAAACCGGGCAAAATATGCCTCGACAGGTTAACGGTGCAAAGCCGCCGGCGTTCAAAAACATGCCCCAGCCGTTTAAATTCGGCGCGCACATAAGCATAGTCAAAATCTACGTTGTGGGCTACAAATACAGCATCGTGGGTTATTTGTGCTATGCGTTCGGCAACTTCGGCAAACCGCGGGGCATCTTGCAGCATGGCGTTGGTAATACCGGTAAGTTTGCTTACAAAGGGCGGCATTTTCACTTCGGGGTTAATAAGGCTTACAAACGAATCCACAATGCGCTCGCCATCATAACGGTAAATGGCAATTTCGGCAATGCGGTCGGTTTTTGCGCTTCCGCCGGTGGTTTCTACATCTACAATAGCATACATGCCGGTAAAACTAATGGTTGTTACTGCTGCAAAGGTATTAATTTATGGCTATTTTTTTTGTTTGCAGCGCAAATGATGTGTTATTTTGGCGAAAGCGCCTTTCAGCACCCTGCAATATCCGGCGGTAAAAAAACTGCAACAAAAGCAAAATATTTAACCGGGTTATGTATATTTGTACTGAAATGCTGTTCAATAACGCTGCAGAACAGCAGTGTGTTTAACCACACTTTTACCCCATTTTATTTAACCGCTTATTTGTTTAACCATGAAAAAGTTCTTTGTATTGTTTGTTGTGCTGACTGCTGCCTGTGCTGCTTTTGGCTTTTCTGCGGTTATAAATACTGCCCCGCCCACCGGCGGCTGGCAAAAACTAGGCTCCAAAAAGGTAAACTATGCCATTGACCACGATGTAATTCATGTAGGAAAACACGAAGGCACCTTTAAAAAACTGAAAATTACCGTTACGGGCGGAAGTCTTGATATGCATCGCATGGTTGTTGAATACGGCAACGGCGATAAAGACGAAATTGAACTGCGCCATAATTTTGGTAAAGGCAGCGAAAGCCGGCTTGTTGACCTGAAAGGAGGCGAACGCTACATTAAAGACATCAGTTTTTGGTACGATACCGATAACCGGTCTAATAAAAAGGCCACTATTCATGTTTTTGGGCGGTAAAGCCAGTTTCGCCTAAAGCGTTTATTGTTGCTGCAAAATACGCAAACGGCTACCCGTTCATAATATCTTCTATTTCTTCAACTTCTATGGGCGTATTTTCCATAAGGTCTATGGGAGTGCCGGTGGTAACCACTATGTCGTTTTCTATGCGTATGCCCAGGTTTTCATCGGGTATATAAATGCCGGGTTCGCAGGTAAATACCATGCCGGCCTGCATAGGTTCGTATCGTTTACCCACGTCATGCACATCAATGCCCAAAAAGTGCGAGGTGCCGTGCATAAAATACTTTTTGTACAGCGGCGCATCGGGTTTTTGCCGGGCTACATCTTCGGCTTTCAACAGTCCGAGCTGAATGAGTTCTTTTTCCACAAATTTACCTACTTCTTTGTGGTATTCTTCCAGCAAGGTGCCGGGTACCAGCATGGTTTTGGCAAATTTAAGGGTGCGCAAAACGGCATTATATACCTGTTTTTGGCGCGGGCTAAAACGGCCGTTTACCGGAATAGTGCGGGTAAGGTCGGCGGCATAATTGGCATAATCTGCCCCGAAATCCATGAGCAATATATCGCCGTTGTTGCAAGGCTGGTTGTTTTGGGTATAGTGCAACACGCACGAGTTTTTGCCCGAAGCAATAATAGACGGGTAAGCCGGGCCGCTGCCCCGGTTAATAAGGTATTCGTGCAGAATTTCGGCTTCAATTTCAAACTCATGAACGCCGGGTTTTACAAAGCGCAGTACGCGGCGGTAGGCTTTATCGGTAATAGCTACTGCTTTGCGTAGGAGGTCTATTTCAATATCAGATTTTACCGCCCTTAACCGGTGCATAAGCGGCGCAATGCGCTCAAACTGATGCAGCGGAAAATTCTGCTTCATTTCGCGGGCAAAACGCAGGTCTTTATCGGGCACAAGCGTATGCATTCTTGCATGTTCGTTGAGGTTAAGGTAGCAGTATTGGGCATCGTACATGAGCGGTGCCAACAAGTTGTCGAAGGAGTCTGTCCAGAAAATTTGTTCAATGCCCGATGTAGCGCGTGCTTCTTCCATGGTATATTTATGCCCTTCCCAAACGGCAATCACTTCGTTGGTTCGGCGAATGAACAGCATTTCGCGTTGGGCAGGCACGGGGTGGTCGGGAAAAAGCACCAGTATGGTTTGCTCCTGGTCAATGCCGGTGAGGTAAAATAAATCGGCATTTTGCCGGAATGGAAAATGGCTGTCGGCGCTGCGGGGCATTTCGTCATTGGCCATAAAAATGGCTATGGAATTGGGTTTAAGCTGTGCGGCAAAGCGCTTGCGGTTTTGTACAAACAACCGGGAGTTAATGGGCAGGTATTTCATAAATATGGGTTGGTTTTATATGTTGGTTTTGGCAGTATTTTGTTGGCAATGTATGCTTATGTAAAAAGTTGGGGCGTTTCCCCGGCATTGGCTAAAATTTGCAAAACGGTTTGTTTATCGGCTTTCAGTTGTTGCATGAGCGCATCGGGCGAGGCAAATTTTTGTTCGCGCCGCACCAGCGCAATAAAGTCTATCTGCAACAATTCGCCGTAAATATTGTCTGAAAAGTTAAAAATATGCACTTCTATGGTTTTGGTTTCACCATTAAAGGTAGGCCGGTGCCCAATATTTAACATACCCTTGAAGGTGTTGCCTCTGAGTTGCACTCTAACGGCATATACGCCGTTATCGGGTATAAGTTTGCTGGCATCTTCAATCATGATATTGGCTGTAGGAAAACCTATTTGGGTACCCATTTGGTTGCCTTTTACCACAATACCGCGCACAAAGTAAGCATGTCCAAGCAGCAGTTGCGCGGTGGTTACATTGCCGCTTAACAAGGCGTGCCGTATTTTGGTAGAGCTTACCGACAGGTCATCTACTAATTGTTTGGGAATTTCTTCTACCCTGAAACCCATTTGCTTTCCCATTTGCCTGAGCAGGTGAATGTTGCCCTGCCGGTTGCACCCAAAACGGTGGTTGTAGCCAATTACAATAACTTTGGGGGCAAAGTTACCCACCAGAAAATTGCCGATGTACTCTTGCGGTGTTTGTTCAGAAAAAGCGCGGGTAAAGGGCACTACTACCACGTTGTCAATGCCGTAGCGCTGCAGGAGGTCAAATTTTTCGTCGGGCGGTGTAAGCAGTTTTACCTCTTCTTCGTTGCTTACCACATTGCGCGGGTGGGGGTGAAAGGTAATGAGCATGCTTTCGCCCTGTAAGCTGCCTGCCAGTTGGTTTACCCGCCGTATAATCTGCTGATGTCCGCAATGCACACCGTCGAAGGTGCCAATGGTAAGCACCAGGTTATGAAAAACCGGCAAATTGTCTAAATGCCTGAAAATGCGCATGGCAATACTGCAAATGTTTTGTCGGTCAAAGGTAAAACAAAAATCCGATAATGGGATAATTTAGCGTGCGGGGGCAGTACAGCGGTTACTCATCGGGCAACTGCACCTTGCTGAAATAAACATCTTCCAGTTGCACATCGGCGGGGGTAAAGGTAGAATCGGCCGGTTGTTGGTCGGCAAGTATATGTATTTCCATTTTACCAGCATTGAGTTTGTGCGAGATAAGGTGGTACGTTTGCCGGTAGTGGTTCAGTTCGGTTTTGGCAACTTTAGTTTGCCATATTTTACCCCTGAGTTGTTCTATGGCGGCTGCAGGGTTTCCCTGCATTACCACCTCGCCCTGGTTAATAATGGCCATGTTGTTGCAAAGTTCCTTTACATCTTCCACAATATGGGTAGAAAAAATAATAATGATGTTTTCGCTGATTTCGCTCAGCAGGTTTAAAAACCGGTTGCGTTCTGCGGGGTCAAGGCCTGCCGTGGGTTCATCAACAATAACAACTTCGGGGTTGCCCAGCAGCGCCTGCGCAATGCCAAAGCGTTGTTTCATACCTCCCGAATACCCTGCCACGGCACGCTTTCGCACTTCGTATAAATTGGTTTGCTGCAACAGGTTTTGCACCACCTCTTTGCGTTGCGCTTTATGCGTAAGTCCTTTAAGTATGGCCAGGTGGTCTAAAAGAGCTTCGGCGCTAATGTTTGGGTACACGCCAAATTCCTGCGGCAAATACCCCAACCGCCGGCGCATTTCGTCTTTTTGTTTTTGCACGTCAATTGGGGTTCCGTTGCCGGTTTGCAACACAATTTGCCCTTCATCGGCATTTTGCAGGGTAGCTATGGTTCGCATAAGGGTAGATTTACCTGCGCCGTTGGGGCCCAACAGTCCAAATAAACCGGCAGGTATGGTAAGGTTTATGTTTTTTAGCGCCTGCGTGCCATTGGGGTATGTCTTTGACAAGTTTTCGATGAGTAATTGCATCATAAGCCGGGGGTTGTTTGCAAATTTGTAGCAGTGCGGGGCGTTTTCTTATAGCAACCGGCGGCTTTTTTTATTGTTTTATGCTGATTATACCTAAAAAACAGGGGAAAAGTGATAAAAGTCACTTTCCAAACTAATAAAAATCATTGCAGGGCATATATAAACCCGATATTTTTGCCGCGAAACCATCTGTATAATCTCAAACCATTTCTGCTTATTTTAAACATAACTGCCATGTACCGCTGTAAACGCATAATGGTGGGCTTAGATTTCACCTTATTGGATAAAACACTTATTACGTATGCCGGCTTTGTAAGTACACTTATTAAAGCCGAAAAAGTATATTTTGTAAACATTCAAAAAAGCCTTGACATACCTCCCGATTTATGGAGTGATTTTCCGGAGTTTCATATACCCCGCGACGAGCAGTTGCGGTTAAAAATGCGCGAGGAAGTAGCTGCAAATTTTGGAGAGCAAAAAAACATAGAAATAGACTATATTATTGCCGAAGGCTCGCCGCTTAAAGAAATGACGCATCTGGCGCGCATTAAAAACATTGACCTGGTAATAGTAGGGCGCAAAAACGAGTTAAAAGGCAAAGGCATATTGCCCAACCAGCTCATGCGCAGCGTGCCCTGTTGCATTTTATTTGTTCCGGAAACAGCGCGCAAAAGGCTGAATGAAATTATGGTGGACGTTGATTTTTCAGATGCTTCCAAAGCGGCGCTGGAAGTAGCCTACAGCCTTAGCGAAGATAACCCCGATGTTACCATTCATTGCCAGCATATTTACCATGTTCCGGCAGGTTACTATTTTAATGACAAAGGCAAGGAAGAGGTAAACAGGGTAATAAAGTCATACCATGTATTGCAATACAACCGGTTTATTGACAATTTGAATATGGAAGGCATTCATCTGAACCCCATTTTTACCCTTGATGAAGAAGGCGATATGGTGCATGTTGCCTGTAATACGGCACAAAAAAAAGGAGCCGATTTAATTGTGGCCGGGTCAAACGGTAAAACCACCTTTGATACGTTTATTTTGGGCAGTTTTACAGAAAAAATAGTACAACTCAATGTTTCTATACCCCTGCTTATAGTTAAGCAAAAACAATTGTAAACCATAAAATACACATTTTATGAACCACTTTGTTATACCCCTCGATTTTTCGGCTGCTTCGCAAAATGCCCTGCATTATGCGTGGCAAATGGCCCTGCAAATGCATGTGCGCCATGTTAGTTTGTTTCATGCTTTCCACATGCCTATGGGCGATTGGATTACCAGCTACGAACAACTTGACCAAACCGCCGGTGCCGTAAAAGAAGCAAAAATAAAGCGAATGAAAGAGTTTGTACATGATACCCTGGGGCATTTGTCTAACAGCAAATTTATTCACCTCGAATATATAGCCAACGAAGGTGAGGTGGCCGAACAGTTGGCCCAAATTACCAACAATAACCAGCTTATTGTAATGGGTACACAGGGGCAGCCCCATACCAATACCCAAACCGGCGGCAGCTATACTTCGGAGGTTATGCTTAAACTCACTGCGCCGGTGCTGGCCATACCGGCAGGTATTAATTACACACCACCGCGCAAAATTGTGTATGCCATAGACTACGAAAAATACGACCACCAGGTTTTACTATCACTCAAAGCCTTTGCCGATACCTTTGACTCAACCATTACCCTGCTGCACATTAACCCGACACACGGATATTTTGACGAACAACAAATGGCAAACTACCGCAAAACCATACATGAAATAGTGCAGTACGAAAACATGAACCTTGATTTTGTTAACGGCGAAGATGTGGAGGCTGCCATGCACCGCTACGTAGATGAAAAAATGCCCGATTTGATGGTAATGCTAAGCCGTAAAGGCAGCATTAAATACAACAAATATGCAAACAGTTTCAGCAGGCAAATGATTATGCATACGCATATTCCGTTGCTAATTTTTCATCAACAGGCGGGGTAAATTGGTTTTTAAACCTTACCTTTGCAGCGGGTTGCCAGAAAAATTGCAGCTTTAAAACCGAACAGTCATGAAACAAATTTTGGTTCCTACAGATTTTTCGCAAAACGCACTCAATGCTTTCCACTTTGCCCTGCAGGTGGCAGATAAATTAAACGCCAGCATTACCACCCTCCATACCTATGTGCTGCGCTTTATTACCCCGTCTGATACCGACCTATCTGCATTGCAGGATATGATTGACCATGAAGTGGATATTGAGTTTGAACAATATAAAGAAGAAACCGCTAAACTGCATCAGTTTGCCGAAGAAAAAGGCTTGGGGCATGTAAACATTACCCATGTATTGCGCAAAGGTTTTATAGCCGATGAAATAGAAGAGGTAACCAAATCACTCAATATTGAACTGGTGGTAATGGGCACCAAAGGGGCCAGCGGCATTAAAGAGGTTTTGTTGGGCAGCAACACCGCCGCTGTACTGGAAAGGGTAAAATGCCCGGTAATGGTGGTACCACATAACGCCGTGTTTTCGGGCATTACCAAAGTGGCCTATGCCACCAATTGCGATGAACACGACGAAGAAATCATACCCATGGTCAAAGCCTTTGCCCAACTCTTTGACGCCGAAATGCGCTGTGTGCATGTAAGTTTTCTGGACGAAGCCTGGGATAAACGCAAATTGGAAGAGTTTGAAGAGCTTAACAATAAAATGTTGGAAACTACCGGCTCCAAACTCGATATTATGGAGAGCGACGGCGTAGTAGAAGGGCTTAACAGCTACATTGACCAAAACAAAGTATCGGTTATTGCCATGCATACGCATAAAAGAAACCTGCTCGAAAAAATTTTCCTGTCAAGCTACACGCACCGCATGGCTTACCATACCCATGTTCCGCTGCTTTCTTATTGTAAATAACTAAGCATGGGCATTTTTACCTGTCTTCTTCTCTTTTATAAAGCGGGCAGGTTTTAGTTTACCAAAACTCCTTAACTTTGCCCCAAAACCATTCAGCAAGGTTAACCGCAAAATTGTATGCTTGTTATTACAGGAGCCGCCGGCTTTATTGGCAGTTGTTTAACCGCGCTACTCAACGAAGCCGGCAGAAGTGACTTGATTCTGGTGGACGATTTTTCTGATTTTGCCAAAAGAAAAAACGTTGACGGTAAACAATACGCCGGCTGGGTACACCGGGATGCTTTTTTCGGGTGGGTAAAATCCAATCATCAACACATTAACGGCATTTACCACTTAGGCGCCCGAACCGATACCACCGATTTCAGTACCGAAATTTTTGACCGCCTTAACCTTGGCTACTCCAAAAAAATGTGGCAGGTTTGCACAGAATACCAAATTCCGCTGGTTTACGCATCGTCGGCCGCTACCTACGGAAACGGCAATATGGGTTACGACGACAACCACCTGCTGCCCCGAAAACTTAAACCCCTTAACCCCTATGCCCTGTCTAAAAACAATTTTGATGTGTGGGCATTGGAGCAGGAAAATACCCCGCCGGCTTGGTTTGGGCTTAAATTTTTTAACGTATATGGACCCAACGAGTATCACAAAAAACGCATGGCGTCGGTAGTTTTCCATGCCTTTAACCAAATACGGCAATCGGGCAGCGTTAAACTGTTCCGCTCGCACCGCCCCGATGTGGAAGACGGACAACAACTGCGCGATTTTGTGTATGTAAAAGACGTTGTAACCGTTTGCCAGTGGATGATGCAATACCAACCCGAAAACGGACTGTATAACGTAGGCACCGGTACTGCCCGAAGTTTTACCCACCTTGCCAATGCCGTGTTCATGGCCATGAACCTTAACCCGGTAATTGAGTTTATAGATATGCCAACCGATATAAGAGCCACCTACCAGTATTTTACCGAAGCCAACATGAACAAACTTGCGCTTCAGGGCTACTACCGCCCATTTACCACCCTGGAAGAAGGTGTTTTTGATTACGTAACCAACTACTTGCTTAACAACAGCTATTGGTAAATTAACCCTAAACCACCTCTGCCCTATTTTCCCCCAGAATCAGCCTTTTTACATGAACCTGTCAAAATATAAACTCATAACCGTTGAAGGCAACACCGGCGCAGGTAAAACCTCGCTGGCACAAATGCTCACTGAAGAGTACGGCGCACGGCTTATTCTGGAGGAATTTGCCGATAACCCCTTTTTGCCCAAATTTTACGCCGAACCCGAAAAATACGCCTTTCATACCGAAATGCACTTCATGCTCGACCGGTACCACCAGCTTACCGCTTTTTTAAAAGACTGGAGCAAAAATAATACGTTAGCTATTTCCGACTATATTTTCCGGAAATCTTTGCTGTATGCAGAAGTAAACTTGCTGCCCGAAGAGTACCGCCTCTTTGAACGCCTGTTCGATACCGTGTACCCCAACCTGCCTCAGCCCGATTTAATAGTGTACGTTCATGCCACTGTGCCCCGCCTGCTTAAAAACATACAAAAACGAGGCAGAGATTTTGAACAACAAGTGCGCGAATCGTACCTGCACCGCGTGGAAAAAATATATTTCGATTATTTTAAAAGCAACCCACACCTCCGCGTGTTGCTCATTCATGCCGATAACCTCGATTTTGTGCATAACCCGCAACACTACCGGCAAATACTGCATTGGGTAAACCAGGATTACCCGGCCGGGGTTAACGAAGTTTTCGGGTAAAAGGTCCTCGGTAACTGGCTAAGTTCCCATTTCATTACAACAGTATAACACAAAACCATGAACGAACAGGAACGGCAGGAACTTCAAAAAAAAGCCAAAGATGCCGAACCGGCAAACAAACGTCTGTTTAAGCAGTTAAAACAAAAACCACCCAAAAACCTTGACCAAACCGTGCAACAACTGCACAACCGGGCCTTTGAACATATTGACTGTACCACCTGCGCCAATTGCTGCAAAACTACCAGCCCGCGCTTTTTACCCAAAGATATTGAACGGCTGGCAAAGTTTTACCGGCTTACACCCGGGCAATTTATTGACCGGTACCTGCGCATTGACGAAGATGGCGATTATGTATTGCAACAAACCCCCTGCCCTTTTTTAGGTGCCGATAACCTTTGCCTTGTGTATGAACAACGCCCCAATGCCTGCCGCGAGTACCCGCACACCAATGACCGGAAGTTTCACCGCCACTTTGGCATAACCCTTAACAATACTTTTATTTGCCCGGCCGTTTACCAAATTGTAGCGCAGTTGCAGCAAATTTATGGTAAATAACAACTGTACTTTTACCACTCAGCCGGCAACGTGTTTGTAAGTAAAAGCCTGCCAAAGCTACTCATATATAGAGAAAAGTCTCCTGCTTACGCCTTCTATTTTGTAACCCCAAAACTGCCTGTATTATGCTGACGGCTACCAAAACATTGCCTCATGTTCCAATTTGGCGCACATTGTACCGCGTCAATAAAATTGCCGATAACCCTATCCCCTTCCTCAATGAAGGAACCAAACATTTGGGCGATATTTTTACGTCTTACATCGGGCCAAGAAAAGTTATCGTTACCAGCAATCCCGAATACATTCAGCATATCCTGCAAAAAAACAACAAAAATTACCACAAATCAAAGGTGGTTAAAGAAGTGTTGGGCAGTCAGTTGGGGCAGGGATTGCTTACCATAGACGGCGATTACTGGCTAAAACAACGCCGCCTTATACAACCCGGTTTCTACAAACAGCGTTTGGCCGAACTTATAAGTATTATGACCGCCGAAACCAATGATTTTTGCAACGAACTTACCCGGCAAGTTGCCCAAAACCCCGCAGATGATGTGTTGAAACTCATGATGCAACTAACTTTTCGCATAGTAAACAAAGCCTTGTTTAGCACCGCCCTGGACAATGATAAACTTCATCGGGTTGATTATATTATAACCAACCTTCAGAAATATGTCATTACCATGGCCAGGCAGCCTTATCTCTACCCCTGGCTTAAATTATCCGGCAAAGTTGCTTTTTACGAATCGCTGCGCCGCGAAACCGATGATATTGTGTATGGAATAATTAAGGAACGGCGCGAACAAAAATCGGCCTACAACGACCTGCTCGATATGCTTATTAACTCGCGCTATGAAGATACAGGCGAAGGTATGAACAACAAACAACTGCGCGATGAAAGCATGATTTTAATTGTTGCCGGCCACGAAACATCGGCCAATGCACTGGCCTGGGCATTGTATCTCATTTCGCAACATCCCGAAGTAGAGCAAAAACTGCTGGAAGAAGCAGCAACTGTTTTAGGCAACAGAACGCCCGCTTTTGAAGACCTGCCCAACCTGCAATACACGCGGCAGGTAATACAGGAAACCATGCGCCTGTACCCGCCTGCCTGGATTATTGACCGCACAGCACTGGAAGATGACGAAGTGGACGGCTACAAAATTCCGAAAGACTGCATATTGTTGCTCTTTATTTACGGAACACACCACAGCCCCAAATACTGGAAAGACCCCGAAACCTTTAACCCCGACCGCTTTTCAAAAGAAAATCTTAAAGACTTGCCCAACTATGCCTATTTTCCGTTTGGCGGCGGGCCAAGGTTGTGCATTGGCAACAATTTTGCCTTGTTTGAAATGCAGATTGTACTGGCCACCCTGCTGCGGCAGTTTACCTTCTCCTTGCAACCCGGGCAAACCATTGACCTGCAACCGCTGGTAACGCTGCGCCCCCGCTATGGCGTGCAAATGAACATTGCCAAAAGAATTATGGCTACAGGCGGGCAGCAAGTATAGGCAGCTTTTGCATGTATAACCTAAAAAATGCCCCGGAAAACACTTAGTTTATCCGGGGCACCGGGTTGGAGTGGTGTTGCTTGTTTTAAAAAGCGTTATCAATACCCGAAAAATCTCCTGTTCCCTCCCAACCGGTTACTTCTCCGGCATTGTTAAAAGACCAGGTAAACAGTACAGTAACGCTAAAAGGGTTGCCTGTAGTGGTAATAATGCCGTCGTGCCGCACTTCGTTCATAATTTTACCGCCTTCTTCCCTAAAATTAAACGGCTCAAAATGGGTGGTTTGCGAATTTGCACCAAGATTTCGGAAAAACTGCATTACCCCGTCTTTACCCCGAAATGTTCCTCCCCAAGGGGTAATCTGCGGATTGGCATCATTATAGAAGGTTACATCGTCTGCTAATTTGGCAATAATACCGGGTATATCGCCCTGTGCAAAACAAGCATATATTTGTTGTACGGTTTCCAGTTTACTTGACATGTTGTATGAAAATTAAAGTTGAAGAAATTAATAAGTTTTTGTTTGTTGTTATTTCCGGTTTATCCAACCCACAACTGCGCCGCCAATTACGCCATACAGCATCATGGCAACAAATTCCAATACCATAAACATAGCGCGTCCGGCACCCTGCACGTTTTCTAAAGCGGCTGTTTGAAATACACCGTAACTGCTGGCAAACAAACACACCAAAACACCCATAAAGATGCCAAAGCGCACGCCGCCACCTTGTGGTGAAAATTTTTGTACCAGATAGCTAAGCACTGCCCCCTCAATAAAAGTACCGGTAAGGGCAACGGGTATTGAGAAATCTTTACCTGCACTATAGATATTAAAGCCGTAATAATACGAACCGAAAATAGTTTCGTGGTAAACTATGGCAATAATGGTAAGCAAAACAGTATAAGCAATTGTTGAAAGGAGGAATTTTGTTGTGTTCATTTTTGTTTTTGTTTTTTTTTGAGGGAGACAAAGATGTTATGTCTTATTTCTAAACAGACATCGGGCTTTAATAACAAAACTGCAAAGTTGATATAGCCGCCCGGTCTCATTTTGGGTGAAATGCGTTGATAAGCGTGTTGGTAAAATGTGTCAGATATGGTGCAAAACAGCTTGTTTCAAGCTTATGCGTTTTACTTTGCAGTAAGTGCTGCTTCCAAAGCGGCGGTATCAACAATTACATTGTATTTGGTTACCATGCCGGCGCTATTAAAAGTCCATCGCATTTCGGCAGTGTTTTCATACTCTTTTCCGGTTGATACGGCTTTGCCTTTAATAAATACCGATGTAATGACCGTGTTTCCGTCTTCGCCCGCCAAACTTGGCGAGAACTCGGTAATTTGAATAGCCGAAGGAATTGCCCCGAAAAATTCCTTGCCAATTTCATCGGCACCGCGAAAAGTGCCGGCAAACGGAACAATAGCCGGGTTTCCGGGGTGCGTCCATTCACAGTCGGGCGCAAGCGTAGCAAGTATGGCAGCAATATCGCCCTTGCCAAAAGCGGCGTAGTTGTTCATAACCGTTTGTGCATTTTTACTTTGTGCGTAAGCACCGGTTATTGTTACCAAAACAAATAAAATGGTTAAAAAAATTGTTTTCATAGATGTGAACTTAAGGTGGTTTAAAAAATAAGATTGTTTTAATTAGTAAGATTAGTACGAAAAAGCAATGGATAACAAATGTTTCTATCGGGCTTTCAGCTTGCCGGCACTTCACCTTTCAGTTGCCCCATAAGGGTGGCGGTATCCATTTCAACCCAGGCTTCGGTTACCTTGCCTTGCTCATTGAGTTTGTAAACAGCCAGCACTAATACATTTATTTTATTGCCCGTAGCCGGTTTTCCCATAAACATGCCGGTATTGGTGCCGGTAAGCCGGCCTTTGCAGCAAATAACATTGTTGCTGAACGACAAAACATCTAAAGTGCGGTGTATGTCGGGAAACGCTGCTTTTAAGCCGGCAATACGCATTTTCAATTCCTCGTTGGTGTTGGCAACGCCTCCAAAATAATGTTTTGCATCGGGGGCAAAAAAGGTAATTACACTGTTTGCGTCTCCGGCATCGGCAGCATTCATTATTCCGTTTACCAAAGCTTCGGCAACTGCGGCGGGGTTCATGCCTGCCATTAACTGGGCTTCAAAAGATTTCTGGTCAAACTGGGTGCTTAAAGAGGTAATTTTGCCTTGTTCGTTTAATTCAAAAATTGCATTAAACGGCAACTTCACTGCATTTCCGGTAGCTGCATTTCCCATATACGAACCGATATTTGTACCTCTGAAAATTCCTTTAACGGCAACAGCATTTTCGCCCTCAACACATAATAGTATTTTGTGTTTCATATCGGGAAAAGCCGTTTTAAATCCATATCCAACACCTTTCCAGCTTTGCTTATCGAGCGGAACAGGAGAAAAAGGCGCTATTGCCTCAAATTCATCGGAAAGTAATTCGCCAACGGTTTCAATTTCGCCGGCATCAACTTTTGCAAAGTAGTCAGTTACAATTTGTGCGGCGGTTTTCGATGTGCCAAACAAAACCGAAGCAAGATGGAGAGGAAAAAATGCTTTTTTCATTTTTCATGTGTTTTTCTGGTGAAAAGAATTATTTTTGTGTGGTTTTGCCTATGATACGAGGCAGTTGCATTTTTGGATTATGGTTTCCGAAAAAAAATTGAAAGCGCGCCTGTTTTACCCGAAACTAACTTTACAGCAGGAGGAAGTGCGGCATGAAATCTGTTATACAAAACGCTAAGGAAGAAGAGCATTTTTTGGTTTTAAGACTTAAAAAGCGCGATGAAGCGGCTTTTGCCGTTTTGTATGATACTTACGGCGCAACAATGTATGGTATTATTATGCGTATTGTAAGAAATTACGCCGATGCCGAGAACCTGCTACAAGATTGTTTTGTTAAATGTTGGCTCAACATTGATAGTTTTAACCCCGAAAAAGGATGTTTAACCACCTGGTTAATTAATATTGCACGTAATACGGCTATTGATTTTACCCGGTCTAAATATTATTTAACCAAGAAAGTAAACCAAAACCTCGAAAAAATCGTATCTAATGAGCTGGCTCCCAAATCCGAGGGCATTATAATTGAAGCCATCGGGTTGCCCGATAACTTACAAAAATTATCGCCGCAGGCACGCGAAATTATAGAATGGATGTACTTTGAAGGATATACGCAACAAGAAATATCCGAAACCAAAGGAATTCCGCTTGGAACGGTGAAATCGCGCACGCGGCTTGCCTTAAAGGAACTCCGGGAAATTTATTGTTAACCACTGCCAAATTTGCTATAAGCATTGAAAAATAATACCGACATAACACGAGAAGAAATTGCCAGACTGCTTGCCGGCGAAGAAGAAACGGCAACCCCTTCTGAAATAGACGCCACCGAAGAGGCACTGTTGCAATTTTCGGGCGAGTTTGAACTACAACCACCTGCGTTTCTTAAAAACAAAGTGCTTGACAAACTTAAAATGCTCGGCAAGCAGCAAAGCAACCGTTCAAAATTAGATTTGAGTAACCTGCCGGTGCTTAGTCCTGCCTCCAATTGGTTTGATTGGAAGGAGGCGGTTAAAGGTATAGAACCGCCCGATGATTATGAAAACATACATCTGCACACCCTTGAATTGAATGATAACCGCGAGCTTTTCATTGCTTGGGTGCGCGAAATGGTGCCTCAGGAAGTTCACCACAACTTATTGGAGAGCTTTTTAATATTGGAGGGCAGTTGTGAATGTGAAATAACCGATACCGAAGGCAAAACCCGAATGGTGCGCCTTTCGGAAGGAGATTTTATAACCATGCAATTGGGCGAATCGCACAACATAATCATTACCTCGCCCACACCAACCAAAGCTATTTTGCAGTGGCTTAAAGTGGCGTAAAATAGCATCTGACGCAACTATTTAGGTGCTACCTGTAAATCCCTGCATTTTCTCTTGTTGCTTGCTGATTGGAAGCATTGACCAAAGAGCAAAAAAAACTTTGCGCAAAACCTTGCGTTCTTTGCGGTAAAATGAAAAGAACTCAGTTAAAAACATCACCAACAAAGGTACAAGCTGAATAAGTACCATCTAACACGCAATAAACCCTTTTCCGGCAGGGCAAAACCGCAGCGGCACAGGCAGCTATGCCAGCATTACCCCGTCTTTGATTACCAGTTTGCGGTCAGACATATTGGCCAATTCTTCGTTGTGGGTAACAATAACAAAGGTTTGACGGTATTGGTCGCGCAGTTGAAAAAACAGGTGATGCAATTCGCGTGAGTTGTCAGAGTCTAAATTGCCCGATGGCTCATCGGCCAGTACAACATCGGGGCGGTTAATAAGTGCACGTGCAACGGCCACGCGTTGCTGCTCTCCGCCCGATAATTGCGAAGGTTTGTGGGTAAGGCGGTCAGAAAGCCCCAAAAAGCCCAGCAGTTCGGTTGCTTCGCGGGTGGCGTCGGCTTCGGTTCTGCCAAGCAGGTACGCCGGAATACACACGTTTTCGAGGGCGGTAAATTCGGGTAAAAGATGGTGAAACTGAAAAACAAAACCAATATGTTTGTTGCGAAAGCGCGCCAATTCGCGTTCCGAAAGACGGCTGACTTCCTTTCCGCCCACGGTGAGTTGCCCCGAATCGGGACGGTCTAATGTGCCAATAATGTGCAGCAGGGTACTTTTTCCGGCCCCCGATGCGCCCACAATAGATACAATTTCGGCTTTCTGTACCGATATGTCCACGCCTTTCAGCACTTGTAAACTGCCGTAAGATTTAATTAGTTTTTTTCCGCTTATTATCTCCATTTGCAACCATCATTGTTGGGTTATGCAGCTATTAAAGTGCAAATATCTGGTTTTCCCTGTCTATTCCTAACAAAAAACAACATTTTGCGCCTGTACGATGCTATTGTTCTTTTTTTATGGTATTTGTTTCATCTTTGCAACCGCAAACAACCAATACCAAACAGCGCTACACACAAAAATCATGGTCATATCAAAACTTAGCATTGTAATTCCGGCATACAACGAAGCAAGAACTATTGCCGCAATATTAGACAAGGTATTGTCCGTTAACCTGCTTAACGACATTGCCAAAGAAATAATTGTGGTAAACGACTGTTCTACCGATAATACGCGGGAGGTTGTGCTGCAATACATGCAACAAAACCCGCAGGCAGGCATCTGCTTTTATGAACACCCGGTAAACAAGGGTAAAGGCGCTGCCCTGCACACCGGCATTGCCAAAGCCACCGGCGACTATCTGATTATACAAGATGCCGATATGGAATACGACCCGCAGGAATACAACCTGCTGCTGCAACCCGTTGTAAACGGTTTTGCCGATGTTGTGTACGGCTCGCGTTTTATGGGCGGCAACCCACATCGCATTTTGTTTTTCTGGCATACCATTGGCAATAAACTGCTTACTTTCCTTACCAACATATGTACCAACCTCAATTTAACCGACATGGAAACATGTTACAAGCTTTTTAAAACCGACATCATTCAACAAATTAAGCTCAAAGAAAACCGCTTTGGCTTTGAACCCGAAGTAACTGCCAAAATTTCAAAAGTTCCCAACATTCGCATATACGAGGTGGGTATTTCATACTACGGGCGCACCTATGCCGAAGGGAAAAAAATTAACTGGAAAGACGGGTTCAGGGCTATTTACTGTATTTTTAAGTACAGCATTTTTTAGCCCTTTGCGGTTGTATGCACCACTTTTCCTTTCAGAATAACGGTTTCCACTAAATTGCTGCCAAAGGCATAGGGCAAAAATGCCACCGATGGCATGGGTTTGGTAATAAACACATTGGCCACCTTGCCACGGCAAATGCTGCCGTGGGTTTGTTGCAGTTCCATAGCACGGGCGCCGTTAATGGTGGCTGCGTTAATGGCTTCTTCGGGCAACATTTGCAGTTTAAGGCAAGCAAGCGACAGTACAAACGCCATTCGCCCCGACGGGGTTGAACCCGGGTTATAATCCGATGCAAGGCAAACCGGCAATCCGGCATCTATCATTTGCCTTGCAGGCGCATAAGGTATGTTCAGAAAAAAAGCAGTTCCGGGCAAAAGGGTGGGCATGGTTTGTGAGTTAAGCAAACAATCAATTTCCTGCTGCCCTATTTGCTCAAGATGGTCAACAGATACAGCGCCATGTTGCACCCCCACCTGTACGCCGCCGCTTACGGCCAACTCATTGGCATGTATTTTGCCTTTTAAACCAAACAGGGCGCCGGCTTGCAATATTTCTGACGTTTCTTCCACGGTATAAAAACCGGTGTCGCAAAACACGTCAATATAATCGGCCAGGCCTTCGCGGGTAATGGCCGGCAACATGTGTTGAATAATTTCGGAAATATAGGCCTGCCTGTTCGTTTTATACTGCTGTGGTATGGCATGAGCGCCCAAAAAAGTAGCTTTTATTTCAACATCGGTATGCTTTTTCATTTCCTTTATTACGCGCAGTATTTTCAACTCGCTGTCCAAACTAAGTCCGTAGCCGCTTTTTATTTCTACGGCGCCGGTTCCGTAGCGGGTAATTTCGGCAAGGCGTTCCATGGCGCTGTCAAATAAAACCTCTTCGGTAGTTTGTTGCAGCAACTGTGCCGAATTAAGAATGCCCCCACCCTGCCGGGCAATTTCCTCATAGGTCATTCCCTTAATACGGTACACAAACTCTTGCTCACGGCTACCGGCATACACCAGGTGCGTGTGCGAGTCGCACCAGCACGGAAAAACCATTTTACCCGTTGCATCAAGCACTTGCGCCGCCTGTACAAGGGGGCAGGTTTCCATGGGGCCAAAATCGGTGATGCGCCCGTTTTCCATTAACAAAAAGGCATTTTCCAAAACGGGCAGTTGTTGCATGTTTTTACCGGCAAGGCTGTGTACGGGTGCTCCTTGCTCAACCTGTACCAACAGGGCAATGTTTTTGATAAGAAGTTGCATAAGTACGCGGAATTTTTTGGATACAAAAAGTGTTTCTGCTATTGGGCATTTTGCCCGATGGTTTTAAAGTGCCGGTTTCGGGATAAAATAAACCGGTAACGGCCTGTCGGTTACAATTATTTTTTTCAGAACTGAAACCATTAAAACAATTATTTAAAAGCATTTGGCACTGGTTTTGCCACAACGTAAATAGTCAAGTAAACTGTTTTGCAAAACGATTGCCTGTATTACCGGGCGCAAATATCCGTCTTTAAAATGCAGTTTTTTTGTTAAAGGCCAATATTTTGTTGTTCAATTTCAATTAATGTGCGTATCTTAGCGGTGTTTTACCCGGTTTTATATCAAAAACCTGTAAAAAAACAGGCAAAAGATACAATTCAAACAACTAAAAACCTTTGTTATGCGTAAATTTTGCTTAACGCGGGCAGTATTTTTTGTGTTGGTGTCTGTGTTAGTAGCCTCAATACAGCCGGCTACCGCACAAAACAACCGTTTTGGCAGCGGAGTAGTGCTGGATGAAGAAAAATATGCCCAGGTGCCACTGGCTACCCCCCTTACCACTAAAAATTACGACAATATACCCTATGAGCGTTCGCTCAAAAAATATTGCCCCATTCCGGGCGACCAGTTAGGAACAGGAACCTGCGTGGGGTGGGCTGCTGCCTATGGCGCCCGCACCATCATTGAAGCGCTTGGCAACGGCTGGGACAATGTCCGGAAAAAAAATGTGGTAAACACCAATGCCTTTTCGCCCTCTTTTGTGTACAGGCAGGTGCTGGCTTTTGAAGGACAAGACTATGACTGCTATATTGGCGTTCATATTTCCGACGCACTCAGTATAATGAAACGGATAGGTAATGTAAAAATGAATGATTACCCGTTTGACGAAAACTGCCAGTTTACCCCAACGGGCGACCAGATTCGGGACGCCATACGATTCAGAATTAAAGACTATCAAAGGCTGAGTTTTGTAAAAGACGACAACACCAAAGTGGGTAAAGTGCGCCACAGTTTAGCCAATGACCTGCCCGTTATTGTGGGAATGCAGATTTTTGAAAACTTTAAAGAACTGAAACACGAAAACAATACCTGGAACCCCAACCGCGGCGAAAAAGGACAACCCAGCATACATGCCATGCTGGTGGTTGGCTACGACGACCAAAACCAAACCTTTGAACTGATGAACAGTTGGGGAACCGAATGGGCTAACGAAGGTTTTATTTACGTAAAATACGACGACTTTAACAAGTATGTAAAAGAGGCTTATCAGGTTATTTATGAACTTCCGGCCGGTGAACCGGTAAACAATTTTGCCGCTTCTTTAGACTACCGCGAATTAGCCATGCAACCCGATGGCAATGAAATGAATTGTACTCCCGAAGTAATTGGCTCTATGCAGGCAGCCCAAAGCGGCCCGGTATATGCCATGCACAATGCCTATACCCCCTGGACAGGTTATCAGGTAATGCTTACCATGGGCAGCAAAAACATGAACGTATATGCCTTTAGCTTTGACGATAACAACCAGTTGGACCTGCTGTACCCCTTTCAGCCCGATGTAATGGCCATGTACACCACCGAAAACACCCCCACAACCACCGTTTCGCCCATGATTCCGTATGCACGAAGCACCGTAGCGCTTCCGCACGAAGATTACTGCATGCAACTCGACAACGGAACAGGAACGGTAAACTGTTTTTTGTTTACCAAAGAACCTATAGACCTGCAGCAAATTTCTGCCCAATTGCCCCAACTTACGGGTAACCTGTATGACAGGCTGCAATATATATTGGGGCCGCGCCTAACCAGCCCGGGCGAAGTTACCTACGATGCCGCAAAAATAGGCTTTGAAGCCAACCTTGACAATGACCGCATTGTTCCGCTTATTGTGGATATGAACCACTTTGTAAAAAAACCCTGATTACCCACTTTTACCCGGCCTACCTATGAAAATACATTTAAAACTCCGCAACCTTATGAGAAACCTGCGCATTGCCGGCATTTTTCTGCTGTTTGCCACAGTTGCCTTTGCCCAAAATGAACAAACCCTGCTTATTGCCCCCGTAAAAGATAACGGCAAATGGGGATATATTAACGATGCAGGAAAATTTGTGGTTTTCCCGAAATACGAATTTGCCAACGATTTTTCCGAAGGTCTGGCAGCCGTAAAAGTAAACGGCATTTGGGGATTTGTAAACGGCAACGGCAAATATGTTATAGACCCCCAATACGACGATGCCTATAATTTCAACTCAGGGGTTGCCCGCGTTAAACAAAACGGGCTATGGGGGTTTATTGACAAACAGGGTAAATTTATTGCCGAACCCTACTATGAGCAAGCCGGCGATTTTTCAGACGGCCTGGCGCCCGTTTCCCTTGGCGGAAAATTTGGCTACATCAATATTCACGGCGATTACGTGCTGACACCTCAATTTGACGATGCCTACGATTTTTCGGAAGGTTATGCTTTGGTTTCGCTAAACGGCAGTTGGGGGTATATTGATATTGCCGGCAGTTTTGTTGAATTGCCTGCCCTGGAAGACCTTTCTAACTTTACCACCGAAGGGCTTTCTGTTGCACGGCTCAACGGCAAATACGGCTACCTCAATACACAGGGCGGCTTTGCCATTAACCCGCAGTTTGAAGATGCCCGCCATTTTTCTGAAAACCTGGCCGCAGTTGCCCGAAACAAAAAGTATGGCTATATTGACCATACGGGCGCTTATGCCATTAACCCGGTGTATGAAGATGCCGATTACTTTAAAGAAAAACTGGCAGCAGTAAGGTTTAACGGGCATTATGGCTACATAAACACCACCGGCGCCTTTGTTATAATTCCGCAGTTTGAAGACGCACAGCCATTTTGCGAAGGATTGGCCAAGGTAAAATTTGAAGGCAGGTTTGGATTTATCAATAACCGCGGCGAGTTTGTGGTAGCACCCGAATATAAATGGGCAAACGATTTTTCGGAAGGTTTAGCCTCAGTGGAGTGGAACGGGCAGTTTGGCTTCATCAGCTCATTGGGCTGGACCGTTATTGAGCCGCAGTTTGAAGACGCCGGCTCTTTTAAAAAAGTGCCGCTCATCAACTCAACCGAAAAACCGGTTATTACCATGGAAGCCCCCGCCGAACCGGTTTCTACCGTACAACAGAGCGAATATACAATTAAAGCCCATATCAGTTCATCTACACAACTGGCCGATTACCTGCTGGTGGTAAACAACCAACTGCACGATTTACAACCGGGCATTAAAGGAACCCGCATTAAAAAAATTGCTAAATCTGATAATGAAAGTTTTGATGTGGCCATAGAAACCACCATTCCATTGCAGGAAGGGGTAAACGAAATATACATACGGGCGGTAAACAACAACGGCAGCGCCAACTCCGATGTGCGGAAAGTACTGTACTATGGCAATGAATTTGCTCAAAAACCCAACCTTTACCTGCTTACCGTTGGCATTGCCAAGTACGAACAAAGTCAATACAACATTAACTTTGCCGATGATGACGCCACCGATTTTGCCGACATGTTTTATAAACAAAGCAAATTGCCCGAAGAACAACGCCTGTTCAAAAATATTGTAATCGAAAAACTGGTTAACGAAGAAGCCACCACCCAAAACATTAAAAAAGCCATTTACGATATGAAAAAAATGGCTGTAAAAGGCGACCTCTTCGTGCTTCATATCTCATCGCACGGCGAAATTGATACGCAGGGAGATTTCTATATTCGCACCTTCGATACCGATGCAGGTATTGATTACCTCTCTATCTCTGCCCTCTCAAATAAATGGCTGGCAGAGCAAATAAGGGAGTTTGACTGCACCGTTGTACAACTCTTTGATGCCTGCCACAGCGGTTCGGGTAGCAGCGACCTAATTGACGGGCTGGCCCTGAAAGGAAGTTTAAGCACCGATGTAGCTGTGCGCGAACTGAAAGAAGCCCTGCAATCGAAAGCCATGTATTTCTTTGCCTCCAGCAGCCGTATGCAAATGTCGCAAGAGCGCAAAGAATGGGAAAACGGCGCTTTTACCGAAGCCATGCTCAATTGCTTTGCCCAAAAGCCTTATACCACCTTTAACGGACAACCCATAGTAGCCGACCTTAACAGCGATGGCTTTATTAACACCACCGAACTGAGCGAGTATGTGGCTAAAGTGGTAAAAGTGCTTACCAACGGACAGCAAACCCCAAAAGCTACTATTGAAAACGGAGAACCCATTAACATTTACGTGCTGCCCAATAAATAAAAGGCATACAACTGCCATAAACAAACTCAAAAAAGCTGTTTCAACGCAATACCTGAAGCAGCTTTTTTGTTGTTATAGCCCGCTTGTGTTTTTTTACAGCACCAAACCCAACTGAAAAATTCATTTTTTTACAAAAAAACAAGTTTTTCCATGTTACGAACCACACTTATTATTTTATTGTTAACCACAAACTATTTATTATTAATGGCACAACCGGAAGCCAATCCCCAAAAAGAGCCTATGGTACTTATTGCTACCAAATACGGCAACATGAAAGTAAAGTTGTATAACCAAACGCCCTATCACCGCGACAACTTTGTGAAACTGGCAAAAGAAGGGTATTTTAACGATTTGCTGTTTCACCGTGTTATTAAAGACTTTATGATACAAGGCGGAGACCCCAACTCGCGCAATGCGCAACCCGGCCAACAACTGGGTATGGGCGGACCGGGTTATACCCTGCCTGCAGAAATTAACCCCGATTTATTCCACAAAAAAGGCGTTCTCTCTGCAGCCCGAACCGGCGACCAGGGCAACCCGCAACGCCGTTCTTCGGGCAGCCAGTTTTACCTTGTACAGGGTAAACCCAGCACCGATGCAGAATTAGACCAACTAACCCAGCGCGGCTTTGTTTTTACCCCGCAACAACGCGAAACTTATAAAACCATAGGCGGAACACCTTTCCTCGATGCTCAATATACCGTGTTTGGCGAAATAGTGGAGGGTATTGATGTGCTTGATAAAATTGCCGCTGTTGCCACCCAACCCGGCGACCGTCCGGTGGAAGATGTAAAAATGACCGTTACGCTTATTTCGGAATAGTATTTTTGGCAACAACCTGCCAAAGGGCAATGTTGTCCGCTTTGCTTCGGGTAAGCAGCGGTTAACATTGCCCTTTTTCCGTTTTCGGGTATTTGTTCAGTAACAGGCGTTCAATTGTGTTTTTCTGTCACTTTCCCCGCTCTTGTGCGGCACAGTTATTGAACATGTTGAAATGGACGCGCCCAAAAACAGTTCCTTCCTGTTAAGCCAAATAAGCCCTGCGCTTAGTTCCTTCCCGACAATAAGGCACAAAAAATCAGCCGGCAGAATTATTTACCCAATCTGCAATATTGTTTTCGTTTATCATTTCCATGCAGCGAAAATGCTTTCTGGGGCAGGTTTCATAACCAATTTTGGAGCAAGGCCGGCAGGACAAGCCCTTTACCTCGGCAAGAGCAAACGGGTTTTGCGTATTGGCAGGCAGGTACGGATACATGCCAAACTGCGGAATGGTATTGCCCCAAACGCTCATGATGGGCTTGTTAAAAGCGGCAGCAATGTGCATTAACCCCGTATCGGGCGAAATTACTTTTGCGGCCTGTTTTATAACCGATGCCGACTGCCCCAGCCGCAATTGCCCGCAGGCATTTACCACATGCCCGGTAAACCTTCGGGCTATTTCCCGACCCGTATCGGCATCTTCGCGCCCGCCAAGCAAAATAACCGGTTGCTTTATCAGTTCGCAAACAGTTAGCAGTTTTTTTAACGGCAACCTTTTGGTAGCATGGGCGGCGCCAACTGCCAGCGCAATAAACGGCTGCCCGCCAACCTGCGGAAACATTTCGGGTATTTGCACCTCATCATGTGGTGAAATAAAAAAATCAAGCCCAAGCCCATCGTTTTTCACCCCTAAATAACTTACCGTATCAAGATAACGGTCAACAATATGCATGGCAGGAAGCCGGTTCCACTTCCAGCAAACCATGAGCCATTTCTCAATATTGAGCTTGTTAAACGAATGTGCATTTACCCCTAATGCAAATTTAAAAAGCAAGGTGCGCAGGTTGTGATGCAGGTCAATTACATGGTCATAATTTTCCGAAGCAAGTGCAGTTGCCGTTTGCCGGGCGCTGTTTTGCCATACATGCACTTTTTGCACATACGGGTTCGGCGTTACAATGCCGGCAAATTGTACCTTGGTAAGGAAATGCAGTTCGTATTGCGGAAACTGTGTTTTAATACAACGCAAAACAGGGGTGGTTAATACTATATCGCCAATAGAACTAAGGCGCACAATAAGCAGTTTCAGATTTTGGCTCACCCTTAATTTATTTTTAGACGTTGATTTTTAAAAACTTTGAAGCCGGGGTAAAATGCTTTATTGGTAACCCGGCTAATTATTTTTTTCAGGGGCAAACCTCAAATAAATTCCAAGCGGAAGTTTGGTGTCTGAGCGGTCGGTGGTGTATAACTCGCCAAACTCCGGCTGCCGGGCATTCGGAAAATGTCGCCGGCATAGGTTTTCCAGAATAAGCGCCGATAAACCCAGGGAATACAGGTTAAGCACCAAAAAACCATTGGGCAGCAGCAACCGGCTGCAAAGGTGCAGCAGGTAATCAATTTGTTTTTCGAGCAACCATTTTTCGCCATCGGGGCCGCGGCCATAGGCCGGCGGGTCTAAAATAATGCCGCTGTATTGACTGTTCCGGCGGGTTTCTTTTTCGGTAAATTTCAGGGCGTCTTCCACTACCCATCGTATGCCGTTCAATCCGGAGGCCTCCATGTTTTCGCGGGACCAGGAAATAACCTGTTTTACCGAGTCAATATGCGTAACATCTGCGCCGGCAGCCTTTGCAGCCAATGAAGCGCCGCCGGTGTAAGCAAACAGGTTTAACACGCGGTGCGGCTGTTGTTGCGGCTGTTGCAAAACTGCATCATATATATAATTCCAATTATCGGCTTGTTCGGGAAAAATGCCAACATGCTTAAAAGCGGTAAGCCCCAAACGCATTTTCAGATGCATCTTTTTATAATGGTAAGATACCCACCATTGCTGCGGCATATCGGGTTTAAGATGCCAATGTCCATACTCATTGCCATTGGGGTTATTGGCACCCGCAGCCATTGATTGTCTGGTAAAATGTGCATGGCAAAGGGTTTCCCATTGTGTTTCGGGCAATGATTTTTGCCATAAGGCCTGTGGTTCAGGCCTTCGCAACAAATATTGCCCAAACCGCTCCAGTTTTTCAAAACCGCCGGTGTCTATCAACTCATAATCGTGCCATGCGGCAGGTGTAAGTAGTTTCATTACAACCGCAAATTAACGCAATTTATACCATTCTGCCAACAATACCCTGTTAATGCAGCTATTTTGCCGGTTTTGCACTATTGCCGCAGCAAACAACTTTACAATCACTTTAAAATAAAAATGCACCCTTTGGCAGGCAAAACGGGTTAACAAGGTTTGAAACATACGCAAAATTCAAAAGCCAGCCATTTACACAGATGCAGAAAAAATATCCTGTTTAAAACAGAGCATGCTTGCGTGTATGAGACAAACACCTTTTTATCAATTTGCCCATTTTGACACAGCATGTTGTCTTGCCTTGCGGCGGATGATAATGCGCGCAAAATTTGAAATTCCGGGGATCACTTTTTGCTGCATTGACATTTGCTGCCACATGCCGTTCAATAATTCACAAGTAAAACAGCATTTGGTAAAAAGGCTGTACTTATTCAGGTCGTTCCTTTGTTGGCGATGTTCTTCGCTGAATTCCTTTCATTTTACCGCAAAGAACGCAAGGTTTTCCGAAAAGGTTTTTTGCTCTTTGGTCAATGCTTCCAATCAGCAAGGAACAAGAGAAAATGCCGCGATTTACAGATAGTGCCTGAATAGTTACAAAAGGTTATAGTTGCCGCCATTTACCGTATAAGGGTAACATTGCCCTGTGTGGTAGTTTGTGCGCCGCTCTCATCGGTATAAACGGCGTACCACACATATACGCCAATGGGTTGCACTTCACCATTTCGGGTTCCGTCCCAGCCATCATCGGTTTCATCGCTTTCAAAAAGCAGGTTGCCCCATCGGTTGTAGATTTTAAATTGGTAGGTGTCAATAAATTGGGAAAATGGCAGGAAAATATCGTTTTCACCATCATCATTGGGCGAAAACGCCGTAGGAAACACCAGCGCCGATTTGCATAAGGAAACCACTTCTGCCTGTGCCGAAGCCGTACAGCCAAAGGCATCGGTAACCGTTACCGAGTAAGCACCGGGCTGTGAAACAGTTATTTCGGGCGTAGTTTGCCCGCCGGGTTGCCACAGGTAACTGCTGCCTTCACCGGCCGAAAGGGTAATGCTTTCGTTCAGCAGGGTGCAAACGCTCAGGTTTTCGCCTAAGTTTATGGCGGCCGGGGTACGCAGGGTAATGGTTGCGGCATCGGTTTGGGTGCAACCGCCATTGGTTACAGTTACCGTATAAGTTCCGCTATCGGAAATGGTTATTTGCTGTGTGGTTTGCCCGTTGCTCCAGGTATAGCTGGCATTGGCGGCGGTACCGGCATCGAGGGTAAGGGTATTGCCCTGACATAAATCCTGGTTGCCACCCAAATTTACTGTAATGGCCGGGGTAAACACCACTTGCACCGAATCTGATACTGTACAGGAAGAAGCAGAAACCTGCACCCAATACAAGCCCGATTGATTGCCTGTAACGGTTAGCGTGGGCGTGTCGGCACCGGTTGACCACAGATAGCCTGCCCCCGGCACACCCGAAGCCGTGGCATCGAGGGTGAGCGGGTTATTTTCGCATACCAGCAGGGTGTCGCCGCCCAAATCAGGCGTTGCCAGCGGTATAAGGGTAAGGGAAATGGTATCGGCATCGGAACAAGTGCCAAGCGATACCGTTACCGAATAAACACCCGATTGGGTAACGCTGAGCGTGGGCAAGGAAGAGCCGTTCGACCATTCATATACCAAGCCGGGCGTGCCTATTGCCGGGTCTATTACATAGCCGGTGTCGCAAATAGTGGCATCGGAACCCAGATTTACCGTGGGTTGCGGGGCAAAGTTAACCGTTACGGCATCGGTGGTTACGCAGGGGCCGCTGGATACGGTTACGCTGTATAAACCCTGCGTGGTTACATTAATTGTGGGTGTGGTGGCGCCGGTACTCCATTGGTAAGCCGTTGCGCCGGTTATGCCGGTGTTAAGGGTAACGGGTTCGCCCTGGCAAAAGGTTAATTCATCGGTATTCCAGATTTGAGAACTACCGGCCGAAGAATCGACATTCACATAAATACTGTCGCGCACGGTGCAACCCGAAAGGGTAATATCCACCCAATACCAGGCATCAACGGTGGCGGTAATTTGGTTGGAAGAAGCGCCGGTAATCCAGAAGTAGGTGGCTCCCGGGTAGTTTTGTGCGGTTACTATACCGGTACAGGTATTGAGCGTATCAGAAGGGAAGTTGGCAGTTGGAGGGGCAACAATGGTTACATTTTGGGTAACAGAACTCACCCCCACGCAACCGCTGATGTTAAGGGTTACGGTGTAGGTGCCGGCCGAAGCATACAAATGCGATGGGTTTTGTTGCGTAGAGGTGTTGGCTGCGCCCGATGCGGGGTCGCCAAAATTCCAGTTCCATTGGCCTGCGCCTACAGAGAGGTCGGTAAACTGTGTGTTTGCCCCCAGGCAAGAGTTATCTGCACTGAAATCGGCCTGTGCCTGGCAGGGAACCGAAGCGGTAAGGCTGCTTACAGATGCGGGCAACAACACAGGCGGGTTTATTTGCGCAGCATTAACAGCGTTTACGGTATAAAGGGCAAAATTGCCGGGCGTTTGTTCGGCTACAAAGAAATAGCGGTTGGTAAAGGGGTCGAGTGCGCCGTTGTTAACCGGCAGCGAAACGGGCGAGGCGGCAACAACGCCCTGCAGGTTGGCGGCGCCGGTGGCAGGGTTAATGGTAGCCAGTTGCAGGCTTACGGTAAATATGAGCAATTCGCCGGTTACCACATTAAACTCGGCATCAACGGGTTCAAAAGGCAGGAGCGAAAAATTAGTTGCTGCACTGCCATCTAAAGGCGCCACGTGCAGTGTATAAATGCCTCCGTTTCGGCTAAAGAAGAAGAAGCGGTTGCTGACAATATCAATGGCAGAGATTTCTGTTGCCAGGGTATTGCCGACGGGCAGGTTAATAACCGCCCCGATGGGGGTGGTAGCTGCCGTGGCCGGGTTTACCTCCACCAGGCGGTAACTGGTAACGGTTACACGTTGCAGGGCATACAGTTTATCGGCTTCGCAATGGTATTCAAACTCCAGCAGGTTGGTAACATTTGGCGATGAAGTGCCGGGGTTGCCATTAAGCGCATTTACAGTTTTTATATTGGAATTGGCGGCGGTGGTTTGCAAAAAAACAAGTTCTTGCTGAAGGCTGTTAACGGTAAAGCTACCCGGTGCCACCTGCAACGCCGAACTGCTGCTTTGAATGCTGGTAATAACGGCAAGGTCGCCATCCAAGGAATCTATCCGTACCGGTTCAATGGTATTGGTATTGGGCGCCGTTACGGCAAATAACGTAACACAACCCTGTGCATACACAAAAGCGGTTTGCAAAAAACAAAGCAAAAGAAAAGCGGCAAATAATTGGAAAACACGTAAATAGTGCATAAAATTGTGTTTAATTGGTCTTTTGGTTAGCAACAATCAAATTAGCATTAGGGTTGTGGAGGAGATTGCAGAAATGTCCGGCATTGTTTGATTGCGGAATAAAAAACAGCATGCATCGGCCATTGTTGTACGGTACAAATATACGTCTATTTAAGCGGCTGTGTATAAAAAAGCGCGGATATGTTTGGCGAAAGACAGGGCATAGCCGGTTTAACAAACAAATAACGGGGTAAACAGTAATTCTATATGGCAGGTTTGGTTGCAGGGGCAGGTTATCAGTTAGAGGGCAAAACAGTATCACTGGTATTGGGCAGCGGCGGTGCAAGGGGGCTTACCCATTTTGGGGTTATTGAAGAGTTGCGCCGGCGGGGTATGCAAATACGGGCGGTATCGGGTTGTTCTATCGGGTCGTTGGTAGGTGGTGTGTATGCTTTGGGTAAGTTAAATCTGCTGAAAGACTGGTTTTTAAAATTAGACAAAACGCGCGTTTTCAGGCTAACCGATTTTACCTTTACCACGCAAGGGTTTATAAAAGGCGAAAAAGTTATAGAAGAACTGCGCAAACTTATTGGCGATGTAAACATTGAAGATTTACCCATACCATACACCGCCGTGGCCGCCGATTTGCAAACCGGACAGGAGGTTTGGATAAACGAAGGCAGTTTGTTTGAAGCCATTCGGGCATCGGCGGCAGTGCCTACTATTTTAACCCCCATTATGTTGGCCGGGCGCGAACTGGTTGACGGCGCGCTGGTAAATCCAACTCCCATAGAACCTGTTTTACAAGCCGGAAGCGACCTGATTGTGGTGGTAAACCTGAACGCCAAACGCCACTTAAAACCCGAAATGTTGCACAGCCGCCCCGCCGAAAGCTATGATTTGTTTGTGCAAAAATGGATTCGCACCCTGCCCAAAACCCAAACCATGCGCGAAAAATTTACCTACTTGGGTGTGGTAAACCGGATGACCGAAATACTGATGGACAAACTGACCGAATATGCTTTTTACCACCATAAACCCGATGTAATCATTAACATCTCGCGCAATGTATGCAACAGTTACGAGTTTTACCGCGCTCAGGAATTGATTGAACTGGGCCGGAAAACCTGTGCGGCTACCTTAGACAGTTATACCGAACTCAAAAAACAAAAAACCGACTCAACTACCATTAAGTCGGTTCTTTGGAACTTATTGCCTTTTGACATGTTGCCCGGCATGGGGGGCGACAAAAAATAACGCCGCTGCCGCTTAAAACTGCGACATCTGTACTTTGGCAATAGCGTCGAACATTTTTTTGTAGTTCTCGGCTTTGGTCATCATTTCCAATCCGTCGTTTATGTGTTTGGTTTCAAAATTGCTTTCGTCGTAGCTGTCGGTTTCAGCGCCCAGTTCGGTGTTTTTGGTGGTGGAGTAGTAAATGAGTTTGCGGTTGTTGTACATGTAGCGGTCGTTGGAACTGCTTGCATTTTTCAGGTTATTGGTGTAAAAAACCAATACAGGGTTGCCCGATTCGTCAAACAGCATATCGGTATAAGATTGCCTGTCTGCAATATCGGAAAGAATAATAATTTTTTTGAGAATGGTTAAGCCGTCTCGCACTTCAAAATAGCAGGTGAGGTTTTCCTGATATTTGCTGAATTTACCCCAAAACCGCGTTTTTACGCTTTCGGTATTAAGGGTTACGCGGTGCGAGAAGAGTTTTTCTGCGGCAATATCGGCATTTACATTGTCGTTGTATTTGGCAATGCTTGCAATCATGGCATCACTGCTTTGTGCCACTGCATTTGCCGAAAATGCAAAAACGGCCAACAGACAGAAAAAGGTTACTTTTTTGAGCATGGTTTTATTGTTTAACGTTTATGATGTTATGAAGATATTTATTTATTAAACAAGATAACCGGAAACATCCGGTGCAGGCAAAGGGTTAAATACCAAACATTTGTTTCAGTTGCTCCCACAATGCTTTTTTGTTTGATTTATTGTTCTCCATACTGTTTAAAGCATCGGCCAATAAAATTTGTGTTTCGCCCAGTTCAAAGGGCATATACAGTTGCGGGGTTATGTTTAGCATAAGGTCGGCTGGCTGAAAGCCAAAGGTAATTATTTTTTTTGCCCGGTAATTTCTGAGCAGGGTTGCTATGGGCAATTTGCCTTTTTGGAGGTCAAACGGCACAATTTGCACCTGATTTCCGGGCAGCCCCACCGCTTTAAGAATATTGGCAAGGAAGGCGTTTTCGGTTTCGGGCAATTGGGCGCCGTCTGTTTTACAAACTACCAGCGTAGTAATGCCGGTTTGGGGTTGGGGCAAACCAGAGTTGTTTGCACCGGCAATGAGGTACAAAAGCGTTTTATTGTAAAAAAAGGAAGCGCTGTAAGCATTGGGAAACATGGCAGGCTAAATGTTTGAAGGTATTGACTGTGCCGGTTAGTGGTATGCATTACCGGCAGTGCAAAAAACGGGGCTACATCATTTTGCTTCGTTTGGTAAAATAAGGCAGCAAAACCTGGGTAAAATCTTTGTTTATATCGGCTTCTACCAGGTCAATACGGTATTGGTGGCAACGCAACTGAAGTTGTTTCATGAACTTGTCGAGTTGTGTACGGTAATAGTCTTTAACCTGGTTGGGTTGCAGTTTTACCTTTTCACCGGTTTCCATATCCACAAACTCATAGGGGCGGTTTTCGAACTCAAAATCCAGTTCGCGTTTTTTATCGGCCACATGAAATAAAATAACCTCGTGTTTGTTGTATTTTAAATGCTGCAAAGCCGAAAAAATTTCATCGGTATCATCGGCATTTTCAAACATATCGCTAAAAATAACCACCAATGAGCGTTGGTGTATGTTTTCGGCAATTTGGTGCAGGCAGCGGGCGGCGGCGGTTACCTTGTTGCGCTGCTGTTGCTGCAGGAGTTGCTCCAACTGCGAAAACAACAGGTTTTGGTGTACAGTGGTAGATTTTGCCCTGGAGTGCCACTCAACTTCGTTTGAAAAAACAGTTAACCCCACGGCATCGCGCTGTTTGCGTAAAATATACATGAGTGCGGCAGCCGATACAATAGAAAACCGCAGTTTGTTCATGCCCGGTTTCCCTTTTTCGCCGGCGTCTTCGGGAAAATACATAGAAGAAGAAACGTCTAAAATAATGCGGCAGCGCAGGTTGGTTTCTTCTTCAAAGCGTTTTACAAACAATTTATCGGTTCGGGCAAACACGCGCCAGTCAATATTTCGCACAGCCTCGCCGCTGTTATAGAGGCGGTGTTCGGCAAATTCTACCGAAAAGCCGTGAAACGGGCTTTTGTGCAAGCCTATAATAAAGCCTTCCACTACCTGTTTTGCCAGTAACTCCAGGTTGCTGAACTGGTGCAGTTGCTGAGGGGTTAAAATTTCCATATTTTTTAAACGTTTGAAAGGGGATGTAAATTACCGCCTTTGCTTTTTTATACTGCAAAGATAACCGAAAAACAAATAGCCTGCAAGTAAGACCTGCAGGCTATTACAAACAAAGGCCGGAATAGATTAAATGTGCTGTTTGATTTTGCTTTCGTACACCGATTTGGATGCTGCACCCACTTGTTTATCAACCACTTTGCCATTTTTAATAAACAAAACGGTGGGAATGTTGCGCACGTTGTACATCATAGATACTTCCATATTGGTATCAACATCTACTTTGCCAACTACTATTTTTCCGTCGTATTCCTTAGAAAGGTCGTCAATAATTGGTGCAATAGCTTTGCAGGGGCCGCACCATACAGCCCAAAAATCTACCACCGCCAGTTTGCCTGATTGCAATACTTCGGTGTCAAAGTTCTGATCGGTTAATGTAAGCGCCATTTGTATTTGTTTTTTTAGGTCATGTAAAAAGTTATAGTAGCTTTTAAACACAAAAATACCCTTTCAGGTTCAAACACCGGAATTGATTTGTGAATGCGGGTTATTGGTTAACCTGCACTTGGAAACCCAAACTGCATTTAAAGCAAAACAGCAGATTTTACGGCATTGCCGCTGCCCGGGTTTTTACTTTCGTGGCAAATCATTTTCCGCCCGATGGCGGTTTCAGTTTCAGTTCCTGGGCAAACTGTTGGGCAAACATGCGCATTTTCTGACTAAGTTCGGCATTGCCGGTGGCACGCTCAAAGGTATCTGACATGGTAATTAAGGTTTGGAAAAAAAAGTGGTTCATTTCGTTTACCTCCATATCCTTGGTCCACAGGTCAATGCGAAGGGTGTTTTTGGTATCGCCGTCCCATAGGGCAATAAGTACAGATTTGCACGTTTTTTTACCTTTAACCGGATGGTCATCGGCATCCCACTGCAGCAATACGGGAATATTACTGTCATTAAGCCCAACGCTGAAAGTTATTTCAGAAACGCGGCTTATATTTTCGGGTTGTTGTTGGCTCATGAAAAAATAAGGTTGTGCTAATAAAAAACAGAGGGCAAAGGTAGTTATTCTGCACCAAACAACAGGTTAAACACGCAAATGTTAATAAAATGAGGTAAAAAACAGGCATTATGTTGCAAATAGTTGTGTTAATACTTATTTTTACCACAGTTAGCGCCTTGTTACAAGCAACCAAATGTTGTTTTTGCCTATCTTTTACCATATCCAATGCCCGTAAATACTTTTTTGCCATGTTGCCAGCCATAAACAATGCCGTAAAGAGCGCCGTTTGCCGCTTTGCTGTTTTCTGCAAACTGTATGTACCTGCACCTTGGTTGTTGCTGCAAATGGTGTTGGCGGCAACCGGCATTGTTTGTTGCACAACTGCCCCGCTTTGGGCACAAAAGGTGCAGCAGCAGGAAGAAAGATGGGTGTATGCTTCGCAAAAAATTGAAAACCTCCTCAAAAAATTGGATGAGGATTATATGGAAGCAGTGGATTTTAACAAAGCTGCCGAAAACGCCATAACCGGCATTTTGAAGGAATTAGACCCCCACTCGGTTTACATTCCGGCCGAAGAGTACGATGAGGTAAACGAACCGTTGGTGGGTAATTTTGAAGGTATTGGCATAAAGTTCGACATGCTTCGGGATACCATTTTTGTACTTTCCACCGTAACCGAAGGCCCGTCGGAAAAAGCAGGCATACTTCCGGGCGATAAAATTATTGCCATAAATAACAAGGTAATTGCAGGCGTGCAGGTTTCCGATGAAGAAATTGACCGGCTGCTGCGCGGCCCCAAAAACAGCGAACTGCTGATTGATATAAAACGCAGTAACCAACTCCAATTGCTGCAATACAAAGTAGTGCGCGATAAAGTAACCATTCCCAGTATTGAAACCGCCTATATGGTTACCCCTGAAATTGGCTATATTAAAGTAAACCGCTTCTCGGCCAATACCATGCGCGAGTTTACCAAAACCCTGCGCCGCCTGAAAAAAGAAGGAATGCAGGCACTCATGCTTGACCTCAGAAACAACGGCGGCGGCTATTTTTCTACTGCCATTGATATGGCCGATGAATTTCTGGAAAACAACCGGCTGGTGGTTTATACCGAAGGTAAAAATTATGGTAAAAAAAGCTACGAAGCCACCCCGCGCGGCAATTTTGAACAGGGACGAATGGTGGTGCTTATGAATGAACGCAGCGCTTCGGCCAGCGAAATTGTGGCAGGCGCTATTCAGGATTGGGACAGAGGGCTTATCATCGGGCAAAGGTCGTATGGTAAAGGCTTGGTACAAAAACCATTTATGTTTTCCGACAGTTCGTATGTGCGCCTCACCATCGCCCATTACTATACGCCCACCGGACGCTCTATACAAAAACCCTACAACAAGGGAAAAGACGCCTATTTCAGCGACATAGAAACACGCTACGAAAACGGCGAAATGACCAGTGAAGTAAATAATTACGAACCGGCAGATACGGTAAAATACCTTACCAAACTCAACAAACGGGTGGTGTATGGCGGTGGCGGCATTAGCCCCGATGTTTTTGTGCCCCTTGATACCGCTTACCGCACCGCCTACTACCGGCAATTGATAGATAATGACATTTTAAACAAATTTTTGATTGCCTATATAGACAATAAACGAACAGAACTTCTGAACGCTTTTCCTGCCGATACCGATTTTGAAAACAGTTTCGAAGTATCTGATGCCCTTTTACAACAACTTACCGCATTTGCCCGGGAACAAAATTTACCGCCAGACCAAACCGGTTTTTCAACCGCTTTGCCGCAAATAAAACTGCACATTCAATCTTTTCTGGCAAAATACCTTTACTCGGCACAACTGGGCCAAAAAATTCTCAACCGCAATAACGATACCTACCGCAAAGCGCTGGAAGTGCTGCAAACAAACAGCTACTGGAACAGCCAAAACCCCGTGGCAAGGATCAAACAATAACTTTGCCCTACCATTTTTTTAAAAAAAATGCATCATGTGTTGTTTTTTTGCCAAACTTGGCTTAAATTTGCAGTTGCAACATTAATTTTTCCTCCTCACTACCATTGCCCCGGTTGCAGGGGTTAATACAAAGGGCGCCGTTGGTATTAAACCCATTTTAAAGCAGTGCCCTTGTGTTGATTTTGACCTACTTTTTGGTACAGTAACCGGGCAGCAATTTCCTGAACTATTTGTTTTTTGCTCAACTCCCACCTGCACAAACCTTGCTTAACCTGCAAGAGGGGTATTGCTGTTTTGCACAGTTATATAAAAGCAGGCAAATTGCTGACAGCATGACCAGGTTGTAATTATTGCTAACCAAACCAAACCATATCATGAAAAATACATTCATTATCGCCTTCTTATTACCGGCGCTTGTGGCAAAAGCGCAGGTGTCGGTAAGTTGGTTTAATTACCCCGGCGGCGTGGCAGTAGCTGCCGACAGCCAAAACAACGTTTATACTGCCAACTGGGATTATAACCCCGCAGGCGATATTACCCTTACCAAAAGAGACAGCACGGGCGCCATCATTTGGGAAACAGCATACAACAATACCAATACCACCCGCCACGAAGTTGCCACCTGGCTTGACACCGACAACGAAGATAACATTCTTGTGTCGGGTACTATCCGTTCGGGCTATTCTAACCCGGTAAATGCCAACAGCTTGCTCATGAAATTTAACTCAGCGGGCAATTTGTTGTGGCGCGTAGTATATGAAACCGATTTCGACGGCTCATCAACCCGAAAATGCCTGATAGACTCCAACAACAATATTTACGTTTTGGGCTTGGGAAACAGCGGAACGGGAATAGTAACAACGGTTAAAAAGTTTAATGCGGCCGGTACGCAATTATGGTCTTTTTTTGATGCTTATGGAATAGGCTCGCCTGCTAACTTTAAATTTACCCCCGATAACGGCATACTAATTACAGCAAGGTCTGTTACCGGCAGCATGAGCGGTTATGCTAAAATAGACCTGAACGGCAATCTTATCTGGAACCTTGCCGGCATCTACAGCCTCACTTACTCCGATGCTGCCGGCGATATTTATGGCAATACCTATCTTATTCATGGTGAGAATGTAGCATCTAACCCCGGAAGCGTACTAAAAAAACTAACCCCTGCAGGCAGTTTAATCTGGGAAAAAACCAACGATATAGCAGGAATGAGAATAGAAACAGGTACCGATAATCAACCGGTAATATGCGGCTATCCAAACACAGGCAGTTTTGGCACAGCATTTATTAAATACGATACAAACGGAAATGTATTATGGGAAAACCTTGATGCCGACGGGCCTTCGCTCAGCCTTTTGGCTCATGCACAGTTGCGCCTCGATAACGCTAATGCCGCCTATCTGGTTGCCGGCACCATGTTTGCAATGGCTGTTTGTAAAGTTAATGCCAACGGCACTTCGGCATGGACAGCAACCACAACCGGCAGCTATGGCTATGCCATTGATTTTGGCACAGATAACTGCGTTTTTTTGGTTGGCGGCACAACGGCAAAACTGGCTCAACCCAGCACCGGAACACCGCTCCTGAAACTCAAACTTACTGCCGTGCTTGAAGGGGTATATAACCCCGCAACCAATACAATGGATACCGCCCTCCGAAATCACCCTTCGGGCAACTTGCTGCCATTCTTGCAACCTTTTACCCAGCCGCCCTTCAACTACACCGGCACCGAATACAACAATGCAGCGCCGCAAAATGCCGTTGATTGGGTGTTGGTAGAGTTGCGCACCGGCGCATCGGGCAACACAATAGCAGCCCGTAAAGCCGCCTTTCTGCTATCTGACGGGGTGGTAAAAGATGCTGTTGACAGCGGCGCTGCCGATGGCGTTACCTTTGCAGGTGTGCCGGCCGGCAATTATTTTGTGTCCCTGAAAACCCGAACCCACTTAGCTGTATTGAGTGCTACGGCTGTTGCACTTCCAAATGATAATATACTCAATTTTACCCAGACAGCCAATATTATGGGAGGAGCAACACAGGTGGTGTCCGTTACACCTGCCGTGTTTGCGCTGGCAGCAGGCGATGTTAACCACGATGGCGTTATTACCCTGGCAGATTACAACAGTTTTGCTGCCCAAACTCCAACAGTTGCCTACAACAGCAGCGATGTTAATTTAGACGGAACCGTATCAAATGCCGATTTTGAACTGTTGCGCCCCAACCTGCAAAAACTGGCCGTTTCTCAGGTTCGGTAAAATAGTACGTAACCCATCAACACCCGGCTAACATGCTCAAGTTCCTTTAAATTTCTTACCATGAAGCTATTGAAGTTACTGCTGGTTTGTTTAATTTGCATCGGTATTATAACAATACTTGTTTTACTTGTTCAATATTTTTTAATTACTTAAAATTTCAGCCTTATGGTTAAGAACATGGGTAATTTAGACCGAATCCTTCGGCTGGTAGTGGCTGCGGTTATTGCTGTACTTTATTTTACCAAAACAATAAGCGGCACCACCGCCATAGTTTTGGGCGTTTTGGCAATTATTTTTGCCATAACCAGTTTCCTGAGTTTTTGTCCGTTGTACCTGCCTTTTGGCATTTCAACCCGCCCCAAAGAAAACGGGTAAGGTAGGGTGGCAGGTAAACCTTCCGGCGGGGTAAACTGCCGTTAAATTGCCTTATTATTAAAGGCAAAATGTTATTGTATTGCTCCAAATTTTCAACAAACATACTTCTAATTCAGCAATATGCTCCGCAAAATACTTCTGCATTTACATTGCGTTATCTTGTTTTTCGCAATTATTTTTGGCGCTTTATCCGGCACACAGGTTTTACATGCGCAAAACTGCCAGGCAAATTTTATGTTTACCCTCAACAACCTGAGTGTGGAATTTATGGATATGTCTGTTTCAACAGACGGCAGCCCCGTAGTTTCCTGGCTTTGGGATTTTGATGACGGAACCACTTCAACGACACAACACCCGGTTCATAGTTTTGCCACACCCGATAAATACAAGGTTTGCCTCGAAATTGAAACCGCCAACGGTTGCCAAAACGATATTTGTATTGATGTGGAAATGTGCGAACTTACTATAACCGCTATTGTTGATGAAAACTGCAATCCCGATGGACAGGTAACTGTATCGGTAACTATTAACGACCTGTATGACAGTGCCAAAAACATAACCGTTTCCCTCGACGGACAGGTGTTGCCCGGCAGCCCGTTCAACATTGACGATGTAGCTCCCGTAGTGCTTAACCTGCCGGTAAGCGGAGATGGCTTGCCGCATACTATTGAGGCTGTTTCCGAAAATGTGGCCGGTTGTGTACAATCAGCGGCATTTTCTACACCCGATTGTTTCTCCGATTGTTTCCTTAGCGGGCTGAACGCGGCAATTACCGGCGGAACCCTGCACACAGTAGCGGTTAATGATAACTTTTTCAGCCCGCAAACCCTTACTGTTACCGTGGGCGATGTGGTGCGTTTTAACTGGATAGGTTCCGGACATACCACCACCTCCGATGCCACCTCCGGCCCCGATGTGTGGAATTCGGGCTTGCTGAGTGCCGGCGCCACCTATGACGTACTTATTAAAAACCCCGGAACGCACCGGTATTATTGCATTCCGCATGGCGGACCGGGCGGAGCAGGTATGTCGGGTATGGTGGTTGCCAATTGTCCTGCCGGAGGCCAGTTTAATGTGCAGGTAAGTTTTAACACCTCTGTTGCAAGCGCAGAGGGTTATCGGGTTTTGTTTGATGGCGTACCTGTTACAGGAAGCCCTTTTGCTTATTCCGGAACAGGAGCAAACACCAATGGCATTTCTGTGGCTGGCGACGGACTGCCGCACACCATTGCCATTCAAGATGTTGCCGACCCCACATGCCTTGTCGAAAAACCTTTTACCGCACCCGATTGTGGTGCTGCTCCGCCGTGCAGCCTCTCGGCCTCTGCGGTTCTGAATGGCGGTTGTAACGGGCTTACCGCCCCCTACCTGCTTACGGTAAATGCCATTAACGGCAGCCCGGGCGGTTTCACCCTGCTCATTGACGGCGTTCCTGCACCAAATAGCCCAATACCCTACAACCCTGCCGGCCCCACTGTTGTTGCCCTTTCTCTTTCGGGCAATGGACTTGCACATACAATTCAAGTTCAGGATGCCGCCCTTGCCGCAGCCTGTTCCGATGCTTTTACCGTAGTTACCCCCAACTGCTCGCTACCCTGCTCCCTGTCGGGGTTAACGGCAAGCGTGGGCACTTCGGCTACCCATGTGGTGCAGGTGCAGGATTTTCAGTTTGTTCCTGCCGACCTTACCGTTACCGTGGGCGATGTGGTGCAGTTTGTGTGGACAGGCGCAGTGCAGCACACCTCCACTTCCGATGCCACCGCCGGAGCCCTCTTCTGGAACTCCGGACTGCACGGCAACGGCTTTGTCTATGAAGTAACGGTTTCCGAAGCAGGAACACATGGCTATTACTGCATTCCGCACGGCGCACCCGGCGGCATTGGCATGGCAGGCACCATTACCGCCATGCCGCCCTGCAATGAGGGACTGGTTGCCGTTCAAACCTCCTTTGCCGCTACCAACGGCAGCAGTTCGGGGTACCATATTATACTCGACGGGGCAATACTCAATACAACTCCGTTTAACTATGATGTATCGGGCAGCAATACCCAAACCGTGCTCATTGCCGGAGATGGGCTGACGCATACCCTGACAGTACAAGATGTGGCAGATGCAGCCTGCACGGCATCGGTAACCCTTACCGCGCCCGATTGCAGTTTTACCCCGCCCTGCTCAATTACCGCCACGGCATCTGTGCTGCCCGGCTGCAACAACGGCTCGGCAGAGGTGATGATACATACCCAAACAGCCAACGGCGGAACCGGTTTTACTGCCTATATTGACGGCGTTCAGGTGCCCGGAAGCCCCTTTGTTTACGATGCTTCGGGTATTAACATGCTCACCCTGTCCGTCAACGGCGATGGCAACCTGCACACCTTTACCGCCCAGGATACCCAATACCCCGAATGTAGCGCAACCACTACCTTTACCGTTCCCAACTGCTCACTACCCTGCTCCCTGTCGGGGTTAACGGCAAGCGTGGGCACTTCGGCTACCCATGTGGTGCAGGTGCAGGATTTTCAGTTTGTTCCTGCCAGCCTTACCGTTACCGTGGGCGATGTGGTGCAGTTTGTGTGGACAGGCGCAGTGCAGCACACCTCCACTTCCGATGCCACCGCCGGAGCCCTCTTCTGGAACTCCGGACTGCACGGCAACGGCTTTGTCTATGAAGTAACGGTTTCCGAAGCAGGAACACATGGCTATTACTGCATTCCGCACGGCGCACCCGGCGGCATTGGCATGGCAGGCACCATTACCGCCCTGCCGCCCTGCAATGAGGGACTGGTTGCCGTTCAAACCTCCTTTGCCGCTACCAACGGCAGCAGTTCGGGATACCATATTATACTCGACGGGGCAATACTCAATACAACTCCGTTTAACTATGATGTATCGGGCAGCAATACCCAAACCGTGCTCATTGCCGGAGATGGGCTGACGCACACCCTGACAGTACAAGATGTGGCAGATGCCGGTTGCAGTCAGTCAATAGCACTGTTTTTACCCGATTGCGGAGTAGCGCCGCCATGTTCTCTATCGGTATTGGCCGAACAGGTAAGCGGCTGCAATGAACTGAATCAGGTTAACCTGCTACTGACGATTACATCGGCAAACACAAGCGAAAGCGGTTTTAATGTGTATGTTGATGGTATGCCAATAGCCGGAAATCCGTTTACCTACAATTCATCGGGACAAACCACGCTAACTGTACCGGTTACAGGAACCGGAAATGAGCGCAACATCAGCATACAAGATACCGGAAATGCCGGTTGCACGGCAATGGTAAACATAACAACCCCTCTTTGCGGCGAATTATGCCAGATAAGCAGTATAAACGCAGTTTCGGGAACGGCAAGCACCCATGTGGTAGAAGTGCGCGACTACAGTTTTTACCCATCCAGCCTGGACATTGTGGAAGGCGACACTGTACGGTTTATTTGGACAGGCGTGGTGCCACATACCAGCACCTCCGATGCCTTATCGGGTCCCGGCAGTTGGAATTCGGGTTTGTTGGAGCAGGGAGCTGTGTATGATGTGGTTTTGGGCAGTTTGGGCACACATCCCTATTACTGCATACCGCATGGCGGTCCGGGCGGCATTGGCATGTCGGGTGTTATTAATGTATTGCCGTTGTGCAATGGCGAAGAGGCGGCTGTATCGGTATCGTTTTCGGTTACCAACGGCAGTGTAAACGGGTATTCGGTCTTTATTGACGGAGAATCTGCCGGAACGGGCACATTCAGTTATAGTAATACAAGCGGCAATAACCAATTGATTGTTATGATGCCGGGCAACAATGAACAACATACCATTACCATACAAGACGCCGACACGCCGGTATGTGCCGCCACAGTTTTTGTAAACAGCCCGCAATGCGGCGCGGATTGTGTAATTGAAGGGTTAAATGCGGCAACGGGCAGCGACATTATACATGTGGTAGAGGTTCGCGATTTTGAATTTGTTCCGGCGGTATTGGATATAACGGCAGGAGAAACGGTATTGTTTGTGTGGACCGGCGTGATACCCCATACCAGCACTTCCGATGCGCTTAGCGGGGCCGATGTATGGAATTCGGGGTTGCTGACACAGGGGGCAAGCTATGCCGTTACCATAAACGAAGCAGGCACACATCCGTACTATTGCATTCCGCATGGCGGGCCGGGCGGCATTGGTATGGCAGGAGTTATAAATGCCCTGCCACCCTGCGGGGAAAACGAGGTACAGGTGATGCTGGAATTTGTGGCAGATGGCGGCAGTGCAGGCGGTTATTGGATATACGCCGATGGAATACCGCTACCCGGCAATCCGTATGCTTATGATAACCCTTCGGGCAATAACCGGCAAATTATTGGCATTGCCGGCGACGGCGGCACACATGCCATTACGGTACAAGACAGCGACAATGCCATTTGTGCTGCCACCACTTTTGTTGCCACGCAAGATTGCACACCCGATTGCCTGTTGGAAAACTTGTCGGTAAGCGTATCGGGGCAACCGGTTAACCACACCGTAGCTGTTGCCGATTTTGAGTTTATTCCTTCGGAATTGGAAATTAACCTTGGCGACACAGTTACGTTTGTATGGACCGGTGCATTTCCGCACACCAGTACGTCGGACGCAGTTTCGGGCAATAATACCTGGAATTCGGGCTTGCTCACACAGGGCGCAACCTATCAGGTAGTGCTTACTGAAACAGGGTTGCACGGTTATTACTGCATTCCGCACGGCGCACCCGGCGGCATTGGCATGGCCGGCAGTATTGTGGTAAACCCGCCTTGTAATAACAATGGGCAAGTAGCTGCTATTGTGGCTTTTACATCGGAAAACGGCAGTACATCGGGCTTTAATTTGCTGGTTGACGGCATACCCGATTCAGGCAATCCATACCTGTATCACCCTTCGGGCAATAATGTTGTTGAGATTTTGCTTGCCGGCGACGGCGCAGTGCATACCCTTGCCGTAACCGATACCGAAACTTCGGGTTGTACTGTGTTGACAGAGGTAACCACGCCCGATTGCACACCCGAAGCGCCCTGTTTAGCCGCATACAGCTATGAGGCACAAGGATTGGAAGTGTCTTTTTACAATATTTCTGCCACAGGCGCTCCAATTGACAGCTATACCTGGAACCTTGGAAACGGCGTAACCATAACCAACAGCGCCACACCGGTTTATACCTATAATGAAGCAGGCACCTACAATGTATGCCTTACCATAACCGCCGATACCTGTACGGCATCTTATTGTCTGAACATTACCCTTACCGATGCCTGCACCGGTTTTGCTTCGGGATTTTCTGTTGCATCTTTGGGGCAGTTGTCCTACCAGTTTACCGATGCTTCTTTGGGCAGCACAGCCAATGAATGGTTATGGGGATTTGGCGACGGCGCTATATCATTTGAACAAAACCCGTTTCATGAATATGAACAGCCCGGCAATTATACGGTGTGCTTGGTAGTACAGGATACGCTCAATAATTGCTTAGATACCTATTGCACCGAATTATTAGTTACCGGTGTAGAAAATATTTTTTCGCCTAATGGCGTTTTATGTTTAAACATTTATCCAAATCCGGTGTCCAACCATGAATTAGTAGTGGACGGTTTTGCACAAAGTGATGCGGGAAGTGTGGCAATTTTGAAATTATTTGGTTTACAGGGAAGTTTGGTTATGCAAACCACAATAAAGGTGGACAATAAGTTGCAACTTTCTTTACCAAAGGATATAGTCACGGGCTGTTACTTGCTTGAAATAGCTGCCGATACGCAAATTTACAGGGGTAAAGTGCTAATTTTGCAACCCTAAACTTATTTAACCGGGTTCTAAACGCTAAACTTTATTAGTATGATTTTGAAAAAATGGTTTGCCGCTGTACTTGTTACTGCCCTTGTGTTGCAAGTAGCCTGCTATTACGACAACGAAGAAGAACTTTACCCCGATGGCGGACAGCCCAACACCTGCGACACGGCAAGTGTAACCTACAGTGCCACCATTCAACCCTTGTTACAAAGCAAATGTTATGTGTGCCACAGTCAGGCTGCCGCTTTGGGCAATATAGTGGTAGAAGGCTACGCCAATGCCCGGCAGTATGCGCTTAGCGGGCAACTGTACGGCTCTATAAACCAAAGCAGCGGTTATTTACCCATGCCGCAAGGCGGTGGCAAACTGCCCGCCTGCGATATTGCCAAGGTAAAAAAATGGGTTGACGACGGCGCTCCTAATAATTAACATACCATTTACTTCTTACAACAACAAAAAACATTCTCATGAAAAAGTACATTTTGATTGCCGTACTTGTAATTGGCGCTGTTGGCGCTTATATAGGAAAAACCATGTACGACAAACCGGTTGCAAGCACCTCTGATGTGAAAACCGATTTAGAAATTGACGCGGCCACCCTTTTTACCGAATTTGAACAAAACGAACAGTCGGCGGGCGATAAATACAACGATAAAAATATTGCCGTAAAAGGAACCGTGCAGGGCGTAACCACCGAAGGCGGTAAAACAACCGTAATACTGAAAGGGGGCGATATGGGCGGCGTAAGTTGCGAAATGCAGGATAATACCGGCGTTGACAAATTAAAAGAAGGCGATGCCGTAACCATTAAAGGCTTTTGCACCGGCTACCTGACCGATGTTGTACTGGTACGCTGCGTTTTGCAACCATAACCCGACATAACTTCATTTAAAAAATCTTTTTAAACCGAAAATTTCCCAAAGTCATGAAAAAACAAGTTTTAGTATTGGTTTTAGTGGCAGTTGTATCTGCAGCCAATGTGTTTGCGCAAGGTAAGTATATTACCAAAAACGGACACATTGAGTTTTTCTCTGCCACCTCTATGGAAAATATTGCCGCAAGCAACGATAAAGTGAGCAGTGTACTGGACACACAAACGGGTAAACTCGATTTTGCCCTGCTCATTAAAGCGTTTGAGTTTGAAAAAGCCCTTATGCAGGAACACTTTAACGAAAACTACATGGAGTCTGACAAATTTCCCAAATCTACCTTTAAAGGACAGGTGGTTAATATTGCAGATGTAAATTTTACCAAAAATGGAACTTACAAAGTAACCGTAAAAGGCGACCTTACCATACACGGCGTTACCAAAGCCGTTGAAGTACCCGGAACCATTACCGTAAAAGACGGCGCCATCAGCGCCAACTCAAAATTTGAAGTAGCAGTGGCAGATTACAATATTGAAATTCCGAAATTAGTGCGCGACAATATTGCCAAAACAATTGCCGTTACCGTAGCCATGAACTACCAGCCTTCTCAAAACTAAACACCGGCTGAAATAATTTTTTCCGCAGAGCGGGTATGCAAAGCGTACAATTTTACCGTACCTTAGCATACCCGTTTTCTTGTTTACTTTTTAACCACTTAAACAGGCTTCTATGAATTTTTTGAAATGTGGTATTTTCATCTTCTGCCTCTTATTGCTGCATAAAAACACTTTTGCCCAGGACGATGTGCTTGACCTTTTGGGCGAAGATACCGAACCCGAAATTGAATACATAAAGGCAAGTTTTAAAACCAACCGTGTTATTAATGCGCACTCGCTCGAAAATACCGCCGGAGGCGTGCTTGATTTTAAAATATCGCACCGGTTTGGGTTCCTTAACAGCGGCTGGGAAAACTTTTTCGGCATTGACCAGGCTACCATACGCATTGGCGCAGATTACGGCATTACCGACTGGCTGGGCATTGGTGTGGGGCGCAGCAATTTCGAAAAAGTGTATGACGGGTTTATAAAAGCCAAAATTTTGCGCCAGAGCAAGGGTAAAAGAAACATGCCCATAACCCTTGCCTACGTTGGAACCATGGCCATTAAAACCAACGACTGGAGTAACCCCGAACGCAAAAATTACTTTACCTCGCGCATGTACTACACTCATCAACTTATTATTGGCAGAAGGTTTAGTGAAGCATTTTCGCTCCAACTTATGCCCTCGCTGGTACACCGCAATCTGGTAGCCACTACCAACGAAAAAAATGACGTGTTTGTAATGGGCATTGCCGGCCGACAGAAAATAACCAAGCGCATTGCCATAAATGCCGAGTATTTCTACATTTTGCCCAATCAGGTGGCCGATAATATTAAAAACTCGCTTTCGGTAGGTTTGGATATTGAAACCGGCGGGCACGTGTTTCAACTGCACTTTACCAACTCTACCGCCATGATAGAAAAAGGCTTCCTTACCGAAACCACCGGCGATTTCTTTAAGGGCGATGTGCGGTTTGGCTTTAATATTTCAAGGGTGTTTACCATTGCCGGTAAAAAGAAATAACAAAACCCGGCCTTTGTAAAAGTTCCGGGTTTTGCTGTAAATGGCAAACAGGTGCCGTTTACTCGCCCAAATCGGCTGCCTGAGCTATAAGTTCGGCTATATCCAATACATGAATTTCGTCTTGTTTATCGTGGTATTTTACGCCGTCGGTAAGCATGGTATTGCAAAACGGGCAGGCAGCAGCCACCACATTGGCATTGCTTTGCAATACGTCTTCGGTGCGTTCCATGTTTACATGTATGCGGCCGGGTTCATCTTCCTTAAACATTTGGGCGCCGCCGGCGCCGCAACACAAGCCTTTGGTGCGGCAGCGTTTCATTTCTACCAGTTCGGCATCTAACAGTTCCAGCACTTTGCGGGGTGCTTCGTAAATTTGGTTGGCGCGGCCAAGGTAGCAGGAGTCGTGGTAGGTAATGCGCTTGCCCTTAAAGGTGCCGCCCTCTTTTAGTTTAATGCGTCCTTCATCTATAAGTTGTTGGAGCAGTTGGGTATGGTGTATTACCTCATAGTTGCCGCCAAGTTCGGGGTATTCGTTTTTAAGGGTGTTAAAGCAATGCGGGCAGGTAGTTACTATTTTGGTAACCTCATACATATTAAGGGTTTGTATGTTGGTGAGTGCCTGCATCTGAAACAAAAACTCGTTTCCCGCACGCCTTGCGGGGTCGCCGGTGCAGGTTTCTTCCATGCCCAATACGGCAAATTTAATGCCGGTATGGTGTAAAATTCGGGCAAAAGCTTTGGTAATTCGCTGGGCGCGCTGGTCGAAACTGCCGGCGCAGCCTACCCAAAAAAGAATATCGGGTTTTTCGCCCTTAGCCATTAAATCTGCCATTACAGGCACCTGTATAGGTTCTGACATGTTAGCTGTTCTGTTTTTTTTTACGTATTACTATCGGGTTTTAACAATTTTGTGTGTGCTGGTTTGTGTATTGGTTTTAAGGGTTACCATATAAACGCCCTGCGGCAGGTTATGAAGCGGCAACACAGCGCTGTAATTGCCCCACGCGCTGACCTGCGGCGTTGTATATACCGGTTGTCCGGCTGCATTGTAAACACTTATTTGCAGGTTTTGTTGGCCGGCAACCTGCACGGCAACCTGTACTGCGCCGTTATGTACAACCGTTGGGTAAACGGTAAACTGTGGCTGCGGTGCGGTTATGGCCGGTGTGGCGGTATAGGCTATTTCGGTAATTTCGGGGTTTTCGTTTACCGGAACATAAAACTGCTGGTTGGTTTGCCAGGTGTTAACGCCGTTGTTCAGCAGCATGGCATCGGAAATGGAAAGTAACATGGGCGTTCCGAAGGCTACCCCGCCTTTTACCCCACACCTCAACTGCCCGAGGTTACCGTCAAAAACAGCATAAGTTTTATCGGTTCTTACGTAGGCAATTTCCAGTGCATTTGCATCGGCATTAAGGTGCTGAACGGTGAGCAAGCCGGGTACATCGGTTATAAATTGCACTGTTTGCGCATCTACCACGCCGGGGTTAAAATGAATGGTAAACGAGCCGCCGTAGTAATACCCGCTTTCCGAAAGTGCAACACCAAGCATAAGGGTTCCGGTTTCGTCAAAGGGGCAGCAGGTGGGCAGGTTAAACAGGTAGTGCGGCGCTGTGGGGGGTATTTGGCCCAAATAGGCTTGCCGCGTATTTTGGTTGGTGTGCCGCAGCCCGTAATTTTGCGCAATGAGGGCAATATCGGCGGCATTAAGCGTGCCATCGCCGTTGCCATCGGCATGTTTACCGTTTACTAATTTTTGCAGGTACATAAAAGAGGTAAAATCTGTCCAATCGGGCGCAGTTTGCCCTGTCCATGCTGCCGATGCTTCGGGGCGCGCCGGGCCGGTGGCGTTGTAGTACAGCCCTATGGGAAAAAGGTCTTGTACCGTAACTTGTCCGTCGTTGTTAAAATCGCCTGGCCACACGCTGCAATCGCCCACATAAACGGGGTGGTATATGGTATCGGCGGTGTAGGCGTTTGCAATAATAAGGGTAACAATATAAGTACCCTCGGCGGTGTACAGGTGGGTGGGGTTTTGCTGGGTGGAAAAGTTGAAAATGCCCGAAGCAGGGTCGCCAAAATCCCAGTAATAGGCCGAAATATTGCCCCAATAAGTTACATTAAATGCAGTGGTATCCTGCAGGCAATCGGTAGTATAATAGTTAAACCCTAAACTTGCGCCAATGCAGTAATCGTTGCTGTTGTCGGTAATAGTAACGGTTTGGTAGGCAGTGGCGGTGTTTACCCCGTCTGACACGGTGAGGGTAACGGTATAGGTGCCCGGCGAGCCATACACATAATAAGGGTGCTGAAGCGAGGAAGTATCGGCAGGCGTGGCCGGGTCGCCAAAATTCCATTGCCATGTGGTGATGTTACCCACCGATTGGTTGGTAAAATTAACCATAGTTCCGGCGGCGTATTGCTGGCATTCTGTGCTGAAACCGGCGGCAAAGCAGGCGCTGCCTACTTCTATAATTTGGGTTTGGTAAGCCCATTCGGCGCCAATGTTTACAAACAGGGTTACGTTGTAGCTGCCCTGCTGGGTGTAAACATGATACACGTTGGTTCCGTAGCCAACGTTTACCGCATCGGGGTTGGTATCGCCAAAATTCCAGCTGTAAGCGCCGCCAAATTCGTACAGCGCATTCAACCAAATGGTATCGCCCGGGCAGGCGTTGTTATAGTCAAAATCGGCATAGCAGGCCAACAGGCGGCCGGGTGTTGCAAGGCTGCCCAAAATTACCAGCAGCAGGGTGTAAAAACGCAACATAAAGGAGGGGTTTTAGCAGGTAAATGAATGTGCAGGCAGTATTTTGTATGTGTAAATGGCAATCGTCCGGCGTTTTATTACCCGTTTTCAATTTCCTGTATCCAGGTAATGCGTTTATCGGCAGGCAGTTGCCATACGGCGCCGCTGTGTTCTACGTTATTAAACATTTTGTTCCATTCATCGGGCGAGTTGGCCTCTTCCAGTATGAGGTAGCGGCGCAGTTCTATAATAATGTTCAGCGGGTTAATGCTTACGGGGCATTCCTGCACACAGGCATTGCAGGTAGTGCAGGCGCGCAGTTCTTCGGGGCTTATGTAATCGTGCAGGAGCGATTTACCATCGGGCACATCCTGTCCGTTTTTGTTTAGGTGTTGGCCAAGTTCTTCCAGTCGGTCGCGGGTGTCCATCATAATTTTTCGGGGCGATAATTTTTTACCCGTTTGGTTGGCCGGACAGGCGGCGGTGCAGCGTCCGCACTCGGTGCAGGAATAGGCATCGAGCAGGTTTTTCCAGCTCAGGTCTTGCACATCTTTTGCCCCGAAGCGCTCGTTTTCGGCAGCCGGCGGTGCATCGGCAACGGACGAGGGGTTGAGCATGAGGTTAATTTCCTGTGTAATGCGGGGCATATTGGTTATTTTACCGCTGGGGCTGGTTAAATCTGCAAAATAACTGTTTGGAAATGCCAGCAGGATGTGCAGGTGTTTGGAGTAAGGTAAATACGCCAGAAACCCGAAAACGGTAAGTATATGCAGCCACCACCCGAAACGCTCAAGGAGGTGCAGCGTGCCATCGGAAAAACCGGCAAACAGCGGCATCAGCCATTGGGAAACCGCAAAACCGTACTCGCCGTGGTGCAGCGTCATATCGGCCGTATTCATGCTGAAAATGCCAATGATGAGTATAATTTCGCCAATTAAAATAAGGTTGGCATCGAGCATGGGCCAGCCTGCCAGTTCTTTCATGGTAAAGCGCGGCAGTTTAAGCAGGTTGCGCCTTGACAAAAAGGCAATAGTAGCCACAAACGCCAATACCGACAAAATTTCAATAAAACTAATAATAAAGGTGTATAACCCGCCCAAATAGGGATAAAAAAACCGGTGTGTGCCAAATGCGCCGTCAACGAATATTTCTATGAGTTCAATTTGGGTAATGAGAAATGCCACATACACACACAAGTGCAACAGGGCAGGCGTAAGGTTCTGAAACATTTTTTTCTGCCCGAAGGCCAACAGCAACATATTGCGCAGGCGTTTACCGGGTTCATTGGTGCGGTCATCGGGCTTGCCAAGGCGTATGTTGCGGTAAATTTCGCGGGCTTTGCGGCTAACAAGGTAACCGGTAATGCCCAAAACTATCAGAAACAACAATTGCTGTACTAAAACTGCCATAATAGCGCTTTATCTTTTGGTAAAAACAGAAAGGTAAACCCTATCGGGTGGCAAATTTACCATTTTTTATGAATGCAGGCATATAAAAACGGGTAAACTTAACGCCAATACTGCCCTTGTGTGCAAATATGCCCTCTACCCAACCGTTTGTTTGCCCAATTATGCGTAACTTGGGCGCAAGTTATAAGTTGTACCTCCATAAACAGAAGCCCAAAGTTTGTTATGTTAGATTTCAGCGGAACCGATTCTTATATTGCCACCCGCGAACTGATGGTGGCCGTAAATGCCTCTGTACACCTGCAACGCCCCCTGCTCATTAAAGGCGAGCCGGGCACGGGTAAAACCATGCTGGCCTATGAAATTGCCCGCGCCTTTAACCTGCCCCTTTTTACCTGGCACATAAAATCTACCACCAAAGCACAGCAGGGCTTGTATGAGTACGACGCCGTTTCGCGCCTGCGCGACTCGCAATTGGGCGACCCCAAAGTACATAATATTGCCAATTACATACAACCCGGCCAACTCTGGCGCGCCTTTGAAAGCGATGAATCGGTAGTGCTGCTCATAGATGAAATTGACAAGGCCGATATTGAATTTCCGAACGACCTCTTGCAGGAGTTAGACCGGATGGAGTTTTACTGCTACGAACTGCAACAAACCATTACCGCCAAACACCGCCCCATTATTGTAATTACCTCCAACAACGAAAAAGAACTGCCCGATGCGTTTTTGCGCCGATGCTTTTTTCACTACATACGGTTTCCCGACCAGGCAACCATGAAACAAATTATACACGTACATTACCCAAATTTAGATACCAAACTCATACACCAGGCTATGGCCGTGTTTTACAACCTGCGCGAGGTGCGCGGCCTGAAAAAGAAACCCTCTACCAGCGAACTGATTGACTGGCTGAAACTGCTTGTAGTGGGTAAAGTAGGCAACAACGAACTGGAACGCATTGATTTGAAAGAGCACTTCCCCCCGTTTTTGGGTGCCTTGCTTAAAAGTGAACAAGACCTGGCGCTATTGGAAAAAACGCAGCGGAAGTATAACTAACCAGATTGCAGGAAATATATTTTTATGCACAGGTATTGTTTTTTTTAAAATAATAGTTTAGATTTGTGATGTTCCTTTATTCTTAATTCCCAAAAATGAACAACACTATGAAAACACAAAAATTTTATGTAGATTCCTGCCCCCCCCGCAGCAGGATTAAGAATGCTCGATTGTTTTGTAACCTAGCAAGGCAAATGCTTTTTGTTCTAAAGGCATTATTGTCGCTGGCTTTTTTTTGTTTCTACGGTAATAATAATGCATTTTCGCAAACCACAACATGCCCCGACCCCGTAATATCTTCAGAAGAAAATCTTTGTGTAAATGTTAATCTTGCATCTACTAGTTCATCAACAGTATTGTATGAGTTAAAGTCTATTCCTTTAGAATTTTTACCCAATCAATCTTTATACAGATTGAGAAGCATAATTTCTTCAAATACATACCCTAATAATAGTGTAGAGGTCAGGGCTTTACCATCTACGGGTTTCAACACTGAACCCTGTTTAGCACCAATTATTACACTTGTTATGTCTGAAGTAGAAACTTGTGAATCAATAGCTGAAACTAACAAACGTTATAATACAATGTACTGGTACACTATTAAATCTATTGATTATTTTAAAAATATATTTGACCTGCCCGACGATATGGGCTTTAACAATTCACCTTATCCAAGGCTTTTACAGGTTAGGTATGCTACTGGTTTTTGGTATGATTCTAATGCGGCAGGTTTTACAGTAACTATGAATAGCGAGGCTGCACTTTATCCGGATGCAATTTGCCATGAATGGGGGCATATATACAATAATAAAGTGGGTAATGGTATTACGTATAACCCTTCAAGCAATGCTGCTTATCAATGCGAAACCAATGCTATAGATGAGGGTGTTGCAGATATATGGTCAAGTTTACTTAGATTTTATATTTCACAAAATGAAGATGCGAGTGAATATCGAAACCCAACAAATGGACAAAAACCAGATTACAATATGCATAGCGTAAGTCGAAATTTTGGCTTATACTACAAGCCCTATCGCGCATGTGCAATTATAGAAAGTTCTAATGCCTATAATTTGGCTTGGAGTGCTTTTCCTACTACTGGTGGAGTAGGGGCATGCGAACACCGTAGGGGCATGACTATTGGGCATTGGTTTTATCTTCTGTCTGAAGGAACTAATGGGTTTACTCATACTGCATCTTTTACCGTACCAACATCTTCTGATCCATCTTCTTTTCCATGTAACTCTGGTACTACAATTGTGGATGTGAATTATTTGGTAGAAGGTATTGGCCATAATTTGACCGGAGAAATTCTAAACGGCACGCTATTGATTTTGCCTTCGGGTTTAACTGCTCCCGAATCGCCTTTTTATGCTTTCAGAAAAGCAAGCATACAAGCCGTAATTAATTCTGTCAACCCCGAAATAGCCAATAATCAATGTTTCATTTTAGAACAACTAACCGAAGCCTGGCACGCTGTTAATGTGGGCGAAACCATGAAAAGCGCAATAGATTTTACCCCGCTTGTTTGTGCAGAAGCGCAAACAATAAACATAGCTGCAACCAATGCAAATGCAGTGCTAATGGAATTGTATAATGAAAATAATGAACTAATTTCAACAGGCTTCACTTCTCTTACTTATTTTATGCCAACTACTTTGGCTGATTTGGGAACTCATAATTACACACTTAAAACTACCCTCACTTCTATAGATGATGTTACTTTGCCATCATGTGTAGTTGAGCAACCAATTAGCATTATAGTTAAACAATATTTAATTACCAATAATAGCCCTGTTTGTGAAGGCGATGTTTTAGAACTTTCTGTTAATGCTAATCCCATACCTGTTGCGTACAGTTGGTTAAATTCTGACGGAATTGAAATTTCATCTGCCAATGTCTGTTCAGTAACCAACGCGCCTGTCAGTGCATCGGGTATTTATAAACTAATACTTCAGTTTGCAAATGGTTCAACAATTGAAGAAGAAATACCGGTATCAGTTCAACCGCTTCCTAACATTGAACCTATTTCAGATGTGACAGCATGTTCGGGCGAAATTTTAAGTATAACTCCCGCAGCAGTTAATGCTATTACCATAGAATGGTTTGATTCAGAAGGAAACCAAATTGCATTATCTCCAACGTTAGATGTTCAATTAACCGAAACTGCTACAATAACTGTTGTTGCACATAATGATTGCGGCTCATCAAACTTGGTTAGTTTTCAAATTTTCATCCCTACCCTTACCCCCACCATTTCCGCTCCGCAAGCCATCTGCCCCGGCGAAACCGCTACCCTCACCGTAAACGAAACCTTTGCCGCTTACCAATGGAATACCGGTGCCATTACCCAAACAATTTCCGCCGCCCCCCCCGGGACCTACTCCGTTACCGTTACCAATACCAACGGCTGCACCGCCACCGCAGCTACCACCGTTACCGTATTTGAGCCCCCCCAAACAGCCATTGAACCACAAGCCGGTACAGAAAACTGTACAGCCATGCTTACTGCCGCTACCACCAATGGCACAGCACCCTATTCATACACATGGCTGCCACTTGAACAAACCACGCAGCAAATAACCGCCTACTCCCCCGGCAGTTACTCCCTCACCGTTACCGATGCCAACGGTTGCACAGCGGCTGCCGCCTATGATTTACCTGTTACTGACCTGCTCCCTGCTCCCCACCTTGCAGGCTTTTATACCGTAGGTACAAGCCCCATGCCCGCCGGCGCCACTACCGACCCCACCGCTCCTAATACCGAAATTTGGAACACCTTAAACCTTAAAGTTGCCGGCGCCATAATAGTACCCACCGGCTACATCCTGCGCATAGAAAATTCCTCCATTGAAATGATAGGCGGCGAAAATGCCGAAATAATAGTTAAACCCGGAGGTAAATTGCACCTATCTACCGCCACCCTTTATGCCGGCAATTGTTACAATAGCTTCTGGAAAGGCATTAGCGTAGAAGGTTCTGATGTGCCATATAGTACTACCGATTTTGCAGTAGCTGCCGCAAGTGGCAACTATGGCGTTTTGGTTTCGGAAAACGATACCAAAATAAACCATGCCCGAATAGGCGCATGCAACGGACGCATAACCGCAACAGGCATTAACCAAACAGGCGGACTATTAAGTATAACACATACCGAATTTAAAGACAACGGTACTGCCATTCGCATAGAAAAGTTCAATGCCTCCGGCTACCAATTTCCTTTTATTCAAAACGCTGCCATCACCTTTACCCAAAACACCCCGCCCAATAATGCACCCGAAAACTGGTGGCACTACGCATTAGGGCAACCGGTAGGTATCTGGATAAGCAAAACCCGATTGTTAGAACCCATTCACAACAATTTGTTTGCGAGTTCTCTTTCTGTGCAAGCCGCAGGTGTAGGTATTCGCATAGAAGATGCAGCAGCTACCATCTCCGCCCTGCCAGAACCCCCACTTTGGACCGACCCCTTTGCTACCCCCCAAATTTATGAGTTCACAGGTTTGTTTAAGGGCATAGATGTGTACAATACCCTTACCATTATGAAAGAGGTGAACATAACCAACCTAAATTTTCAAACCACCCAAAAAAGCATCACCCTAAACGGTGCAGTAGGAAGCAAAATATCCTACAATACCTTTACCGTTCCTTACGGCGCTTCTATCTCCGCCGACACTTACGGCTTGCTATCCTTTGGCAGCATAGGTTCTATCATTGAAAGAAACAAATTTTGGTCGGAACAAAACGCACCCAGCCCCTACACCTTTGGCGCCATACTAAACAAAACCGAGTATGGCGAAGTGCCCACTACCCTTACCAACAACCTCTTTGACGGTAGGTTTATGCCCGCCACACAATTTATAGATGCCAACGGCTATTTATCAACCAACTGTAATGCCTACGACGACTGCGATATAGACTGGCACCTCGCCCCAAATGCATCCCTACCGGCACAAGGCGCTTGTATAGGAGACCCCGCATTTGCCCTCCGCACCCACTGGCATTACACAAACGAGCCGAGTTCTACCAGTGGCTACCCCAACTACCACATCATTAACGATAATACCGCCTTCACCCTCACCCTAAACATTGACAATAGTGAACAGTCAGACCCAACAATCATTATTGGAGATGTGTTGGTATTCCCCTGTTCGCCCAATCCATTGTTCCAAAACCAATCCTGCGAAGTAATATTCCCCGAAGAAGGGGCAGGAATGGCAGACTGCGATAACGAGGGCGATATAGAACGCCGTATTTACAACTTTTTGCGCAACAACCAGCGCGATAGCCTGCTTGCCCTCCTCCACTGTTTAGATACCGATTGGGCAATACGCCTGCTGATAGGTACCTATGTAGATGAGCGCCTGTACGAACAAGCCTTAGCCGAATTGCAACGCCTGCCCAATACACCCGAAAACGCTGAATTTATAGCCCTATACCAAGCCATTATAAACGGCGGTTTAACAGAACCCGAAGGCAGCGGTAAAGCGGCGGCGGCTACTG
>MTCR01000046.1 GCA_002212725.1 Sphingobacteriales bacterium TSM_CSM | reverse complement strand
GTGTTGTCGCCGTTGCTCCACGTGTAGGTGGCATAACCGCCGCCCGCATCTAACACCGTGCTGCCACCCGTGCAAAAACTCAGGTTTCCGGTTATATTAACAACAGGATTGGGGTTTGCAATTACCACAGCGCTTACCGAACCCGTACAACCGCCACTGTCGCTAACGGTTACACTGTAAGTGCCTGCAGTTCCCGCAGACAATGTTTGCCCGGTGCTGCCATCGGACCAAATGTAAGAAGCATAACCGGTTCCGGCATCTAAAGTGGTGTTTTCGCCCGGACAAATGGTTAAATCGCCTACAATATTCGGGTTCAAAGAAGTACTCACTGCCACGGTGGTTTGGGCTGAGCCTGTGCAGCCGTTGGCATTGGTAACGGTAACGCCATAGGTTCCTGCAGCGGTTACGGTTATGGTTGCAGTATTTGCACCGTTGCTCCATGCATAAGAACCCAAACCGGCGCCGGCGTTGAGTATGGTGCCTCCTCCTGCACAAAAAGTGGTTGAACCCGAAATGGTTACCACCGGCAACGGGTTTACCGCCACTGCAAAGCTATCGGAACCGGTACAGCCCTGTGCATTGCTAACCGTAACGCTGTATGTGCCTGCTGTAGTAACGCTGATGGTTGAAGTTGAAGCGCCGTTGCTCCATAAATAGGCCGCAAAACCGCCGCCGGCATTTAAAGTACCCGTACTTCCTGCACAAATAGCCGCGTTTCCGGCAATATCGGGCAAGGGTGGTGTGAGTATATTTACTATTGCGCTGTTTGATGCCGTACATCCGGCAGCATTGGTAACCGTTACAGTGTAAGTGGTATTGGCCGCGGGCGAAACGCTGACAGAAGGGGTGGTTTCACCCGTTGACCAGTTATATGCCGAAAAACCCGATGTACTCAAAATAGTGCTGCTGCCCGGGCATATTGTGGTGTTGCCGCCAATTACAGGCGTATTAACGGTATTTACCGTAACTGTTGCGGCGGTGCTGCCGGTGCAGCCGTTGGCATCGGTAACGGTTACGCTGTATGCACCTGCGGCATTGGCGGTAGCTGTTTGCCCGTTGCTGCCGTTGCTCCAGCTATAAGCCAAGTACCCCGTTCCGGCATCTAATACCGTACTGCCGCCGGGGCAGATGGACAGGTTACCGGTTATGGCAGGAGTTGCAGCAGGATTAACGGTTAAGGTAAAGCTATCGGAAGCAGTGCAACCGTTGGCATCGGTGGCAGTAACCGAATAGGTTCCGGCAATGGTGGCATTAATATTTTGCCCGAATGCCCCGGTTGACCATTCATATTGGGTAAAACCCGTGGTAGCACTGAGCGCAGAGGTAGCCCCCGCACAAATGCTGTTATTACCCGAAATGGTTACTGCCGGTGCAGGGTTACTTGCCACCACCACAGCAGCAGTACCCGAGCAGCCTCCGGCATCGGAAACCGTTACGCTGTAAGCACCCGCAACAGAAACATCAACGGTTTGGCTTGTACTTCCATCGGACCATAAATAAGCATTAAAACCCGAACCGGCATCTAACGTGGATGTTTGTCCCGGGCACAGGGTTATATCGCCTCCTATAACCGGATTTAGCGAAGTGCTTTGGGTAACGGTAACCTGTGCAGTAGCAGTGCAGGTATTGGCATCGGTTACCGTTACGCCGTATGTGCCTGCAGCGGTTACGGTTATGGTTGCAGTGTTGGCGCCATTGCTCCATGCATAAGAACCCAAACCGGCGCCGGCGTTGAGTATGGTGCTTCCTCCTGCACAAAAGGTGGTTGAACCGGTAATGTTAACCGTCGGATTGGGATTTACCGCCACCGTAACGCCGGCAGTTGCCGTGCAGCCTCCGGCACCTGTAACCGTAACCATATAGGTAGTGCCGGCCGTCGGGTTTACATTTATGGAGGAAGATGTTGCCCCGGTTGACCATAAATAGCCGGTATATCCCGAACCGGCATTCAGCGTGGTGGTAATGCCCGAACAAATGGCTGCACCGGGTATTACCGGCGGCGTGATGCTGTTTACCGTAACGGTTACAGCCGAAGTGGCCGTACACCCACCTGCATCGGTAACTGTTACCGTATAACCGGTTGTGGCCGCCGGCGTTACGCTGATGGTTGGTGTTGTGGCGCCGGTTGACCACAAATAACCTGTATAGCCCAAACCCGCATCTAACACCGCAGGTATTCCTCCTGCACAGGTATTAACGGGGGCAAATACAGGCGGCGTTGCACTGTTAACCGTTACCAATGTTGTAGCCGTAGCCGTGCAACCACCCGCACCCGTTACCGTTACCGTGTAACTGGTGGTAGTTGCCGGCGTTACGCTGATGGTTGGTGTTGTGGCACCGGTTGACCACGTATAACCCGAATAACCCGCACCTGCATCTAACACCACCGGATTGCCCCCGGCACAGGTGCTGACCGGATCCAGTACCGGCGGAATAATGTTGTTAACCGTTACCGTAACGTTTGATGAAGCTGTGCAGCCACCCGCACCGGTAACTGTTACCGTGTAGGTAGTGGTTGCTGCCGGGTTTACCGAAATACTTGGCGCCGTTGCCCCCGTTGACCATGCATAGCCGGTATAACCCGCACCGGCATTTAAAATGGTACTGCTTCCGGCAGAACATATTTCAGCGGGCGGTATTACCGGCGGAGTTACCGAAAATACCGTTACTGTTGCATTAGCGGTGGCCGTACACCCGCCTGCACCCGAAACGGTTACGGTATAGGCAGTAGTACTTGCCGGACTTACGTTAACAGCCTGCGTACCTGCACCGTTTGACCATGTAAAGGAGGTAAAACCCGAACCAAGGGCTGTAAGGGTAGCCGTTTGGCCGGGGCAAATGCTGGCAGATGTTACTGTGGGTTGGTTTACACTGTTTACCGTAACCGTAGTACCCGAAGTGGTTGAACAACCGGCAGCATTGGTTACGGTTACATTGTATGCAGTGGTAACAGATGGGTTAATGGTTATGGTTTGCGAAGTTGCTCCCGTTGACCATACATAAGCAGTATATGGCCCGGGGCTGCCGGCATCTAAAGTAACCGGATTTACCCCTCCCAGACACAAAGATGGCAGCGACATAACCGGCGGCGAAATATTGCTTACCGTTACCGCAACGCTTGCCGATGCTGTGCAGCCGCCCGAAGCAGTAACCGTAACCGTATAACCGGTAGTGGCGGCAGGTGTAACGGTAATGTTTTGCCCTGTTGCACCGGTTGACCAGGCATAGTTGGTATAACCGCCGCCGGCATTAAGGGTTACCGCACTGCCCGGCTGACAACTTGTTGACGGAGGAATAACCGGCGGCGGCAATGCCCCGACTGTTACCGTAGTGCTTGCCGATGCCGTACAGCCGCCCGCACCCGTAACTGTTACCGTGTAAGTGGTGGTGGCTACCGGGCTTACATTTATGGTTTGTGTATTGGCACCGGTTGACCAGGCATAGTTGGTATAACCGCCGCCGGCATTCAGCGGTACCGGACTGCCGGGAGTACAACTGGAAGCAGGCGCAACAACAGGCGGGGTTAACGTGTTTACCGTAACCGCTACACTTGCGCTGGACGTACAACCCGATGTGTTGGTAACCGTAACGGTATAGGTGGTGGTAGCGGCAGGATTTACGGTAATGCCTGGGGTAGTTGCCCCGGTTGACCACACATAGCTGCTGTAACCGTTTCCGGCATTTAAGGTAGTGCCGCTTCCGCCCGGGCAAACAGAAGCAGCGGGTATTGCCGGCGGTGTAATGGTACCGGGCGAAAGCGCAACGGTTGCCACATCGCAACAGCCCGATGCATTGCAAACCTGATAGGTAAAAGTTGTGCTGCCGGTAAAGCCGGGCAGCGGTGTAAATGTTACGGTTCCGGCGGCAAGGTTAATGTTGGTAATATCGCCATCGGTAAATGGCGGTGCGGCTATGATGTTGAGGGTGGTAATTGGGCCGCCTGCACCGGCCACATCATTGCTCAATACGTTAATTACCTGCGAGGGTTGCCCCGGGCAAAGCGTAACATTGTCGTTTACCGCATCGGGTGGGGTGCCGTTAATAACCGGGCGCACCGATATATCGTCAATGGCAAGGTCGTACCCTACGCCGCCAAAGTTCTGGTTGGTAATGCACAAGGTAGTGTTGCCCCCTGCGCCGCTGTTAAACTGCATACCCATAAACTGCCATTGCTCATTTTCTGACAGCGGGTTGCTGCTGCCCAACAGCGTATTGTTGGAGGTAAACCCGAAAACCGGCTGCGGCTGCCCGCTTCCTGCCGGCAAGATGTTAATGAAATAAGCACCAAAGCAATAATCGGTAGCGGGTGCAAGGTTAATGGTCTGGCACCAGATTTTGTTGTTTGCACCCACGTTTCCGGCAGGGAAATCAACTATCATCATGTTGCCGGTGCCGGTGGTATGGTCGCCAATGGCAGAAGACCAATCGGAATTGCAGGGGTTGGGCGATGTTTGCACCGAAAAATCGTATTGGCACAAAATGGGCGCTCCGGTAGCGCCGTTGGTGCAAATGGTTCCCGGGCAGGGGCTGTAATCATAATTGCTGGTAAAGGTGGCAAACGGTGAAGCGGGATTAAAACTTTCAAAATTGCCGTTGGTTACCAGATTGTTTCCAAAACAGCCGGTTGATGAGTTGCAGGGGGTTGGCACTCCGCAACTGCCAACGGTTACGGTAACCTGGTCGGTAGCAGACACGCAGCCGGCAGCATCGGTGGCGGTAAGGGTGTAGGTGGTGGTGGCCGTTGGGCAAACATTGGGAGTAAGCGTGTTGGCGCCGGTCATGCCGGTGGTTGGCGACCAGGAAACAATGGCAGGTTCACTGATTTCGGGGTCGTTGAAACTAACTGTCCAGCCATATAAAGTACCGAAAGGAATAGTGCCCGATGACAGGTTGAAAGTGCCGGTAAAATTAAGTGTCCAAACACCGTTGGCAGTGCAGCCGCTCAGGTTGGTAAGGGGTTGTGCCGGTTGGAAATTTCCGGTGTAAGGAGCGCTGCCGCCTGAAACCGGCGTGGTGGAGGTTAAGTTAAAACACATATTGCTGATGGTAGTGCCCGATAATGTGCCGGCATTAACCAAATTAACCGTACTGCCCGACGGGCAGGTAAGGCTGATGCCAAACTGACTGAGGTTTCCTGCAGCCATGGTTACATTTTCAATGCAAACGGTGGTTAGCTGCCCGTTTTGAATAACGGTGGTGTTTAAATCGGTTATGTTAATGTCCATAGAAATGGTGCCGGTAAAAATGGCGGGGCAAGTGCCTAAAAAAGGAACGGTTGAGCCGTTGGGGCAGGTGCAGCCGCCAAAATTGAGGCAGGGCAGCAAGATATTTGCCAAATCTGCCGCCGAAGGCAGGCCGGTCAGCACAGACAATTCGCCATTAAAATAGGTAGGCGTTTTGGCGGGCGAAACAATAATCCGGGTATTAGAGGCATTGAGGGAAACACACTGCCCCGGGCAAACAGAGGCAGGGTCGGGTCCGGCGTTTACCACAATATCGGGGTCGCGCACAATAACCGTTACCGATGAGGTGCAGGTGGTAGTGCCGTTGGTCATGGTAGCGGTGTAGGTGGTGGTATTTTGCGGGCAAACAGGGGTGGGGTTCATGCCGCCGCTGTTGCCGGCGCCGTAGGAGTAGCCGTCGTGGTTCCAGGTAATATTAAAGGTAGGGTCGTTAAAGTAGATTTCAACGTTGTCAATACCCCAATGGTCATAATCCTGCCCCGAGTCGTTATCCTGAAACCAGCGTATCTGGCAGTTGGCGGTAAGTGCGGCGGGTGGCAGTTCAAAGCACCAGTTGTTCCAGTTTATGAGTTGCGGGTCGCCGCCGCCGTTGGGGTCAAAATAGTTAATGGTGTTCCAGGTGGTGCCGTTGTTGGTGGAGTATTGGAGGTAAACACCTTCATCGGGTTCATCGGGGCCTTCGCAGGGGGCATCGGCGGGGTCGCCGGTCTGTTCGGCAAACAGCATGTCGAAACAGATGGTAACGCCGGCGGTGGCAGTGGTAAAATTGTACGACACGGTTCTTAAAATGCGGGGCACACCCGATGTGTTACCCATCCAAAGGTGAGCCGTACCGTCTGCGCCGCCCGGGCTGCATGGGTTGTTAAACTGCGCCTGATTGGTAAACGCCCAGCCGGTAGGCTGACCGCTGTTAAAGTTTTCGGAAAAAACAATTTGTCCCTGTCCTTGCCCAAAGGCATACAGGTTTACGCACTGACCGCAAACCAGCGTATCAACATATACCGCCGTGGTAAGGGTACATTGCGCCCGCAAGTTACTCAAAGCACTAAGCGAAAATAATAAAACAAGAAAAAATAATTGGTAATATTGTTTCATAAAACAGTTGGTTGAAGGTATGCTTTTTGTTTTTGGAGGGTGTAAATATAGGTTTTACCGACAAAAATGCCAACATGCCTTGGTAAATTGATGCCAAACTGACAATAAATGCCAACACAGGTTTTTTAAAATTAACTTAACGGGCGCTTGCTTGTAAATTTGTTTAAACAATTTTGCTGTTTTAACCAAAACAAAGTAGATTTGAACCACTAAACACCACACCTTATGAAGGTTTTCAGAAAAGGAGCCACCGGCGCCCTGTTAGACGAATATGAAAAGGCAATTTTGGAATACATGCAGTTGTTGCGGCAAATACCCGATGCCCGGTTTACCGCCATTGCCGATGCCCAAACCGACGACCCCGATTGCCGCTCTATACAAACAGTGGCGCAGCATGTTGTTGCATCGGGATATGGCTATGCCAACCACCTGCGGCGGCACTTCGGGCATTTAGCGGCAGAACAAATTCAACTTCCGCAATTTTTAAACCCGGAAATGGTTTGTACCGCACTTGCCAGTATGTTGCAATACACCGAAAACACCTTGCAGGCAATATGGAACCTTAGCTTTGAAGCCGTTGTGAGCAACCGCGTTACCCTTTGGGGCGGACAGGTTTTTGACGTGGAGCAACTGCTGGAACATGCCATTGTACACGTATTGCGGCACCGCCGGCAAACCGAATGGTTTTTGCAAAGCTTACAAAGCATTTGACGAAATGCCCGGCGGGTTGCCCAACGGGGTTGCCTTGAGGACACCCGCAACGGCGGAACAGGCAATGGCAGAAACGGCAATACATATATAAAACGCCGTTGTTTGTGTCCTCACAAACAACGCTCCTCTCAACGCTGACGGGTTGCCGGTGTCCCACCCGCAACGGCGAGACAATACATATATATAAACGCCATTGTTTGTATCCTCACCAACAACGCTCCTCTCAACGCTCTCTGATGATACCGGCAACGGCAGAAGGGGGTTGCCCAACGGGGGTTGCCTGTGGGACACAGGCAACGGCGGAACAGGCAATGGCAGAAAAGGCAATACATATATAAAACGCCGTTGTTTGTGTCCTCACAAACAACGCTCCTCTCAACGCTGACGGGTTGCCGGTGTCCCACCCGCAACGGCGGGAGGGTTGCCTGTGGGACACAGGCAACGGCGAGACAATACATATATATAAACGCCGTTGTTTGTGTCCTCACAAACAACGCTCCTCTCAACGCTCTCTGATGATACCGGCAACGGCAGAAGGGGGTTGCCTGTGGGACACAGGCAACGGCGGAACAGGCAATGGCAGAAAAGGCAATACATATATAAAACGCCGTTGTTTGTGTCCTCACAAACAACGCTCCTCTCAACGCTGACGGGTTGCCGGTGTCCCACCCGCAACGGCGGGAGGGTTGCCTGTGAGACACAGGCAACGGCGAGAGGATGCACAAAACATAGTATGTTTTTTAAACATCCTATGTTTTAAAACCGGAGTTTACCTAAAACTTAACCCGAACCATGGCCTTAACATCGGATTTATGGTTGGCGTTTACCTGTTCGGGGCCGGTGCCTATGGTTTTTTGGTCGGCCCAGTAGGTTTGGGCGTAGCGCAGCCAGATATCGATATTTCTGAACGGTTTGTAGCGCAGCACAAAGTAAAAGCGGCTTCCGCGGTTGTAGTAGGGCGGCACGCTGAATACGTACAGCACGTCGTTTTCGTAGGCGTAAATGCGGGCGTTGTACGAATCGGTATCAAAAAGGGCAAAGCGGGTGTTGAAAGATACGGGCGAGGAAAGCGGTTTAAAGTTAATATCCTGGTACACCATTACCCCTTTTTCGGTAGCGCCGTTGCCGGTTTTAAACCAGGCGCCCTCTACCCTGCTTTTAAGGGTTACGGTATTGCTGAGTTTGCACTGCAAATGGAACCGCAAACTGCTTCGGGTTTGGTTGCTGAGGTAATCGGTTTGGGTGGTGTTATCGGGTTGGTTTCTGCCCTTGGTTTCGGTTCGGAAACGCAGATACATTTCAATTCCCCGAAGCGGTTTGTAGGAGGCCTGCAAGAGGTAATCGGCACCGTTTGAAGGGGCATCGGTTAAAAAGCGCAGCCAGGGGTGTTTGTACACATCGGCATAAGCGCTTACTTCCACCTTGCGAACGGGTTTTATAAAAGCCCCTATGAAAGCGCCGTTTTCGTTGTTGGGCAGGGTGCTTTCGGCAAAAGGCACGGCAAAAAGCGATTGGTAGTTGCGCTGATAGTACCGGTGCAAAAATGAGAACGATACTTTGGGGTCAACTGCAAGCAGCAAGCCGTTTAGGGTGGCAATTCCGCCGTTATCGCTTATGGCGGTTTCGCCAAAGAAATGGAAGTTGCGCCACAGGAAACGGTAGTCAATACTTGAATTGAGCAGTTGCCTGCCGCTAAACCGGTATTGGTTGTAAGCGGCAACGGAGGGTTGCAGGTTGGCGCTGAAACGGGTGTAAATGGTATTAACCGCTACGGAAAATTTGCGGCTTTTATACCCGAAACTGCCGCCCGAAACAAATTGTTTGAGGCTGTGGCGGTCGGCCAGTTCGGCATTGGTGCGGTGAAACCCCGAAAGCAGCAGGCTGGACACTTCCTGCACATCGTCCTCATCGGGCAGGGGCAGGTCGCTTTCTTCGCCCTCTTCCTGTGTAAGGGTATCGGCAGTGGCCGGTGCGGTTACGTTGGCATCTACGGGTTTGTAGGAGCCAAAAACGGTAAGTTCAAACTTATCGAAACCCACCGTAGTGGCTGCGCCCCTGAAAAACAAACTTTCGTTTACCGATGTATAAGCCTTTAGCGGTTGGCTGTTGCGGGCAATGTTCATAACAAAACTGCCTTTTCTGAAAGCAAGTCCTGTCCAGGCAATAAGACCTTGTCCGAGTCTTAGCTCATAATCGCCCAGGGCAATGTGTTTAAACGGCCCGATGTTGCGCAGGTACAGGTGCGCCGAGTAAAAATCGAAACCTCTTTTTTGCGAACCCTTAAAAAACTCTTCGCCGGGGTCTTTTTCGGCGGTAACGCCGTAGCTTATTTTATTGCCGTAATTATAGCGGTAGCGGGCATACAGGCGGTAGGGGCTGCCCTTATAAACCGGCGCCACGGTGCCGTCAGTCAGGGTATCGGGTACATAGCCTGCCTGTTCTTCCAATACACGCTGCCAACGCAAAAAAACCTGGTTTTGCCCTTCGTACATGAGTTTGTAAAAGGGTATGTTGTAGTCGTCTAAATCGCCGGCGGTAACAAACGGGGCAATGCGGCGGCAGGTTTCAAGGTCGAGTTCGGGAACCGATTGCAGTTCATATTCGGAAATAAATTTTCCTACTTCATCGCGGTAGTTGAGAATACCGTTAATTTGGCTGTCGTTGAGCAGTCCCAAATCGGAAAGTTCCTCATAACCGGCTTTGTTTAATTTTACGGGGTTTTGCAGGTAATCTGCCAGTTTCTCCTGATAGGTGTCATAATCTACCTCGGCATCTTCGGTATCTTCGGTTAAGTTTTCTATCAGTTCATCAATATCGGGCAGGTTTTCGTCTTTTGATTGGGGTTTATCTTGTGCCTGCACTACCCTAACTTGTGCAAGCAACACCACCAACACAACCACCCACAGCCGGGCAGCATTTGTTAAAACAGGGTAAAATTGCAGCATACTACTTTACAGCTAAAATAAAAATATAGGTTGGCTCGCTCAAACAAAGGTAATGCAATTTTTTATTGGCGGTGTAACATTGCACTCGTATATCTAAAAAAATTGCCCTCTGCCCGGCATACCTCCAATACAGCAATGCCCCGGTTTTACCGTATATGTTTTAACATTCTCAAAAACGACCCGAAATAACACACTCCAAGCCATATTGGGGTAAATTTTTGCCGGTAATGTTATTTTTTGCCTGTTGCCGGTGGCTTATTTTTACCGGCAAAGTACTTTGTTTGTAATACCATGCCACCTATATGCCAAATGTACAAGGTACATGCCGGGTTGTTTTGCCCTGTGTTGCGTGGCATATTGCAGTGCCTATGCCGAAGGATGGCTTTTGGCAACCGGGTTGTTTTTGTTGCGCCACCATTTAAACACCACACCCTGCGAGGGCGAGAACAAAAAAGCCAGCCCGAAGAAAATGCCCAGCATAGTAGCCATGGCCCCGGCAACCGAACCGTTTATGGCAGCGGCCAAGCCATAACCGGCGGCCGATGCCAGCACGGCCACCACTACCGACAACAACAGCATAACCCCAAAACGGTTGGTAAGCAGGAGGGCAATGGCCGCCGGCGCAATTAAAAAAGCTACCACCAGTATAGCGCCCACCGAATCGAAGGCCAGAACGGTGGTAAACGATACTGCACTCATGAGCAAATAATGCCACCGGCCGGTATGAATACCCAAGGTTTGGGCATAACCGGGGTCGAAGGTGGTTATATACAACCCTTTGTAGCCCCGCACAATAAGCAGCAACACCAACAACAGGGCAGCGCCCATAGTCCATACAGTTCGCGGGCCAAGGTTTGTGCCGCCGGCGGTAGTCCAGATATCTAAAGGCACATAGGCAATTTCGCCATACAAAACGCATTCCTGGTCTAGTTCCACCTGCCCGGCAAAGGCAGAAATTAAAATAATGCCAACGGCAAAAAGAAAGGTAAACACCAGCCCAATTGCGGCATCTGCCTGAAAATTTCCTTTGCGCGAAAACCATTCAATAAGGAAGGTGGTTAGTACGCCAAAGGCAGCAGTGCCCAGCAATACCGGTACCGATGCGCGGGTTCCGGCAATCCAGAAAGCCAGAAAAATACCGGGCAGAACGGCGTGTGCAATGGCATCGCCAATCATGGCCATGCGGCGTAATACGAGGTAACACCCCAGCAAACCGCAAGATGCACCCACCAGCGAGCCTGTAAGTATAATCCAAAATGCGTTCATTATTGCAGCTTTTTGTGTATGGCGTTTTAAGTACCGGGTTAATGAGGCGGGTTATTTATTGGCTTTTTTCTTTTTCTTCTTCTTAAAAAGGTCTTTAAACGAGTCGAACTCCTGATTTACCGATAAACTGGCGCCGGTTTTGTTATAGTTTCCGCTTAATATATCGTAATCGGTTTTGTTAAAAGCCCGAAGCAGGTAGCGTCCGTCGGGGGTAATGCGGTATTCCAGCACAAAGTCGCCGGCAAAATATACCTGTGCATCGCCCGACTGGGCGCCGGTATTGTTGCCCACATCTACGTTGCCGCCCAGTTGTATGGAAAGGCGGTCGTTAAACAGGCGTTTGGTAAGCACCAGTTCAATTTCATTGCGGAAAACATTGGGGTCTTCGGGATTTTGGGTTTCGGTTCCGGAGGTATAGTTTCGCCAGTTAATATTAAATTCACTGTCGGGTATCAGGCCCGAAACTACCTGATTGAGATAGCTTGACAGGTAGTTGGACAGCAGTTCGCTAACGGTGGTGTTTACGCCCGAACGCAGGTCGAGGTTTACCTTTTCGGGCGACATAAAGCTGTTGAGCACCAGTAGTCCGAAGACCTGTTTGTTCAGTTCGTTTTGGTTGTTGAGTTCCAGTTCTTTCAGTTTGGCGCCAATGGCTTCATCAACGCGGGTTACGGGTTGTTCGGATTGAGCTATTTCAAATTTAATATTCGGTTGCAGCAGGGAGCCGGTGAGTTGCAGAAACACGTCAATGGGAACGCGGCGTTTCAGGTCGGGCTGGTCAATAAGGGCGGCAATTTCGGCATCGTTCAGCAGGTTATCGCGGTTGGTTTTAAGGCTGTAAATGGCTTTTACATCTAAGAGTGCATCGTAGGGGTTGCCGGCAAAGTTAACCGTTCCGCCTTTTTCCACCTGAAAATATTTGTTGATGATGTTTTGCAGGGTAAAGAGGTAGCTGCCCTGTTCTATGGTGTATTTTCCATACATATTAAACTTAAAATCGCCAATAGTGCTGATATCCATTTGAATATCGCCAAAGCCGGTGCCTCTGATAATGTCGCCGGCCTGAAGGTCGAAAATGATTTGTATTTCGGCTTCGGGTGTCATTTCAAGGTCAAACTCAATGTTCATGCCCGATGAGGAAACAGGTTTGGGGGGTTCGGGTTTTACCCCTGCGCCGTTGTTGATAAAGGTGTAAATGTTGTTTTCCGAAACGTCGGTTTCGTAGTTGATGGGGAGGTAAAATTTAGTTCCTTTATTAGAGCGGGCATTAATATAAATATCCAGTTTATTAAACGGGCCTCTGAAATTTACCACGCCTCCGCCAAAGGCTGTGCCATAGTAGGTATTGTTTTGCTGAAACGTGGTATTGAGCAGGAGCAGGTTATCGGTAGTGAGGTCGAGGTTAATGCTCATGTTTTTAAGGTCGTTCAAAAAGACAAAGCCGTTTGCACGTGCGGTGTTTCCCAGCGTATCCTGCAATCCGGTATTGTTAAATCTGATATATTTATCGTCGAAAACGATGGTTTGGTTTTTGAGTTTGTATCGGGTATTGAGATAGTTAACGGAAGTAGCGCCGTTTTCAACAAAGATATTGCCTTTAAAGTTAGGTTCCGACAGGTTTCCATATACCCGCAGCAATCCTTTTATATTTCCTTCGGTTCTTGAAACAAGCGTACCGAGGAATGCTTCCATGAATTGCAGGTTGCCTCTTCTTATGTTGGCGCTGATGTCAATATACGGTTTTTCTCCTTTTTGTTTGGGCAGCACCACCAGCCCGTTGGCGGCTTTAATGTCATATTTATCGTTGCTTACATCAAGGCTTACATGAAGGTCGTCTGTTTTCATTCGTTTATCGGCGCGCAGCCGCAGGTTGCCAATAAACTGTTTTCTGAACACAAAGTCATCGGCATTTAGTTCGGCAATAATAATTTGCTGGTTAAACACATCTTTCAGGGCAATTTCGCCGCTTACTTTGGTATCTATGCCTAATTTGGCAATAGTTGGTATATAGTTAAAATCTGAGAGGTAGATATTTTCGAGAAAAACCTGAGTGTAGTTGTTGTAGTTTCGCGAGGGGTGGCTTCGCAGGGTTATACTGCGTTCGTCTTGCCGCAGCACCACGTCATCAATTTCAAAATAATCTTTATTTTTATAGGTAAAGGTGCCGGTATTGGCTTCCCATTTTTTCCGGTTTACCACTATTTCGGTGGTGTCGAATTTCATTTTCAGCGTGTCGGAATTGGCAAAAACAAGCCCCGAAATCTGGGCATAATTGGCAGCGGTATCGGGTGCTACTTTAAGGGTAAAATTAATACTGTCGTTATATACCACGCCGGAGGTTCTGATGTCGGGAATGGTAAGTTTGTTTGCGGACAGGTACACCGAGTCGACACCGGCAGTGAATGCAAGTTGTTTTTCATCGGACCGGGCATTTATGTTAAAGCCGCTGATGCGGTTTCCGGCAAAGGTAATTTCATCGGACTTGCCTTTTAGTTGCAGCGTTTTGGTTTGCGAGTTAAAATTACCTTTTACGCTGGTATTGGCAAGGCTTTCGAGTTCCGGTATAAATATTTGCGATAATAAAGCAGGGTTATTGATGTTAACGGAAAAATCGGCAATTTGGGGTGCCGTGGGTTTGGTGTATTTAAAACGGTAGGGAAAGTAGTTGTGCAGCAGGTTTATAAAAGCATTGGGCAGTTCTTTAAAGGTAAAACTGCCGTTAACATCGGCGGTAAGAATTTGGGAGTTGAGTTGCAGGGTGCGGCGGTTGTTGGCAAGGGTAGAAACTAAGGTTACGGTATCGAGGGCAAAAATGCGTTTACCGTTGTTTACCTTTACCTCATAAAAAGCGGCATTGCCAAACAGGTCGTCAATATCTTTGCCTATGAGGTTGAGGTTGGTGCGCCCCGATATAACAAAATCATCGGATAATTTATCGGTTTTAAAGAGGTTGAGTTTTTTGAGGCGCAGTTTAAACACATCGGCCACAAAGTTATATTTAGGCGTTTCGGAGTTCAGGTCAACAGAGCCTTTAAAGCTCAGTTGCATGTTGTTGTCGGTAACCTGCACGGTTCCGGCAAACAGGCGGCGGTCAATGTTGCCGTTTACCGCCACATTGGTATAGGTGTAGTTGTTAAAGGTAAAGCTCACAATATTACCGTTAATGGCGGCCTGCAGTTCGTCTAATTTTACGCCTTTGCCGGTTACGTTTGCCGAAAAGGTGGCTTTGCCGAATTTTTCGGGTTGATTGAGCCAGGTGCCGAGGTTAAACTCTTTTACGGCCACCCTGCCCGAATAGCTGAGGATGCGCCCGATGTCCATTTTAACATCAGATTGTACCTGTCCTATGTCGGTATTGAGCGTTCCTTCTGCCACAAAATGCTTGGGAAACCCCGAAAAACGGCCGGTAAAATACAGGTTACCGAGTTTGTCAATTTCGGGCGGCAGTTTAAGTTTTGGAGGCAGAAACCGTTTTATTTCGGTAGTATTGGTGCGCAGGGCGGTTACTTTAAAATCTATGTTGGTTGACTGAAAATCGGGCAGGCCGCGCATACGCACATCGCCTTTAAAAGTGGTGTTGCCAATTTGCAGCGCCAACCCTTCGGCACTTAGGCGGCTGATTTCGTTTTTTGACCTGCCCGAAATATTAATTCGGGTATTTATGTTTTTGGCAATAACGGCTTCTTTGTACAAACCGCCGGCAAAGGCGGCAATATCTTTAAAGGTAAAATACGATTTTGGTTTCAGGCGCACCTCTAATTTTACCCGTTCCACAAAATCTGAAAAACACCGCAGGCTGGGGTATTTAAAGGCCACATAGTCTTGCAGGCGGGTATTGGGCGTTTGCAGGGTGAGGTTGGCCAGTTCCAGTTTTTGGGGCGAGAGCAGCACAAAAGCCGATGCGCGGGTTACCTCAAAACCCGATTGCTCTTTAAGTTGCAGTTGGTCTATATGGCCGGTTATGGTATCGGCGCCAAACACCAGATTGCTGATACCAATTTGTATGTTATCGGTTTTCAGGTTTTTAAAATTAATTACCTCTTTTCTTTTAGTGGTTTTACCGGTGTACAGGCTGAAACTGCCGTTGGTAAGGGCAAGTTGCTTGGCGGCAAACAGCCAACCGGGTACCGAAATATGCAGGGGGCGGTCGCAATCTTGCGTTTCTTCCTTTTTGGGGCTGCCAATGGTATCGGTAAGGGATACGCGGGGCGAAACAAGCTGCACGGTATTAAAACTCAGTTGCTGTTCAAAGGGCTTAAACTCCGAAAAACCGGCGTGCAACTGTTGCAACTGCACCGTCAAGTCTAAACCGCCGGCCTCATCGGTCATGCAGAACCGGGGCGCATTAAGCGTAAGGAACCCCAGATTAAGCTGCAGGTTAAAAGGCGCCGAAGGGGGCAAGGTATCGGGTTGTGCAGCCGGCGCAGTTTTTTTTGAACTGCCGCCGCCAAATTGCCCCAGCAGGTACTGGTAATTATACTTTTCATCGGGCAGGGGGCGGTTAAAGTGCACATAAGGGTTGGTTAGTTCAACACCTTTCAGAAACAACACCCTGTTTCTGAGCGAGAGGCTGTCCACTTCTGCCAGCAGGCGTTTAGCAAACAACAGCGTATCGCAGTTCCAGTCTTCAATATACAAATCCCTGATGTCGAGTCGGTCATACACATCAACATATACAGCGCCCACGCGCACCTCGGTATGCAGCAGGCGTTTACCAACAATTTCGGTTAAGGCCTTTTTTACCAGTATGCTTTGCACTATGGGTTGCCGGAGCCAGTACAATAAATACCCGGCCAGCAGCAGCAAGGCTGCCGCCAGCACCAAAAAAGAGGTAATTATGCGCCTGAAACGGGTCAAAAGGTATGAACTGCTTTTTACAAACCGGGGTTTAAGATGTCAAAAACAAAAACAAAAAAACAGGTAAAAAGGGTTTCGGAGTACGATAAAAGAGGTAACAACAAGTTCAGATAACGCTATAGGGCAAGGGCTAATTTTGTTTATGCGCAAATTTAGGCAACAGAAAGATGCCAAACAACCACAGGTGTGCAAGAAGCAGGGTAAAAACAGCCCTGCGCCCCCGCACAGGGCGTAAACAGTTCTTTTTTTGCCGTTTAGCCATAACAAAATAAAATTACTTTTACCTTTGCAGCCGGTAGCCCTTGCAAAATAACAGCAGGAAGCCGTTTTTTACTCAAATTGGCAATATTTTTGGTACATAATAACATAATTTTCTTAAAAATTACGCATCAAAAAATTAATTTACCCCGTTTTTTGTATTTTTGTTAGCAATAAGCCATTCATTAAACCCTTTCCGTTGTTTTTAAACAAAACTCAGTCATGAAAAAATTACAAGTCGTTCTGGCATTTTTGGTTAGTTTTACCATTTCGGTATGGGCGCAGCAACAACAGGGCGTGCCCTACACCGTTAAAACAGGCGATACGCTGTATAAACTTGCATCGGTTTATGGTGTAAGCGTAGATGATATAAAACTGCAAAACCCCGCTATTGTGGGCAATAAGCTAAACGTGGGCGAGGTAATAACCCTGCCGGCCGGCAGCAATGCGGCCACACAACAGGGGCAAACCGGCATGGTATATGCCAGCGTTCCTACCCAAACAACCGGTCAATCAACCGTTTTTTTAAACACCGATGCCATAGCTAATGCCAATGCCGCCCAAATGCCCATGGCCAATAAAACCCCCGAAGAACCCATTGCCCGCGCAGTAACCGACATATTGGCACAACCCGTTGCCAATGTACAGGCCGCCACCAAAAGCGTGCGCGGCAATGCAGCAGCAGCAGAACCGGTTACCTATGCCACCATTGCCACCAATGCTGCAGCCAATACCACCACCCCGGCGCCTAAAGTAAACAACCAGCCCCCGGCAGCAACCACCACGCCGCAGAACGCCACCACCTATACCAAACTAAAACCGGTAAAGCATAAGGTAAAAGAAAAAGAAACCCTTTACAGCATTGCCAAACTCTATAACCAACCCATGGCTACCCTCCAAAACTGGAACAACCTGGCCGACAGCAGTATTAAAACCGGGCAGGAAATTATTATTGACTGGATTATGCCCACCGGCGAAGCACTGGTAGCCCTTGAACTGGCCGAAGCAAAAGCCGACCCCGCAGCAAGCAGCATTCCGCCGTTCCAAAAAAAATACATGGAGTTTGAAACAGACACTACCGGGCAATACCGCCTTAAATTTCAAACCGGCGCCGCTACCTGGTTCGATGACTCAGGCGAAAAATCGAGCAGCGGCAACCTGTATTGCCTGCATAAAAATGCCCCGCCCAAAACGGTGGTTAAAGTAACCAACCCCATAAACGGCCGCTCGGTTTATTTAATGGTAATAGAAAAACTGCCCGATACACCGCAAAACGACAACGTATTGCTAAGTATGACCCTTAGCGCTGCCAAAAGACTAAGCATTACCAACGATAAACTCGTTGTAGAATCGCGCTATTATATGCCCCGGTAACTACCCAAGGTGCAGTTTTTCCATTGCCCGGTGCCGCCGCCTGCTACGGTAGCACCGGGCTTTTTGTTGTAATGGCAACATTGCAACTTTTACCACAACCCGTACTTCAAACACCCCGTTTTGCGTTATGTAATCCGATATACAACGCCCTTACCGGGCTTGTTGCCACAACAGCATTGCTCAACAAAAAAATGTATTTTTTAAAGCATGAAAAAAATTACCACCGCCCTGGCGCTCTTGCTCATCATCTGCTGCCCGGCTATTGCACAAACCATTGTTTCCGACATGCCCGATACTTTCAGGGTGGAGTTATTTAACAAGGGAAACATAGAAAAACTATCGGCTGAAATTATGGCCGAAAACAAAAAATTAGCCGACCGCCTCAGCACACTCGAAAAAGATTTTGCCAACCGGAACGACATCACCGCCACCCTCATTAACGCCAATCAGGAAAAATACCGCTCTTCGGTAAATAACCTGACCAACAGGTATCAGGCAGGCGAACAGGTTATTACCCATATTGTAAAAGAAACCAACCAGTTTAACCTATCCTTTAGCCAATTGCTCCTGCAAAACGAGTTTTCGGCGCTGGCAGACCCCACCAACTACACCGAGTTTAACAAATCTATAAACTACTCGCTTGAAATTCTGGGCGACAAAAAGGTGGGTATGTTTGCCAACGTATTTAATATGGACGACCTGAAACAAATTGCTCCGGTTATTAATAACCCGATAATTTCTACCAGCTTCTCGCTTATTTCGTACTTTTTAGCCAACTACTACAAAAAGGAAAAACTAAAAACCGATAACTTTAAAAAACTTACCTGTATTTTAGACTATACCAATCAGGTAAAATCGGAATACCAGATTGTAGCTGCCGGACTTAAAAACCTCAATGCCCGGTTAGACGCTTTTCGCGATGCTTCCAAACAGTTTTTTTCCGAATACCTTGAAGCCATTAACTACGGCGGCGGCTATGACCGCTATGTAACCGATAAAAACACGCTTGCCTACGATTTTATGGCGCAACAGCGCAACCTGTTTTTTAACAGCCTGCTCTCCGATGCCGGCGCCATTGGCATTACCAACTTTGAAACCAACCGCGATGACAATATACAGTTTCATATTGAACAGGTAAAATTTTACCTGAACGAATACGAACTGCTCTTGCTCGAAATTAATGACTTTATAAGCTCATACGAAAAATTTGTGGAAAAACAACGCCAAATGAACGCCGATGTTTGCAGCGAATTTGCCGGCGAAAGCAGCGCCATTTTTAAGCGAATACAAAAAACACTTGGAACGGTGAAGTATAATTTCGACATCGTATATCGCGAAAACCGCATTGACAAAAATACTAAGCGCATTTTGTTTGGGTTTTAACACCCAAGCATTATACCAAATACAGGGGGTAAAAATGAGTAAAAGTAACTATTTAGGTACTATCTGTAAATTCCGGCATTTTCTCTTGCTCCTTGCCGATTGGAAGCATTGACCATAAAGAGCAAAAAAAACTTTGCAGAACTTTGCGTTTTTTGCGGTAAAATGAAAGGAAGTTAGTTAAAAACAGCGCCAACAAAGGTACAACCTAAATAAGTACGGCTACTCCAACAACAATTTAACCGTTCCTATATAACCGTTTTGGGTAAACACCTTACAAATGTAGATGCCTGCTGCAGGCAAGTTGTCATTGCTGATAAGTACCTGTGGTTGCCCCTTGCTGTTTAGTTGCTGCACTTCTTTGCCCCGTATATTGTATAAAATAACCTGCACCTCTTTGTTGTGGCAGGCGGCGGGCAATAATAAAGTAGCGGTTTGGTTGGCAGGGTTGGGGTATATTTGCAGGGCGGGGGCGGAGTGTAGCGGAATTGGCACAGCAGCAGTATTGCCAATAACGGAGTTGATAATAATATCATCATTACAATCTGCGCTAAGGCAGCCCATATTGTTAACCTTAAGCAATACCGCCTGCTCATCTAAAACGCCTTCTTCATTGGGGGCAACGGCATAGCCCGTAGCGGCAATGTTGCCGTAGGGGTCTTCGGTAATGCCGTACAGAAACATGAGTTGGGCGTAGGCATCCCAATACACGTACTCGCGCATCCAAAGCAACTCGCCTGCTGCCGAAAGCCGAAACATCCAGCAGGTTACATTGC
>MTCR01000051.1 GCA_002212725.1 Sphingobacteriales bacterium TSM_CSM | reverse complement strand
TTCGGGGACGGAACTTCTTCGGGACCCGATGCAGGCGCCACCACCAACCACACCTACGCCGAAGCAGGAACCTACACCGTTTGCCTCCTCATCTGGACCAACAACGGCTGCGAGGATGATATTTGCCAAACAGTGTTAATCGAAGATCCGGTTTCTTCAAACAGGTTGGCGTTGCCTGTAAATTTAACCAATTCGGGAACGGTAAACGCCGAAATTGACGTAGTTACCAGCCAAACCGTGCGAATAATGCTTACCAACTCATCGGGGCAAACCGTGCAGATTCAAACAATTGATTTGCCTGAAGGTCAAAATCAGGTACCGCTCACAGCAGAGTCTTTGTTACCCGGCATTTATTTTGTAACGTTGGAACTGGCAAACGGTAAAACCATAACCCAGCGCCTTTTCCTTGTAGAATAGTTATTCAATTTGTCGCACAAGCAACAAATACCCTCCAGAATTGTTGTTTACTTTGCATTCAAAAAGCGTAGGAATGGTTTATCCGTTCTGCGCTGCTTCACCTGCAAAAGAAACAATTATGAACTTTGAAATTCAGAAGACCGAAGAAGAATGGAAAAAATTGCTCGATGATGTACAATACCAAATATTGCGCAACAAAGGTACCGAGCGTCCTTTTACCGGAAAATATTACACTACCAAGGATAGCGGTACTTATAAATGTGCGGCGTGCGGCAACGTTTTATTTCGCTCCGATTCAAAATACGATTCTGGGTGCGGTTGGCCCAGTTTCTTTACGCCGCTGGCGCAGGACAATGTTTTGCTTGCCGATGACTACAGTCATGGTATGCACCGTATTGAGGTAATGTGCAAAAAATGCGGCGGCCATCTTGGACATGTTTTTGACGACGGGCCCGAACCAACCGGTTTGCGTTACTGCATTAATTCTGTATCGCTCAGTTTTGAACAAGATACCTGATAAACAGGCTAAAGCCTTCACACAAGAAACGGGGCAACGACCAAATTGTCCCGTTTTTTATTGTAATTTTATCCCCTTTTCGGACCTTAAAAAGTAGCACATGCGCATTGTTTTTATGGGTACGCCCGAGTTTGCAGTACCATCTTTAAACATTCTGGCAGAAGCAGGTTATGATATAGTAGCCGTTATTACCGCACCCGATAAACCTGCCGGACGAGGTCAAAAACTATCGCAGACTGCGGTAAAACAATATGCCATACAGCACAACCTGCCTATTTTGCAACCCGAAAAACTCCGCAGCGTACAATTTCTGGAACATTTGCAAGAGCTTCGGGCAGATTTGCAAGTAGTGGTGGCATTCAGAATGCTGCCGGCGGCTGTTTTTACCTTGCCTCCGCTGGGCTGTGTTAATGTTCATGCCTCGTTACTGCCCAACTACCGCGGGGCTGCGCCCATTAATTGGGCAATCATGAACGGGGAAAAAGAAACCGGGGTGACCACTTTTTTTATTGAGCAGGAAATTGATGCCGGCAACCTTATTATGCAGGAAAAAACCCCAATTGGCAATGAGGAAACCGCCGGGCAATTGCACGACCGCCTTATGCACATAGGTGCCCGCCTGTTGCTGAAAACCGTACAGTCTATTGAAGCGGGAAATTGCCCTAAAATACCTCAACCCGAAGGCAATTTTCTCAAAGCGCCCAAAATATTTACCGAAACCTGCCGTATTCACTGGAGCTTACCTGCCGTGCAGGTTCATAACCACATAAGGGGGTTAAGCCCCTACCCTGCCGCCTTTACCCACTATCAACAACAATTGCTAAAAATTTACCGCACACAACTTACCGGTATACCCACAATGGGCAAAGCGGCGGGGTCGGTAGAAACAGATGGTAAATCATTTTTGCATATTGCCTGTGCCGATAGCTGGATAGCAGCTCAGGAACTGCAGTTAGAAGGCAGAAAACGCTTGTCTGTTGCCGAATTTCTGAGGGGATACCCGATTGTTACCGGCTCTTGGTTTAATTAAGTAAGCATTTGCAAGGGAATTTACCGCAATTGGTTGGTATTTTCGCCTGTATGCACATCGGGTTCCTTTACTTCATCGCTCTCGTTTTCAATACCGCCCTGCTGCACCTGCCGGTACGAGTGAGAAATAGACTCACGCATTTCGGTATCGGCTTTCAGATTGCGGTAGTTATAATATTCCATAATGCCCAGTTTGCCGTTTCTGAATGCTTCGGCAATGGCAAGGGGAATTTCGGCTTCGGCCTGTATAACGTTGGCGCGGGCTTCTTCGGCTTTGGCCCGCATTTCCTGCTCCTGAGCAATGGCCATGGCACGGCGTTTTTCGGCAAGCGCCTGGGCAACCCCTTTATCGGCGTTGGCCTGGTCAATCATCAGTTCGGCCCCAATGTTCTTACCCACATCAATATCGGCTATGTCAATAGATAAAATTTCATAAGCCGTACCGGCATCAAGCCCCTTAGCCAAAACCAGTTTTGAGATGGAATCGGGATTTTCGAGTACGCGCTTATGACTGTCAGATGAACCAATAGTAGTCACAATACCTTCGCCCACCCTTGCAATAATAGTTTCCTCGCCGGCGCCGCCCACCAGTTGGCGAATGTTGGCCTTTACCGTAACGCGTGCTTTGGCTACAAGTTGTATACCGTCTTTTGCCACTGCCGATACCGGAGGCGTGTTTATGACTTTGGGATTTACCGATGTTTGAACGGCATCAAACACATCGCGGCCGGCAAGGTCAATGGCTGTTGCCAGTTTAAAATCAAGGTCAATTCCAGCTTTGTTGGCCGATATAAGCGCACTAATAACAGACTTTACATTGCCGCCTGCCAGAAAATGAGCTTCTAACTGGTTACGGCTTACATCTATGCCAGCTTTAGAAGCGGTAATCATATTGGTAATAATAATAGACGGATTTACCTTTCTCAAACGCATAAGCAGCAGTTGCACCATTGAAATGCGCACCCCCGAAGCGGTAGCTGCCAACCACAGCCCGACAGGAATGTAATACAACAGGAGTGCAAGAATTATTGCCAGCGCTACAATTATAATTAACAAATTAACCAATGTAAGAGTCATTATTTGAATTTTAAGGAGTTAAGAAGTACGGATTTTTACGATTACCCTGTTGGGCGTAACATCTATTACCTCCAACTCAGTGTTATCGGGTATAAATTCGCCGGTAGAACGAACCACAATGGTACGGCTATTAATAATAGCATTCCCCTGTGGTTTTATGTCGCCCAAAGCTACGCCAACATCGCCAATTTTAATGGGAATGTCGCGATGCGACGGCTCTACCTTGCTTTCATTGAGTTTGTAATCGAGTGTAACACCCTTGGCGCCAAAGAATTTAAACCCCACAAAAATAAGGCTTGCCGTTACCATTGAACTTCCCAACAGTACAATGTTGCCGGTTTGAACGCCAAATCCGTAATAAGACAGCAATATAGCACCCAAAATAAGCACAATGCCCAAAATACCGGCAACAGTGGTACCGGGTATAAATACCATTTCAAGGGCAATGAGCAATAGCCCCAAAACAATTAAGCCAATAATAAAGGTAATGGTCATTTGTATTTGCTGTCAACCGGGAATTACTAAACTCTTAAACAATAAATGCGGGTAAAAAATTCATTACCTGCTGTTTCCAATGCCTGCAAACCTGTTTTACCCTGCCAAAATACACAAATTTAGAATACCCGCAGATATATTGCTAAAAAAGTGCGAAAATTAGTAAAAAGCGCCACACAGCAATAGCCAAAACGGGTAACTGCCCGAAAAACCACTATCTTTGCAGCATTATCTAAAAATGATAACCGCCCCATGAAATATACCGAAGAAATTGCAAAAAGACGAACCTTTGCCATTATTAGCCACCCCGATGCCGGAAAAACTACCCTAACCGAAAAACTCCTGCTGTTTGGCGGCGCCATTCAAATTGCAGGCGCTGTAAAATCTAACAAAATAAAAAAATCAGCCACTTCCGATTTTATGGAAATAGAACGGCAACGGGGCATTTCGGTGGCAACATCGGTGATGTCTTTTGAATACAACCAATGCCTTATTAACATTTTAGATACTCCCGGACACAAAGATTTTGCCGAAGATACCTACCGCACACTAACCGCGGTTGACAGTGTAATTCTGGTGGTAGATTGCGTAAAAGGCGTAGAACAGCAAACCGAAAGACTCATGGAAGTTTGCCGCATGAGGCATACGCCGGTCATTATTTTTATCAACAAATTAGACCGCGACGGAAAAGACCCCTTCGACTTGCTTGATGAACTGGAAACCAAATTGTCTATACATACCCGCCCTTTAAGTTGGCCCATCAATATGGGTACGCATTTTAAAGGTGTTTATAACCTTTTTAACCAAACCCTGCGTTTGTTTGTGCCCGGTTTGCAAACAACAACAGAAGAAGAGGCCATTTCCATTAGCGGACTGAACGACCAGACAATAGACCAGGAAGTAGGAGCTGCTGATGCCAGCCGGCTTAGGGCTGATGTAGAATTGATAGAAAGCATTTACGAACCTTTTAACATGGAACTATACCGCGATGCCTACTTGGCGCCTGTGTTTTTTGGAAGCGCAATTAACAATTTCGGGGTAAAAGAACTTCTCGATACATTTATTGAAATTGCCCCGCCACCCCAACCCCGCCCCACAGTTACCCGAACCGTAAAACCCGAAGAAGACCTTTTCAGCGGGTTTGTGTTTAAAATACACGCCAATTTAGACCCCAAACACCGCGACCGCATTGCTTTTATGCGCATTTGTTCGGGCAAATTTGAACGCAATAAATTTTACCACCATGTGCGCTCTGATAAAGACATACGGTTTAGCAATCCTACCAGTTTCATGGCACAAAAGAAGAACGTAATTGATGATGCTTTTCCGGGCGATGTAGTAGGTTTGTATGATTCAGGAACTTTTAAAATTGGGGATACGCTCACTGAAGGCGAGAACCTGCAATTCACCGGCATTCCCAGTTTTTCGCCCGAAATTTTCAGGGAATTGATAAATGAAGACCCCATGAAATTTAAACAGTTGGAAAAAGGCATACAACAATTAACCGAAGAAGGGGTTGCCCAACTTTTTACCCAACCTGTGGGTAATAAAAAAATTGTGGGAACTGTAGGCGACCTCCAATTTGAAGTATTGCAATACCGGCTGATGCATGAATACAAAGCCGCCTGCAGTTTCAGACATTTAGACCTCTACAAAGCGTTTTGGGTAACCAGCGACAACCCAAAAAAATTGGCCGAATTTCTGCAACGCAAGGCCAATTATATAGGCTACGACAAAGACAACAACCCCGTTTTTCTGGCGCAAACCGCCTGGATTTTGGATACCGCAAAAAGAGATTACCCCGAAGTTGAATTTCACACTACATCGGAGTTTGCCGCTGCCGTGCGCGAAAACTAACACCCGTTTTACACCCTTATAGTACAACCCCTTGCTATGCTTCAAACTACATTCAACACCGACTCCTTAAATGCGTTGAAACATGCACGCCAACAGTTTGGCGCAGGTACCGGTCAGATAATAAAAAAAATAGAAAGCTGGTACGACACCTTTATGTATATGCTGCCAAATTTGGTGCTGGCAGCATTGGTTATGTTGTTTTTTTATTTCCTTGCCCGATTAGTAACCCGCTACACGCATCGGGTATCTGAAAAATATGCCCGAAATGTGCCGTTGAGTAAAATTTTTGGCAATATTGCCAGCATAGTTATTTTCTTCATCGGGCTTTCTGTGGCCCTCAATGTGATGAGCCTCGATAAAGCAGTAGCTTCGCTGTTGGCCGGGGCGGGTTTGGCAGGTTTGGCAATAGGTTTTGCTTTTCAGGATTTCATCATAAATTTCATATCGGGGGTTATTATTGCCTTTAAACGACCGTTTGAAGTGGGTGATTTAATAGAAACCAACTCCCATTTGGGCATTGTTAGACAACTCGATTTCCGCTCAACCTCCATTGAACAGCCCAACGGCTTATGGGTTGTCTTGCCACACCGCTCTGTTATTGAGCATCCGGTGGTAAATTATTCAAAAACGGGCAAACGCCGCGTAGAAATTGTAGTGGGCATTTCGTATGACGATGATTTGGAACTGGTAAAAGATGCTACTGTAACGGCGGTAAAAAAGCTTCCGTGTGTTAAAGAAGGCACCGAGGTGGAGTTTTTTTTCCAACAGTTTAATGAAAGCTCGGTAGATTATATGGTGCGTTTCTGGATTAACTTTACCAATTCCCAATCAGACTATTATCAGGCACAACACCTTGCCATTGTAGCCATTTTTAATACTTACAAGGATAAGAATATTACCATTCCCTTCCCCATAAGAACCATTTATCTGAATGTAAATGTAAACGGCGAAGGTAAGCAGGTAACTTTTAACCTAACCGGCGAGGCTGTGCAAAAGTTGGTAGATTAAACCGGTTTGCACTCAATTGACCTTTAATTGCTCAAACCTTGCAGGTATGCATCGTCAATTTTAAAACCCATAGACTTAGCCTTTTGCGCATCGGACAAAGCATCGGAACGGTTGCCCAAATCGTTATTGGCGTATGAGCGGTTTGCATAGTATTCGCCCACATTCGGGTCAAGTTTTATGGCACTGTTAAAATCTGCCAAAGCTTCCTGTGGTTTTTTCAGCGCCCTGTACGATATGCCGCGCCAGTTGAGCATTTTGGGGGTATCGGGCTTGTGTTTCAGGTAGCTGGTAAAATCGGCAACAGCTTCTTCGTGCCGGTTTAAAGATGCAAAAATCACCGATCGGTTCATCCACGCATCGGGATATATAGGTTGCAATTCCAGGGCGCGCGTGGCGTCTGCCAATCCTTTTTCTAACTGGTTTAGCTGAAAATATACGGCACTTCGGTTGCAATAAGCCTTGGCATCGTCATCTTTCAGTTCAATGGACTTGTTATAGTCGGCCAAAGCCAGTTCATTTTGGTTGGTGTTAAAATACACATTACCGCGGTTAAGGTAAGGTAATTGGTAATCAACCGAAAGGGCAATGGCTTTGTTGTAATCGGCCAGCGCTTCGGGGTAACGTTTTTCGGTGCGGTAGTAGGTGCCGCGGTTGTTGTGCGCTACCGGCGCTTTGTCGGGGTATTTTTCTATTACGTCTGTCCAAAGCAACTCGCTGTTTTGCCAAACTGCCGTGCGGTTAAAGGTAACCACCGCCAGCAACAGAACATAGCCTGCTATTGCAGTGCGTGTGGCGGTTGCCATTTGTTGATTCTGCCCTATGAAGTAATAACACCCCATAGCAACCACATAAAACAACCCGATATAAGGCACATAGGTGTAGCGTTCAGACATAATGGCCATACCGACGCTTAAAAACTGCAGCACCAGCGCCACATTTATTAGGTAAAACAAAAACCCAAAAACAACCAACCTGGTGCGTTTTACCGACCATGCTACCGCAGCCAGCAAGGCCAGCGCAAGCGCCGGGGCAATTAGATAAAAGAATGGCAAACCGTTTGTAGTGGAAGGATAGGGATGCAAAACCGACAGATGCCAGGGCACAAACATTTTTACAATGTACATTATCATACCATATGAAGCAAACATAAAACGCTGCGCAATGGAGTAGCTCTCAAAACTGCCTATTGCCGTATGCCGTTGTATTTCTACCGTAACATAACCAATGACCAAAGCCAAAATAAAAAACGGCAGTTTTTCGAGCAGTGATTTGAGGTTGATGCTGCGTCCAAGATACCAGTCTAACAACAGCAGAATAACAGGCAGCGTTACAGCAGCAGGTTTGCTTAACACCGATATGACAAAGAAAGCAAAAGCAGCTAACCACCATTTTAAGGCATTGCTTTCGGTATAGCGAAGATAAGCCAGCATAGATAAAAGGAAAAAGCAAGTAAACAACACATCTTTTCGCTCTGAAATCCACGCTACCGATTCAACATGCATGGGGTGAATGCCAAAAAGCAAGGCTACCAGCAGCGCCACTTCTGTGTTGCCTTTACTGATGCGCTTAATAAAGAAAAATACCAGGGCCGTGTTTACTAAATGAAACAGCAAATTAACCAAATGGAATAAAAACGGTTGCTGCCCCACTAAAGCATAATCAATGGCTAACGATACCATGGTAAGCGGGTGATAGTTGCTTGCCATGGCTTGGGTAAAATAGGTGGTAAAATTGGCGCCAATATTGGCAATGAGCGGGTTTTCGAGTATATAAATATCGTCGTCCCAGTTTACAAAATCGGCTTGTAAGAGTGGAAACAACACTAGTGCGGTAAACAGCACTACACCGCCCAATAGCCACAGGTTTCTGTATTGCTGCTTGTTTGGTACAGATTTGTGCCCTGCCCGCTTTAGCTGTGGTTCTTTACCGGTTGTGATAGAAGCCGTTTTTTGCTTTTTGCTCATAGTGGTTTGCTTAAAATTCCTTAAAAATGCGCCCAAATATAAGCAGAATTGGGCTTTTAAAAACCTTCATCTCTTCAAAACCTTTGAATGGTTTGAAAATAATTTCACCAGATAAACTATTGCACGAAAGCACTACATGGGAAAATGTCAGTACTACGAGTTTCCTAAAGTTTACATAGCAAGGCCCTTAGTTTCTCAAAAAGAAAATCGCCGCTCTGCATACAGGCGGCGATTAGATAAAAACAGGACAAAATTTACAGGTAAGTTAGCGCGCTAAAGGCTTTCCAACTTAGTCACAGGGAGGTTACTGAAACCGGATTTAAGGTTCTCGTTCACCTCTTCCTTTTGGTAGCAAGTTCCATTGATTATGTTTTCAATGTATTGCTCGTTAAGGTAAGACTGAAACAGCCTGATTTCTTCTGCTTTTACTGATTGCCGTATCTGTGCTTCCAGACTTTCATGTTGAACAGCAATTTCAGTTTCCGATGATTGCTTTTCCAACTCTGCTACCGAACCGGCGAACTGTTTTTTGCTTTGTGCCGAATTTAGGGCATGAACCTGTAATGCTTCTGCTTCCTGCCATTTAACCGATGCGGTAAACGGCAAGTTATCATATAACAAATACATTTCTGTAAGGGCGTTGTTTTCTTCCTGTACTTTTGCCCGAAGTTGACGGCTTAATTCATCGGATTGCTGCGCCTGTACTACTGTAAAATTAAAGGTAAGGGCCATTGCAATGGCCAATACTGCGTTGGGTGTTTTCATAGCTGCAAGTTTAGGTGAAGTGATTTGAATAACAGTGCAAAGGTACAGGCGTTTTGGCAATGCAGTTGTTAAGCATAAGTTAACGCATGTTAAGCAGTGTTAATGCCGTTGGTCGGTAAACTCCTAACTTCCTCCAAAACTGAATATTCAATACAGCTACCCCAAAATACACATTACTGCAAACTCAATCATCAACAGCCGATCTGTTTGTCCTTATGGCACCGGCTATTGCCTCCTGCAAGCCGGCAGTAGTTTGCATAATCAGTTCAAAATCGGGCGGAAATCCGGCGGGCGGATTATTGGCAAGACGCAACAAGTCTTTATCTTTTTCATCGTCAAGCGCTTTTCGGTCGCCGTTAATGGTGGCATAGGCATAAGCGTAAACGGCATTGGCATTAACCGGCACACTAAGCAGGCGTTGTTTGGTTTTGCGGTTAAAAAAATCTACGCTACCACCCAATCGGGCTTCTTTGTACAGGTCAATTTGCGTTACCCGGCAACTTACCCGTACAAACTTGTCTGTTTTAATTTTGTTGCCCAAACTGTCTAAAATGTAATTACCCTTTGAGTCTTTGGCATATACCCAGCCATCTACAATTTCCCGTTCCCGCTCAAACTGTTTTTCATGGTAAGCTTCGGGGCTTATTTCCACTCCTTGCAGGTTTACAATAATATCGTAATCATAAGGAATGTTGTTGGCGGCAGACAAATGATATTCTACCCAATCTGAATTGAGGTCGCGGGGATTAAGGTTTACCAACTGCCGTTCAAAATCGGGTGGTATTGGTATGCCCGATGAGTTTTTTGTGTCAATCAGTACAAAGCTGGTGCCTAAAATGCGGGCGCGTTGCATTTGCTGTTCGGTATCTTTAAAATTTGGGTAAAGCCGTTTAACCTCCTGTAGGTCACGGTAAGCCTCGCGCGCTTTTTGTTTGCTCCCGCTGTCAATTTTTTTTACCGCAAGCGTATACAAATATTCGGTAGCTTTTTGCTTGGCATCAATAATATCATCGGTATAATTAACAATGGCAATGTTTGCCGTACGGTTTCCCGATTTCAAAGTTAGCGGAAGCAAGGGTTTTACCTTTTCCTGCCGTGCAGCCAGATGCACATAAGTATCATAAACAGCACGCCAGTTATCGGGTTTACCTTCCTTTTTTAAAAACACAATCCGCTCGTTGTCGCGTTGGGTTGCTTTAATATAGGCTTCTTCCAATACAGCAATGTATTTTTCGTTGTTCTTGTCTTTGCGAAGTTTTTGAACCGATTTTTCAATGGCTTCATCATAATTGCCGGAATACATGAGCTTTTTGGGATTGCTGCAACCTTGCGCCCAAAAAATCACAGCCAGCAACATACAAGTAAATGCAATTTGTTTTTTCATGTTGGTTATATTCTTGTTTGTGTTATAGAATAGCTAAAGTCGGTAAAGTTTAATGCCGCGATGAAGGTCATTAAGTGTATTTACCGGCAAACCGGGGTGGCAATGGCAGCAACAGTTGCTGCAAACGCGTTGTTTCTTTGATGGCTATCGGTTTACTGAAAATACGATGCAGTTCGGTTATGGCAAAGTCGGCGGTTGTTTCGGGGCTAATCATCATAAACGGATAATTTTTCCCCGGTTCGCAGTGGTACATTTTTTGTTCCAGTGCCGACATTGCCTGCGGGTTGCCGCATAATGCATCGGGAACTTGCCTAAACTGCGGCAACCATTGCCTGATAAACAACCCATGAGGGTCAATTTTGCGGGCTTCGCGCGTAGGGTTGGCTACCCAGGCAGGAAACACACCTGTACAACCCGACACTATTTGCATATACCAGTAAAAAATGCCGGGTTCAAAATCGGTCATGTGGCGGGCAAACCAGGGGGCAGCCTTTCGCCAGTCCAACCACAAATGCAGGGTTACAAATGAAGCAAGCAAAGCCCTTAGCCGGTGGTTCAGGTAGCCGGTTTGTTTCAGGCAAAGAACGGCGGCATCTGTAAGCGGAAAACCTGTTTTTGCTTCGGTAAATTTTTCAAACTGTGTTTCATTCCACTTTATGCGAATGCCGTTTACCACATAATTCAGGTTTTCGTACTCCATGTTGGGGTGCAGACTAAACTGCTGCAGGCAAAAACTTCGCAATTTAAGGTTATCGGCAAAAGCGGTGAGCTCTGCCGGAAATGAAGAGGTTGCCCTTGCCTGCTTAATGTGTTGGTAAACTTGCCTTGCCGATATGTTTCCGAAAGCGAGATGTGCCGATATGCGTCCCGATGCCATTTGTGCGGCAAAGGCCAGTTTGCGCAGGCTTCGGTAGCCCGATGCGCGTGTTTGTACAAAGGTATTGAGCAAGCGGGCAGCGTTGCTGGGGCCCGGCGCCTGTAATGAGGCATCGGGTAAAAAAGGTTTTTCTCCTTTTTTAAACTCTTTGGGTATTGGCCGGGCATTGAGTGCTGCGGCAATGGCCGGCGGCAATTTCAGAGTGGTCAATTCGGTTAGGTTTACCCGGTAGGGCATTTGCAGCATATCGGCTTTCCATTTCGCCTCCCAATCGGGCGTATTAATTACTTCATCAAACAAACCTGCCTGATTAAATGTCTGCCAGAGTATGTTGTTTTGTTGGCAAAACTGTTGTGCCGAATGGTGTTGCTGTCGAACATGCTGCATTGCGGCTTGAGGCTTTTGCAAAAAAACGTTTAGAATTTGGTAATGGTCGGCCAACAGTTCAAGTGCAGTTCTTATTTCGATATGCGGCGTGTACAATATTTGACCAAAGGGGTGCAATTGTAACTGCAATTCCTGAAGCGATTGCAGGGTAAACCATCCGTGGCGACTGCCAAAAGTGGGATGTTGCAGCAGTTGGGGGTCAAAGCAGTACAGCAGCAAAACGGGTAATTCGGCCTGTGCTGCATAGTATAGCGGTGCATGGTCATCGAGCCGCAGGTCGTTGGTAAACCAAACTATGTTTATTTGCTCCATGGCACAGGGTAAACAGGGTAAAAGGTAGGGGGTTAATTATCTTAAAAAAGCAAAAAAAATAGCTTAAAAGGTAAACAGTTTACCAGTTTTGCTGTTTAGAAAAATTGGAAATTGAGGCAAACCACGTATTTGTGCTTTTTTTTAAAAATTTTTTAAAAAAACTGAGCAAAAAGTAACACAAAATGTACTATCAGTATTTATATTTGAGGCTAATTCGTAGCTGAAACTGAAATACTGATTACCGGTTGCACCAGTTAGTGTTAAAACGGGTACAGTTTTTTCATAGGTTCATTTATGAGGTTTAAATTTGGTTAGAAAATGGTTGGAGGGAAGGCAGAGGTTACTCTTAGTCCTTCCCTTTTTTTATTCATTTTCCAGTGCCGTAATAATTGAACCCCAAACGGTTTCAATGGTTATACGTCTTTTTGCGGTAATATGCCCTGCAACCTGAGCCTGATATTCTCCGGCGGTGTTGAGCAATTCTACTGTTTTTTCGGCATCTTTATTGGCAGTTATCAGCAACATTCCGTTACCCATATTCCAGTACAAATAGGCTTGTTGCGGAGTTACATGCCCATAATTTGCCAATTGTACCATAAACGGATGCGGCTCAAACAGGTTGTGCAGGTTAGCGCCCATTCGGTTTACTTTCAGCACTCGTCTGAAATTATCGGCAATGCCGCCGCCTGTAATATGAGCAATTCCTTTTATGCCAATGCCTTCGTTGATTACATTTGTTACGGCAGGCGCAAAAATGAGCGATGGAGTCAACAATATTTCGCCCCAACTTTGCCCGTCGGAATATGGTTGTGTATGCCATTGGTTTCCAAACTGCTCCTGCATAATTTTTCTCACAGCCGAAAACCCGTTGCTTCTGAAACCCCGGCTGCGCAGAGCAATTACCGCATCGCCCTCATGCACTGCCGAACCGTCAACAGGGTGCTGAAGCCGTGGATGCAATACACCGATGGCGGTAGAACACCAGTTAAAGTGCATGTTGTTTCCCCAACCACTAATGCGGCTGCCTAATTCAGCAATTTCGCCGCCGGTTACAGCTATGCCGGCAAAATTGGCGGCATGGTGCAAACCGCGCATCAGTTGGTCTATAATGTTGTAATCAAGGTTATCGACATCAATAATATTTGAAATATTAGTAGGTACAAATCCTCCGGCTATTAAGTCATCGGCTACCATAGCCACTAAGTCGTAACCAAGGGTGTCATAAATGCCGGTTCTTTCGGCTACTTCTATTTTGGTGCCAATGCCATCGGAGGTAATGCCAATTTTTACCCCGTTAAAATCGAGCATATTGGAAAAAGCGCCGTCAACCTTCAATACCACCTGTCCGGCCTTGCCTGCGCGGTTTGCAAAGGTTTTTTTTGCCCATGAAAAAGCATTTTGCGAACATTGGTTACCCAAGTCAATATCAAAACCACTCTGTTTATTTTGCATGATAAGGTAAGTTATCGGGTGAATGAGGGCAAAATTAGGTATTTTTAGCGCACTTTTTATGTAAAAGGTAAAATAGCAATCCTTAATCAGGCATGAAATCATTTACCGTCTTGTCGCACAACAAAATCAGGGAGTATGTAAAAGAGGGCGAAGGTCCTACACTTGAATTTAAAGAACAAATTACCGAACCTTATAAAGTAGCGAAAACCATCTGCGCTTTTGCCAATACAAAAGGAGGTGTACTGATAAGCGGTATTACCGATGATGGACAAATTGTTGGGGTAATAGAACCCGATAAAGAAAAAGAACGAATTGCCGAAGCCGCATTGCGTTTCTGCTATCCTCCGGTTGATTTGGTGTTTTGGGAATATACCGAAGATTTTTTAACCGTAATTGCAGCCTGCATAGAAGAAAGCAGCCAAAAACCGCACAAGGCCATGTTAAAAAACGGACAAGAACAAGTATATATACGAACCGGCAACAAAACCATGCCGGCCGGTAAATTGGTGGAAAAAGTGCTGCGAAATGAGCCGCCCAAAGAAGTAAACACGGTTGACAATAATACTTTTACCTCTAAAGAACAGGGACTCCTGGAATACCTGCAAAAACACGAGCGCATTACCCTAAAACTATTTGCCCGAATGGTGAACATATCGGAACGCCGAGCAAGGCGAATGTTGGTACAACTTACCCTTAACGGACACATACGCCTGCACGAAGGGAATAAGGAAGACTATTATACGCTCTGAAAACTCTTTGTTGTTAGTTTTTTAAATTACGTTAGAACTCTGCACCCAAAAATACAACAAACCGGACATGCCGCATTCTGCGAAATGCCCGGTTTGAAATAACAACCGGCTTACTACTTCACCACACTCAGTTTCTCAACAACCCGAGAGCCGGTACTTGTGCTTTGTAACACAAGGAGGTAAAAGCCGGCGGTAAAATTGCCAGTGTCAACTGCCACAAAACTATCGGTTTGCCGTACTTTGTAAGCAGTAAGCAATTTACCGGTATATTCATAAATCAGCAGGTCGGCTCCCGCATCGGGCAGGTTGTGTACAAATATGGTTGTGCCATCCTGTGCAGGGTTGGGATACAGCTTCATTTCGGGATTTACCAATTCCTCTTCGGGTTTTGCCCCGCCGGTATTTGTTGCCGAATTTCCAACCCAATACCATCCTACTACACTGTTTCCGTTGGCATCGGTAACCAAAACCATATACCAGCCCGGTGCAAGTCCCAACGCATCTTGCGTGGAAGCGCCGTTGCTCCAAAGGTAAGTGTATGGTCCCGTTCCGCCGGTAACGGTAATATCAATAGCGCCGTCGTTAATGCCATTGCCGGTGGCCGGCGTTACGGTATAGCCGGATATTTGCAGGCTGTTGGCATTGGTTCCTGCAATGGCAGCTACAGCCGTACAACCGTTGGCATCGGTTACGGTTATGGAAAAACCGGCATTGCCTATGGCGAAAATGTTCAGCCCGCCAGAGTTATTGTAGTAAACAAATGCCAGCCCCGTAGTTGTCCATGCATAGGTGTAAGGAGCAGTTCCACCCGACGGGATTGCCTGATATTGCACCACATTGTACAGCGATGTTGCGGGTGTAAATCCTACGTTGGATGCCGTTATATTCAACAACAGGTTATCGGTATTTCCCACCGTTGCACTTTGAATGGCCTGTTCGCCGGTTGCATCGGTAACCGTAACCGAATAGGTGCCGGGTGTAAGTCCGGTAATGGTAGCCGTTGTTTGCCCGTTGCTCCACAAAAAGGTATAGGGCAAAGTGCCGCCCGTTGCAAATGCCGTAGCGCTTCCGTTTGCTTGATTACACGAGGCATTGGCAGCATTTACCACAACCGAAAGCGGACCTGGGTCAACCGGGGGCACCCCGATGGTAATGGTTGCACTTGCCACACATCCGTTGGCATCTGTAACTTGCACGGTGTAGCTGCCCGGCGTAAGGTTAGGCGTTGACAGGCAACTGGTTACCAGCCCCGAGTAAGGAATAACCGCCCCCGCCGAATTATACCACGTAAACTGGTAGGGTGGAGTGCCTCCGCTTGCCGAGGCACAAACCAAACCGGTGGTATTGGCATTTTGAATAAAGACCGAAATAGGACCTGCGGCATTTACCGTAAAGGTTTCTGATGCCGTACAACCATTGGCGGCCGTAACCACTACCATATAACTGCCCGATGACAGGTTGTTTACACAAGAACCGGTTGCCGCTGTTGGCGGAACAGATGTGCCATTGGCAGTAAACCACGCAAAAGTATAAGGAGCCTGCCCGCCGGTAGCGGTGGCACAGGCCGTAACATTGCCGCCGCATACAGGTTGCGTAAGCAATACATTTACATCTAAGGTATTCCCGGCATTAACGGTAAATGTTGAAGATACCGAACACCCGTTGGAGCTTGTTACCACAACAGTAAAATTGCCCGATGTGGTGAGGTTAACACAACCTGTTTGCAAACTGTTAGCCGGAATAGTAACCGGCATGGTTCCCCATGTTGAAAACCAGGAGTAAGTAAACGGACCCACGCCGCCGGTAACCGTTGCGCAGGCGGTAACCGCACCGCTACAGGCTGTTTGTGTAAGGTTTACCTGTACACTCATCGGGTTTGGTGCCGGCTGTATGGTAAACGGCGCCGACGCTGTGCATCCGCCGGCATCGGTAACTATGGCATAGTACGTTCCGGCGGCAAGCCCTGTTATGCAATTATTAGGCGTTGCCGATGTTCCGGCCGGTGCGCCGTTGGCAGTAAACCAAGATACGCTGTATGGCGGTGTTCCGCCGCTAACCTGTGCACAGGCGCTAACAATTGTTGTGGCACTGGTGCAGGTAGGTTGCCATGCCTGTACGGCAATGCTCAGTTGTGGCGGCTGCGATACGGTAAAAGATGCATTGGTAGTACAGTTTCCGCAGGCAACAACTGCCGTATAGGTGCCTGACGTTAAATTGTCAATATCTTCGGTGGTGGCAGAAAACCCGCCGGGGCCGCTCCAGATAACCGAACAAACCACACCGGTTGCATTGGCAATATTCAGATTTATTGCGCCGTTATTTCCGCCATTGCAACTTACATTGGTAACGGTAGCGGTTAAATTGGTGTTGCTGCCGGCAGCATTCACCGCAACCGTTTGGGAAATGCTGCACCCGTTGGCATCGGTAATGGTAACGGTATAGCTGCCGCCGGGTACGTTTTGAATACAAAAATCAAAATTCCCCGATGAGGTGCCACCGCCAACCATCTGCGGACCGCTCCAATTTATGGTATAGGGCGGGGTTCCACCGGTAATATCGCCGCAAACTAAGCCGTTGGTGCTCCCGCAAATCGGAGGCGTAACACTGACATTGACCGCCAACCCCTGTGCGGCAGGTATAGAAACACAAACCACATCAAAACAACCAGATGCATCTTGCACCGCAACGGTATAAGCGCCGGGCGGTAAACCCGATGCACACACAAGGGTATTGAGGTCTATGGGAGGAACCGTTGGCGGCGGAGTAAACAGGTTGGGAAGCGGAGGCAAAGTGATAGCGCTAATACTATTAGGATAGGCAGGCATACAGCCCGAAAAGAAAAACCAATTGTAGGGCGGTGTGCCGCCGCTTACGCTCAAACAACCCGATGCAATGCCGGAACAAGCAGATGTGGAAATGTTTACCGCAATATCGGGCGCCGTAGTAGAACCCTGAATGGCAATGGTTTGCGTGGCCGAGCATCCGGCAGTATTGGTTACGGTAACCGTATAGGTGCCCGGTCCAACATTGTTGAGGCAACTGCCCACGGAATTATTACCCGTAAACGGTGTACTGGTTAAGGTGCTGCCATTAGCATTTGCCCAAGCAAAAGATAAAGCCATTGTGGCATTGGTAGTGTTGTTTACCCATGCGCATACATTAAACGCGTTGCAACCTGTTTGTTCAACCGAATGTTGGATGGTAAGCGCCGATGGAGAAACCGAAAAAGTTTGGCTGGCCGTACAGCCCGATGCGCCTGTAACCACCACCGAATACACTCCCGCCTGCAAATTAGCCAAACAAGCCGGCGACGTTCCTGCGGGCGGCGTAATAGGTGTTCCGTTTTGGGAAAACCATTGGTAGGTATAGGGTCCACCCAGCGTTGGCGTTTGAACACAGGCCGTACCCAATCCGCAATTGGGATAGGTTACGCTTACATTTACGGAAAGTGAAGCGCCGCTGAGTGTAACCGTTTGCTGAAACGAACAACCATTGACATCGGTAATGGTTAGCACATAAGAACCGGCAGCAAGGTTACCAAAACAAAAATCGGGATTTGTATTGGCCGGATTTACCGTTAAAGCAGCCTGCCCGGTTAAGGTAACATTAAAAGGGGCGGTTCCTCCCAAAATGTTGCCACATAGTGAACCATTGCTGCTTCCGCAGGCCGGTTGCTGCGTTGTCAGTTGTGTACTGATGCCGCTCACGGCTGAAGTTGCTGAACCCGGAACATACACAGTAACCGGTACCACGCAACCATTGGCATTGCTTAAACTTACAAAGTAAAAACCTTGAATCAGGTTGTTGATACAAAACGTAGCAGAACCTGCGCTGTTTGTGCCGGTAGTTCCTGTGCCGGTAGCGCCGCCACCCTGCCAGGTATAGCTGAACTGTCCGGCTACGGTTCCGGCTACCGGGGCAATGGTTAAACAGATTGAACCGTTTGCCCCGTTGCAATAAGCCGGCGTTACGTTGGCCATTACCGATACGCCGCAGGTATTACAGGCATTGGGCGACCATTGTGTAACACCGCCAAAGTATTGCGCCTCGCAGGAATTGACATAGGTAATGCCGTTGCAACCACATACAGGCGAGTACAGAGTAGGGCAACCCGAGTTTAGGTTAATTTGAGATGAATTAATACAGGAATTTGTTTGTGCCAAAACCGCACTGCCAATATTCATTGCCAGAACCAGCGCCCAAATAACCCTTGATGTTGTTTTAGGTAGGTAGCTTCCCGATTTCATATAAGCTTAAGTTAATGATTAATAAAATTTATGAATAAGTCTTAGATACCTTGCCCATTTTCAAGCATTTAATCTGTGGTTGAATTTTGCCTTAAATTTAAACAAATAAAAGCTGGCTTGCTCCTTTTCAGTCTGTAAAATTGAGTATTTTTACATAAAAAAGCAAGTTTAGTATTAACCTTCTCTTTTACTGCCGGCGCATGGAATAAAATGAGGTAAGCAGTGAAAAATTGGGGTGCATCGGTCAAATTGCTATGGTTGCAAACTCCAGTCAATTGGCGTAAGGCCTTGTTTCAGGAGAATATTGTTTGCCTGCGAAAAATGCCTGCAACCAAAAAAATACCGCTCCGACAAGGGGGAAGGGTGGCCGGCTTGCAAAATGAAGTGCTTTTGAGTATCAATAAGTTTGGCTTTAGATTTGGCAAATGCGCCCCACAGCATAAATACCAGCCCACTGCGTTGCTCAGACAGTTTGCTGATTACGGCATCGGTAAATTGCTGCCATCCAATTTTATGGTGCGAAGCCGCTTCGTTTGCCCTTACGGTAAGCATGGCATTGAGCAGGAAAACGCCTTGTTCGGCCCATTTCTCAAGGTTGCCCGATTTTGGAATTTCCATTCCGATATCGGCTTTCAGTTCTTTAAAGATATTTTTAAGTGAAGGCGGCGGGTCAACCCCGTCGGGCACCGAAAAACACAAGCCATGTGCCTGCCCGGGTCCGTGGTAGGGGTCTTGTCCTAAAATAACCACTTTCACCTTTCCGAAAGGTGTTTTGTTGAACGCATTGAAAATAAGCGGGCCGGGAGGATAAATGGTTATACCCTGCTGCTTTTCCACTAACAACTGCTGCTTTATGCCCGCAAAATAGGGCTGCTGAAATTCGTCTTTCAGTACTTCGAGCCAACTTTTGTCTATTTGAGGGTTTATTTTGTTTTGCTCTGCTGGTGGGGTCATGATGTTGCAAAATTTGGTTTTGATAGGTGCCGCTAAATTACAACACGAAGGCCGGTTTTTCTCCGATACGGATATTTAACTTGTCACACTGAACTTTTTACCTCCCTTTTACCTTTCAAATACAGAAAATAACTGTATTTTTGCAGCCAATTATCGGCGGTCCCGTAGCTCAGTGGATAGAGCAACTGCCTTCTAAGCAGTAGGCCATTGGTTCGAGTCCAATCGGGATCACCTTTCATTATGCATAACCCCTTGGCTTTCAAGGGGTTATGTTTTTTCGCCGGTTTTTTAGGCGGTTGAGGGATAAAATTTCCTTCGGGTGTTCTGAATTTTCAAACCTCCCATCCCATCGTTAGAAAACCAAATTGAAGATTACCGCTTCCCTTCTGCCAATTGCAATACGTTGGACATGGTAAATAAACTGCTGCAACTTTTCCGCTCCCGAAATGCCAAACTGCCGGTTGCCATTACACCCGAATTTGTACAAAACAGCAAAGCATTTTGTATTTTCCCGTGGATACACTTGCACGTTACCCAATTAGGAACGGTAACACCCTGTTGCCAGTCGCCTTGGGATGCCGCTCAAAGTTTTGGCAACATCAACGAGCAATCGGTGCAGGAAATATGGAACGGAAAGGCGATGTGCGATTTCAGGAAAAAAATGATGGCCGATGTTCCCGATACCAGATGCAGCAGGTGTTATGCCAAGGAAGCGGTGGGTTTGCGAAGTTTACGCCAGATTTTTAACCACGATTACCAATCGAGTAGAGTGGGGCGGCATTAACCGCCCCAGCCCTCTCACACCACCGTACG
>MTCR01000133.1 GCA_002212725.1 Sphingobacteriales bacterium TSM_CSM | reverse complement strand
TGCCCAGCGGGAACGGATTGGCACCGTCGGGACCAATTATCGTCCAGGTGCCGCCGGTAGTGGTGGCAGGACCATACAAGGTACTCAGGTCGAGCGGGGTATCGGTAAAGATACACAGGTCGGTGGGTACACCTGTTAAGGTAGCTTCTTCCGATTCATAAACGGTGAGGTACTCGGTTTGTGTTGTTACGGAGCAGGTAGTTCCGTCGGGTATTTCATAAGAAATTTCGAGTGTTGCCACACCACCTATAAAGTTTACCGTAGTGAGGTCGAGAACACCTACCGTACCGGAAGCAGCGCCATCTATTGTACCGCCTGCAAACCCTACGTTTTCAATGGTCCAGGTGCCACCGGTAAATACGGTGTAGTTATCCAGGGCAATTGTTCCAAGGTCTTCGCAAACTGCATCGGGCAAGTCGAAGCCGATTACACAGGCATCGCAGGCAGCAATGTCCACGGTTAAATCTGTGCCATCGGCGCAGGGCTGACCGGCGCCACCACTTATGCTCACGCTAATGGTTGTAGCGGGGTCGTTGGGGTTGGCTGTGTAGGTTGCGGGAGTTACCTGATACCCTTCGCAACTTGCCACAAGCGTATAACTGCAAGACAAACCGTTGGTGTTAGGCAACGCAATTACCGTCATGGTTTGCGGGTCGGGGTAAACCGTTACGGTGGTCATTGCAATGGGGCGGCAATCGCCAAGTAAACCTGCAGCAGTTGCATCGGCATTGGTAACAAAGGCATAAACATTGTACACAATAGGATTGCATTCTCCGTTTGCCGGATTAGGTGCGGGGAAGGCTGCATCTACTAAATTGGCCTGGTAGCCGCCTGCGGTTAATGAAACAGTTCCGATACCAACCACGGTGAGTGAACCGGGCAGGTCGTTGGGGTTATCAATAAGCAGCGGAGCTACGGTATAGCCGAAGGTTACTTCCACGCCATTGAGTTCGCTGTCGGTTACAACCTGGAAGTCAATATTGGTATTATCCGCACCATTTCCGCAAACACTGGCAGATGAAGCTTGTACGTCGTTAATATCGGGGCAAGCGCAGGCTTCTATTTCCACAATTTCGGTATGGGCCAGCCCGAAGCAGGTATAGTTAGAGCTATCCAAAATCCAGGTAATGGCATACAAACCGGGTGTTTCGTTGGCTACATCCCAAACGCCTGTAACAGTATTGAAAGCTGTTCCAAGATAAGGTGAGCCGTCTGCCATTTGAATTTGCCAAGAACCTGCTGTGGTGGTTCCGATGATAAGTCCGGTTGGTCCGTTGGGGTTATCGGGTATGAAGTAGTCAGACATATCAACCGGTCCTTCATTAGTGCATAACGATTCGGGAGCGTCCCATTCGGGGTTAACGAGTCGAACGGTAATATCACCAACAAGGCTGACGTCTTCGCAAAGTCCGCCGGCGCCGTCGGTACCAATAGTATATTGTACTACAAAGGCGTAGGAGCCTGCAGCGCCGCCATCTGTAATTTGGTATGCCAACACATCATCTTCAATAGCTGCCACTGCACCTAACGGCAAGATGCCCAATGTCCAGGTACCACCCGGGGTAGCGCCGTCGAGCAGGGTTGACAGGTCAAATTGTTCGAAGTCGAATACAGAGCCAAGGTCATTGGGGGTTATGCAGATATCGTCGCTGCGCAGGCCGTTGGCGTTGTAGGTAATTTCGGGTACTACATTAACCATTAAGGTTTGGCATTCCTGACAACCGGCATCATTTACGCAGTAAGTTACCGGATAAGTACCGGGTACTGGCACATCGAGGAAATTGCCTGTTACACCGGGTCCGCTCCAGGTTCCGCCGGGGGTGGAAGCGCCTTCCAATACGGTAAGGTCGTAGGGGATAAGTCCGATACAAACGTTGGTACTGCTTATGTCGAGGTCAACTGTTCCGGTGCCTTCCAATACGGTTATGGTTTCGGTAATGCTGTTGATGCATTGGTCGGGTGCAGTACCTACGGTTTCGGTATAGGTAACGGTATAAATACCGGGGCCGGTGGCGGTAAGGTCAAACTCACTATCGCCGGCGGCTAAAATACCGGTAGAGGTAAAGGTTCCGGTTGCACCTGCCAGCGGGTTGAGGTATTGGGCCAATACGAGGTTGGCATCGCCGGAGCACACCACATCGGGCAGGTCAAAGTTGCGCGTTTCGGGAGTATCCAACAAGGTGATGATAACGATATCTTCACCATAGCAATCTCCGTCTGCCGGGTCGGTGGTTCCGTTAAGCGGGTCACCTACCGAATATTGCACCACAATGGTTTGCGAGGTGGTAATGAGGTCGGTGTCATAGTAAAGTACATCGCCGCTTACGCCGGTGCCTGCAGGCGGTGCGCCTACCACACCCCAGGTTCCGCCCTGTGTAGTTACACCGGGAATGTAGAGTTGGGTGAGGTTAAATTGCTGGCTGGCGTTGGAGCAGATGGTAATATCATCGCCCAAAGTGGCGTTTACGGTTTCTACTACCGTAACTGCCCTTACTGCTTCATATACACAATCTTCGTAGCCTACTTCCACACGTATAAAGTGTACGCCCACTTCGGTTGGGGTATAGTTGGCGCTTCCGTCTGCTAAGGTGCCAAGCGGGTTGCCGTCAACCGACCAGTTGATGTATTCCTGTACATCGGGTATGCCGTTGGTGGCGTTGGGGTCGAAAATAGGTTCGTAGAAGGTAAAGGTATTGGTAACGTTGGCTATATCGTCTAAAACGAGGTTAATGGGTGTGGCCGGAGTAAGACATACTACGGAAGGTACATTGGTTTCGAAAGACGGGTCAAATTCGGGATATACATACACTACCTGTTCGGTACAAACCACACAAGTTCCCAATGCAGCATCGTAATCGGGGCATTGCGAGTAATCTATACAATACCTGATGGCATGAATACCGGGTCCTGCATTTTGCGGAATGAATACAGCCTGTCCGGGGTTGGTAAGGTCGTCGTCCAAACCGTTGGCATCGGTACCGTCAACAAAAGGTCCGAAGTTGGTGCTGATAGACCAGGTATATAGCTCCAGTTCGTTAAGCGGACCGCACTGTATAGGCGGTTCGTTGCCTATTTCGAGGTCGAAGAAGCGGTAATCATACAAGGTGGTTGGCGGGTCGTTGAAACAGTAGTTGCCATTCAGTCCAAGGTATTCAACAGGGCCATCGGTACCGCAGGTTCCGGTTACGTAGAATTCGCAACCAACTGCATCGGTAACTCTGATGATATAGGGTTGTCCGCCAATTACGGTTACCGAGAACGTACTGCCGGCAGTAACAAATTGGGGCGGGGTTGCAGGAGAGGTAACACCCAACAGGAACTCAATATTATAGTACGCTTCGGGTCCGGTGGTAAAGAGTTCGGGTAAGCCGCCGTTTAAGGTAACATCTAAGATGAAGTTAGGTGTACCTGTGCAGTTACACTCGGTAGTGGCAGTAATGGGTTCCTGTACCTGTATAATATCGCAGAAAGTATCGGGGCAGGAAACGCCGTTGAGGGTGTAAGCGGCGGTTACGCAAACTTCTACCGGTCCGTAGTAGCCGGGCGTGGGTTGGAAGCCGGTACCATCGGGGTTAATGGTGGCAAAAGCTGCCGAAGCGGCGGCAATGGTATAAACCGGGTCGCCGGGTACTATGGTTACAGTGCCCGGAGGCGTTGCCAGGGCGTAGTAAGGTCGCAGGTCGCGCGGGTAGTCGTCTGCGCCTATGCATAATCCGTCAATTACATCGAAGGTAATTTCGGGCTGCGGAATGATGTAGAGTACGGCGGTTGACTCGTCTTCGCAATTGTTATCCAGACCGCTGCCGTTGCCATCGGTGTCAATATAGTATCTGATGGTGTAAAGACCGGGTTCGGTATAGAATAAGGTATTATCTGCCGAAATAGAAACACCGGCAGAAATATCGGCTCCGAGGTGGCTAACTGCGCTAACCAGTTCAAAAGTTCCGCCCAAGGAGGTGGGTCCAGCAAGGGTGGTGCCGGGGGCGCCGGGGGCAGGTCCGCCCAAGGCCGGGTCGGCAAACATAAAGGATAGGTCGTATTGGTTATCCACATCGTAGCAGATGGTTCGGTCTTCGAGGTCGGCATCTGCGGGCTGTGTAACGGTTACGCGCATTACTTCCTGAATAGAACAGCCGAAGCGGTCGTAGGCGGTAATGGTAATGTCGTAGGTTTCGGGTTGGGTGTTGGTAAAGGTAATGGTAGTAGTGGGCTGGTCGGGGGTGGCTATGATAGCTGTTCCGCTCGGCTCAATGGTCCATTCGTATTCGGGGTTTTGCAGGTACAGGTTAATGATTTCGATAGGTGTACCATTAGCTGTAGTTACCGGATTGCTGAACAAGATGTTTTGCGGACCGGGGTAAGCAGTGCCTGCACAATCGTAGTAAGTTTGCTGCCCGTTGGTGCCAATAGCATCTTCTATACCTTGCGAGGTACAATAAGTCGCGCCATCGCCATTGGGTATGGAATTGGAAACAATGGTAATATTGCCGGTGGGCGAGAGAACAATCTGCCCGTCAAGATTACCCAAAGGTATTGCAGCTCCTCCAAAAGTATCACCAAAAGTAACCACGTTGTTAAAGGAAATTACAAAGTTGCCGCTGCCATCGGTTCCGTAGGTGATGTTGCCGCCACCCGGCGGGAACAGGTCTATCCATGCAAGGGCAATGATGTTGTTTAAAAAGTCGTTTGTGGGCAGGGGCTGGCCGGAACAACAACCAGTACCTGCACCCGGGTCGAAACTGATGAAGCCGTTTGAAGATACCGTAACGCTGTTATAGACGTTTCCGTAGTAAGTGAAGGGGAACGGCAGGGCCAGGGTTTCGGTACAGTCATCGCAGGCACTAACGGCAGAGGTGGTAAATCCTACGGTAGATGCCGGAGAATAAGGCAGAATGGTTTCGGTATAGGTAATGGCAGAGCCGCCGCCTTCGCAAGTTGCATCTTGCGGGGTATCGGTAAGATCGGTGGTAATGGTACCTGCCACTATGGTTTCGAGGGTGGTGGCATCGGCATCAAAAATGGTGGCGTTAACCGATACGGCGTTGCTGCCGCCTGCCAGACAAATAATACCCAAGTCATTGACACCTAAAACGGTGGGGTCGGTATTAAGGGTAACGGTATTACCCGGAGTGTCGTCGTAGGTAAGGCTGGGTTGCTGGTCAAATTCGGGCCGGTTACAATGTATATAGAAGTAAACCGGATAGGTATTGAATGAACCAATGTCGTTGGGTTCATCGGTAATTAATACACGGTAATAGCCATCGGGCATACCGAAGAGATTGATATTATTTCCCCGGTGTGGTCCGGCTCCGAAAACCTGTAAATTGTTTACCACATACACTGTAACGGGTGAGTTATCGGGCATGGGTATAAATGTGCTGCTGCCGGGGTCATAAATCTGCACCTGGAAGTCATAACCTGCTCCTCCCGGGTCGGAAGTTTCGTAGGGGTTACCGTTAATACCCTGTATCTGCACCGTACCGCAATCCATATAATCTTGTCCGGCGTAGTTAATGGGGTTTGAAATAACAAATTCATCATCGCCCGACTGATAAACGGGGTCGCCGGGATCGCCGGGGAAGGAAATGCCGGCAATGTCGAGGTAATCGCAGAAGGTAAGTATTTGCGCATTGGCATCTGCCGGGCAAATGGCATGGCTGAAGGCAAAGGTGGCAGGGTTTGTGGCAGGTTCATTACGCATGGGACCCGAGCCGCCGGTTGAGGTAATGGGCACTACAAAACCGGTAAGTTCGCCATAACATTCGGGAATGGGAACGGTAATAACGGCATCGTTGCAGGAGAAGCCCGAACCTGTTTGCACCACGATATCAATAGTTTGGTCGGGAGCACCTATGTTGGCGGTGTAAGAGGGCGGCGAAACAATCCAATTGGGGCAGGGCGGGTATTTAAATACGCTGTTGCAACCATTGGTGGTAATTTCGAGGCTGTTTACATCCAATCCGGCATTGTCGGGGTCGGGATATACATTAATTAAGGTAGCAACCACGGGGCGGCAGGTGGGCGACAAGCTCATGTTGGCAATGGCGTTTGCGTTCAGGTAGCCATACACAATAAACTGCGAGGCATCGCAATTGGTATCAGACAAGTCTAAGACTGCTGCCGGTATGTTGAAGGTGGCAGTGGTAGTACCTCCGCCCTGAACGGCGGTAGCGGTACCGGTTGCTAATTGTGTATATGGGTTTACAAAGCTGGAAGCCGGAGATACAAAGAAATCAATATCCTGGCTTACAAAAATGCTGTCGAGGTAAACTGTTACGGTTACGGGGAATGCGGTAATGGGGGTAAAATCATCAACCGGGTCGCAAATGTTTACCAGGCTGGCCTGTATATCTTGTATATCGGGGCAGGTACAATCTTCGGTAATGAGTACTACCTGTTCGTGGTTTACATCCACACATGCGCCGCTGATGCTGGGTACCACATAGCGTATGTAAACTAAACCGTTAATACCTACTGCTGCCTGAGCGGCCGACATATCGAGAACGCCAAACGGGCTGATAATGGCATTATTATAAGTACCCAGGGGGCCGTTTGTGCTGGCGGTAAAGATTCCGCCTAAGGTAGTGTTGGCATTAAAGTATTCGGTCAGGTCGGGGTCTGGTTCTGCGGTACAGAAAGAACCGGGGGCATCAAAATACGGCTCGCTGTATTCAAATGTAACAACCGCCTGGTCTGTGCTTAAACATACGCCGCCTGCACCAGCCAAAGTTTCTACGGTATAGGTAATTTGAACCTGATTAATAGGGTTGGAAGATGACAGGTTGGTGTAGAGCAGTTCGCTACCGGAAATAGCATAGGTGCCACTGCCAAACAAAGGCGTAACGGTAAAAGTTCCGCCGGGGGTGGTGGTTGATGTGAACAACGAGGTGAGGGTAAAGCTACCCGAAGCGCCGGTTACACATACCTGCCGGTCATTTATAGTTGCATTGGCTGCGGGATAAATTTGAATGGTTTGGCAGTAGGTAGCCAAACAGGAAGGAATACCCACATCTACGCAAACGGTATGAACGCCAACGCCGGCTGTAACGGTATTGAAAGTACCTCCGGCATTGCCTACGCCGTCGGTTACGCCATCGCCATACCAGTCGGCAATTTCATCGGCAGTAACACCCGAAGGAATGGGTGCGGGCACGTTGCTTAAGGTAAGGTTAATATTGCCATCGTCAATACAAGCGTTGGTTTGTAAGAGGAAGGTGGGGTCGTAGTTGGGCGTTACCTCTATTATAGTAGTAGTAGTGTAAGCACAACCAATAGCAGTTTGTCCGGTGGCGGCGGTATAGGTAATGGTATGTGAACCCACACCGGCAGTACTTGGGTCGAAGGTGGCGGTATTGCCTGCGCCGTCGGTTACACCGGGGCCGCTAAAGGTACCGTCATTTATGGTGTTGGGGGTAATGGTAAGGTTTGAAATGGGGTCATCTAAACAGAACGGACCTTTAGAGCCGATAATAATAGGATTGATAAGCGGTGCACAGGAAACAGGAACATTTACCTGACAGCCGGTGGTGTTATCGGTTACCGTAACCGAACCGCTGAACACGCCGGTAGAGAAGGTAAACAAGCCCGAACCGTTTACGGTACCACCTTCGGCGCTGTAGCTGTAGCTGCCCGAACCGGTTGCGGCGGTAACTTGTACCTGACGGTTACCGGCGCTGCAACCGCAAGACCCTGCCGTTGCAGTTAATTGGTTAATAACGGCTACAGGGCTGTTAGATGCAGATGATGCACAAGCTGCCGGCGCTCCGTAGGTGTTAATGGTAATGGCTTGCGAGGTGGTAGAACCAACGTCAACAAAATCGGCGCCCGAGGGGGTTACCGCATACATGGTAGTGGGGCAGGAAGGCACGGTAAAGTAGGCTGTACATTCTGAGTAAGAAACCGTTACGCTTCTGCCCGATGTGCTTGGCCATACTTTTACGGTAGTGGCCACAAACGGGCGACAACTTGCGGGCAGCCCAAGGTTGGTGATGGTGGTATTGGTTAACCATGCAAACACCTGGTATTCTACTACATCGCAGCCGTTGTTTGCCGGGAAAGTAATAGAACCGAATGCGCTGCCTACCGAGTTCATGCTGAATGAATTGGGACCCACGTTCCATGCTACGCCGGAGTAGGGGTCATTAATAGCATTTGCGGGGCTGGTTATGGCGGCCACGTTCAGGGTTTGCCCGTTGAGGTTGGTGGCAATGCCATCGGTAGTGCCCAAACTGATGGTTAAATCTACTGTGCCGGCAGAACAGGTTTCGGAAACAGCCGGTTCTATGGTGTTAAAGTTGGGGCAATCCGAAACGCAATCGTCAACAATAACGGTTTGTGAATAAGAAACCTCGCAAACGTTTGTGCCCGAAATGGTGTGTACAATAGTATAAACACCGGGGGTTGAACTTACAAAAGTTCCATTCACACCGGAATCGGTTACACCCGGGCCGCTCCACACCGATTGCGTGGTATCGGGACCGGCTGCAGAGGTAAGCGAAACAGGTGAGTTTACACAGGTGGAAACAGGCACACTGAAGGAAGCGCTGTAGGAGTTTAGAAGAGTAACCGCAGCAAAGGTGGTATAACCTTCACATTCTAATTGTAGTGATTGTCCGGCAGATGCAGAATACACAATCTGGTACTGCCCGCCGGAGCCTGCCGGCAGGTTGCCCGGAGTTACGGTTACAGAATTTCCGCTGACACTGAAAGCGCCGCCGGGGTTACTTGGTTGTATGCTGATTGTTCCGACATAGGGGGCAGGTTCGTTAAGCAATGTAACGGTAAAGGGCGCTTCATCTGAACAAACCGGACCTGTAACGCCGGAGAAATATGGATTTACCAACTCGGTACAAGACCCGCTGAAAAACTCCATACAGTTTTCGCCATCTTGAACAACCAACTGCCACGATACTTCATCATCGTTCAACAGTATGGTAACCGACCCCGGTGCAGTAGTGGTTTGGCTGAAAATTGTACCGCCGCTTACGTCATAAATATAATTGGCACCCGGCGTTTGTGAAGGCGCCCCGCCAATAATACCCGATACGGTAACAATACGATTACTGCCCTGGCAACGGCAATTGCCTATATTGGCAGTAATTGGTTTTAAACAGAAATCGCAGTCGGTACTACCGCTGCTGGTAGGCAGTTTCTCAAAATCAATATCTGCCGGTTGGTTGCCATAGTTGGTAATCAACATAACAAATACATCGCCGGCAGCCATAGAGCCGGTTATGTTTACATCTAATGCCGCAGATGCTGAATAGTCGCAGTCTATAATATTGCCGAATGCCCCGCCGGTGCCCATGGCTCCGCAGGCCGTTTGGGCTGCACCATAACTGCTGAACGGCCCCCACAATACGAAGTCAATATCGGTAGAAGGGGTGGCCGTAACCAAAACGTTAATGGTTCCCGGCTCATCAATTTTCATGTAGTACCATGCCGGGTTGGGCTGGGTTCCTAAACATCCGTAATTAGGACCGGCCGGTGCGCTGCCGGTATTTACACCTGCTGCAAAAGTACCATTGCTTTCTACACACAACGGTTCCATTGCCGAACAGGTGGCGCCTTGTGCAAAGGCTTTAGATCCTGAAAAAACAAGCAACCCAAGGCATATTACTGCAACTGAAAAAATGGCACTTGTTTTGTTAAAGTTGGGTAAATGTGTAAACATAACTTGTTATTTATAATAAAAATTAAATATTTAAAATGGTAAACTTTGCCTAATAGGGCATAAAGCAACAGTTTTTTAACTAAATGTCCAAACATTCAGGGTTCTTTTTTTGCTTTTTTTACATTTCCATTACTTACACAACAAAAAGTAAATAAAATTATTTTTTCTTACTTCGTAAAGCGCTTAAAACCAATGTTAATTATATTATACAATAAAATAACTTAAAGGTTGTGTTCCTTCTAAAACAATGCAAACACATATTATTTTTAATACAAACAATTTGACCGATTTTAACAGTATGTTTTGTTAATAAATTAAACAGGATTGTACTCCATAGTTATTTCTTTCATAGCTCAGGTAAACATGTCAGTCAATGCCATACACTTTTGCTATATTTTCACAAATCAGCCAAGCCTCCGGCATATATCAGCAATTGTCCTGTCTTTTTTTCCAAAGCCATAATTAAAATCTGTCAACACCATGCCTGCAAACCAAAAGCCAACCTCACGTTAAATAGCGTAACTGAGGCTTAGAAATTCTTACTATTTCAGAACCTGTACCTTGGTCAATTCCCTTTGGTGCGTTACAAACCTGTTTACTTAAACAAAACAGGTATAGCGCCCTGCGAAATTCCGGTAGTATCGGTATTAGGTGCAATCTGCGCCATGGAAAGCAGCTTTTTCTGGTAATAATTTGTTTTTTCCTCATTACCTACCGATTTATAGGCATTGTACAACTTATATATTGTAGCCTTATTATCGGGCTTTATTGCCAGGGCTTTTTCCCACATTGCAAGTGCATTTTCGTAATCTTCAATGGCGTAGTACACCTTGGCTATATTGTCATGAAGTGCAAGACTTTGCGGATGCCGGAGCAGGCCTACTTCCAGCATATCAAGGGCTTCGTCGAGTTTTGATTGGGTCAGATAGATGTTAGTAAGGTTATCGTAGGCTTGTGTCACCATTTTTGCCGTATCCACTTCCAAAACGCGTTTATAATAAAAAATTGCCGAATCTGTTTTTCCAAGTTGGTCAAAAGCCAGCCCTATATTGAAGAGCGCTTCGGAGTGGGTGGGTTTATATTCTATGGCTTTTTTAAGGCAGGTTATGGCTTTTTCCCTGTCGCCGGTGTACATATACACAAAACCAAGGTTGTTCCAGGCGCTCACATAGCGGGGGTAAATGTCAATAGCTTTTTTAAGATGTTTAATGGTAAGTTCATAGATACCCGGTTCTTCTTTTTTGTACTCATAAAATTCCTTAATTTTAGATGCTGCAAACATAAAATTAACCTTAGCCGAATTAGGCACCTTGCTTACATCTGCCTCATATAGCTTAAACACGTTGTACCAGTTAGCGTTTCGGGGCAACACAACCGCAAAGCACAATACTCCGGTAAATAATAAAACCGAGGCAAACTGTGCGTTTTTGGAATTGCCGGCACCTGTTTCTGTATCATGCACAAACCGAAAAATCTTTAACAATAAAACAGCCATTGCTATACAAAAACCCAATGAGCCTACATAAGCAAAACGTTCGGCAACTATACCGGGCGCCGGCTGTATTATGTTAGAATAAATTGAAATGGCAGCAAGGTAAAACAAAATACCGTAAGATACCAAATGTTTGCGCGGCAATAAATACAAAGCATATCCCAAAAGCAGCACATGAATGAGCATTGAAAAAAGCGCAACCGGATTGTACCACTCAACTGCCGGTATTTGGTTATACCCATAGTAAAAACACAATGGGTATGGCACAAACAACATTTTAAGGTAAATCAAAAGCGTTTCAAAGCCCAATCCTATTTTATAAGTCAGTTCGGGTTGGAAAAAAAGCGGGTTTTCGTATAACTCTATTACCCTGTTTATTTCTACCAGCCCGATAACAGGTTTTTTGTCATACAATATTGGGTCAACTAAAAACTGTATGGTTACCAAACTGGCAAATGTGGCTGCAATTATGTTTATTCGGGAAGCAGCAGTAAAACACGTTAGTCCCAGCAATAAAACAATAATAAGGTATTTTCCCAAACCCAGTGTTTCAAAAACTGCCAACCCTAACCCGGCACCCAGCAAAAGAAAAAAAGCGGTTTCGGGTAAAATGGCGGCATTTACCTTTATCTTACCGGCCCCAATAGCATAGGTAAGGTAAAATAAAAAGAGGGCAAAAATGTAGTAATAAGCATCAATTTGCAGCAAAGCCCAATAATACCCGCGTACCGATATAACAAGGCAGGCTATGAGCGCAAAAGTTATCACGTTTAACAACTTCTGTTCTTTTAGCTGCTTTATATAGGACAAAGGTTGATAGTCTGATAAAAAGTAAACAGACAGTGGTATGAGTGCGCTGAATACTATAATTGATTCCTTAGCCAAAGGCGCCAAAGCGCCAAATGCAATACCGGCAATAAGATACATAAATTTGCGGCGCCATACGTATTTCAGGAAAGACCAAAGACACAACACCCCCAGCAGAAAACTAAGCAACTCATCGCGGCTTTTTACATTGTTAACCACCTCTGAGTGCAACGGATGCAGCGCAAACAAAAAAGCAATAACAAAGGGCAAAACCGGATTGTATGTTTTACCCAACGCCTCGCGAAACATAAAGTAAATGAGCAGCACGGTAACAACATACAACAACACACTTATAAAGTGACTTACCACAGGGGTATAACCAAAAAACTGGTATTCAAGGGCAAACGCCACCATGGTTAGGGGGCGGTAGCCGTAATTGCCGCTGGCATCATTTATATAGTAAGATTTAAACAGTTTTGGTATTCCTTTTATGCCTTGCTGAATTTCTTTGCTTTGCACAAAGGTGTGGTCGTCAAGCGCATATTGATTGGGCAAGGTGTTGGCATATAGCAAGAAAGCAAGCAAGGCAAGTGTTACCGGCACCCGGTTTCTGAAAAACCAGCCGGCAATTGTTTTTTTATCCTCCTGCTGTTTTGCGTAACTCTGCAACTTGTCAAAAAATGAGCCGGTATTTTTATTGCTTTTCTTTACCATAAGATTAATAATGCAGTAAATTTATCATAAGTATAAAAACAAACGGTATTGCTGCGTTTCAGGAAACAAACCAATAGCTGCATCAAAGCTAATACAATATTTTGTATTGTACAAAAGCCCCGATGCAGCTATTCTTAAAAAATGCCTTGAGATAATCTTACCACATGCAGTAAGGCAAAAGATATACCCCTGCTTTACCTTTTACCCTACTCTGCCACTACTATTTTTCCCCATGTCAGCGTTTGGTTGTTTTGTTCCAGCGTATAAAAATACAAGCCGGCACTTAAATTGCCTTGTTGCAGGGTAAATGTGCCGGTATTGGCGGGCACAGGCAAGGTTAAAAGGGTTTTACCCTGCAGGTTGGTAATACGCAATACGGCAGATTGGGCGTTTTGGTTGCCCGGCAATGCCGAAACGAAAACGGTGGTTTGCCCTTTAAACGGATTGGGACTGATGGAAAGTTGTGTTTTTGCAGCAGCCTCCGGTCCGGTTATCCCGATGGGGTTGCCCAGTTCGGTTACCTCAAATTGGTCTAAGGCGGCTTCTACTAAGTGCCCGCTTCCCGATGCATCGGCGGTTTCGGCAATGAGGCGCATGTTGGCGGTGGGCGTAAGGTAATCCGAAACGCGAATGGCGGTTTGTGTCCAGTTATTGGCAAAGCTGGCGGCGGTAAGGTCTTCCACTACCGCGGTATTGGCGCCGTTGGTGAGTGAAATGATGAGATGGTCGTTCGGGTTGCTGAAACCGCCGGCATTGGCAAACCAACGGTAGTAGCTCACCTGCGGGTCGGTATAACCCGACAGGTCGAACCCGGGCGAGGCAAGGCGGGTGTAGCCATCGTCCACATCATCGGTTCCGGCGCCGCCATCGGGCGAGTTTCCGGTAACGTAGCATTGGTCGCCAATATCGCCTTCCACATCAAAATCGGGGTTCATATAACCAATATCATAGGTAGTTCCGTTGGGTTCGCCGCGTTCCCACATACCTGCACCTGCATCGCCCTCTATGGTCCAGCCGAAGTCAAAAATAAAATCGTCGTAGTAGCCTTCGGGCAGTTGAATAACTAAGTCGCCGGTTTCGGGGCTTACAAACTGGCTGCCGGTTTGCTGGGTAATATAGCCCCATTTTCCGGCCACCACATTATAATCTGCGGCAAACATGTTGTTTACAAAAAACTGTCCTCCGGCATCGGTAGTGGCATTCAGGGTAATGTCGTTGTTAATGAGCAATACCTGTGCGTTGGCTATGGGTGTGCCTGTTCCGGCATTTACCACCATACCGGCAAAATTAAACTGCGGCAGGCTTTGCAGGGTGGTGTTCAGGCTGGTTAGTTCGCCGTTTGCCAGGGTTACGGTGTAGGTAACGGGCAGGTATCCGGGCGCCGAAATGGTAACGGTATAGCTGCCGGCAGTGCTTACGCCGGTTTGGAAACTTCCGGTAAAACCGGTTGCGGTTTGTGCGGCGGGTATGCCTTCTATGGTAACCGTGGCGTTTACCACAGGTGCGCCCGTAGTAACATCGGTAACAAGGCCGTTCAGGTAGCAGGCCTGCACGTAGTCGGGCTGAAGAACGAACAATCCTTCTTCCATGTCGGAAGCTATAATTAATCCCGATGGGAAGTAGGGGTAAACGCCCCAGCAGCCGTTAAACCCGTTGCCCGATAAGGTGGGCGCCGTATCATACACGGCTACTTCAATAATCATATCGGGGTGGGTGGCGTCGTGTATGGTAACGCCGTCGCGGTAGTAAGCAGTTACCAGAAAATTACCCACGGTATAAACATTGTGCGGAATGCTGCCGGTATTGGGCGTAGTTCGCACGCGGTCTATTTCCTGAATATCGGTAATATCCGATACATCGTAGGCGGCAATATAAGCGGCCGAAACTTCATCGGTAGTAAAAATGGTGTTTCCGTCATCGGTAAGTGCGCAGTTGTGGGTAAAGTTGCTGGGAGTGGCAAATGAGGCCATCACCACGGGGTTAGCCCTGTCGGTAATATCTACCACAGACAATACGCCGTCGTTTATTTCGGCAGTCCACATAGTGTCGTTGCGCACAAATCCATCATGTACGTAATGGTAATCATAAATGCCAACAACAGGCGGGTTTTCGGGGTTGGCGTTCAGGTCAATAATTACGGTTGCCTCGTTTGAACCCCACAGGTAGGCATAACCCTGTTCATCGGTAGAAATGGTATGTATGGTTTGCACATTAACATCATAGTTGGGGTCGGTGGCGCCGGTCCAAAACCAACTGTCAACCGATTGAGGCAGGTTTCCAAGGTCAATAATATGCAAGCCGCTGCCGGTTTCGTTGGTAACATAGGCATAATGCCCCCAGGTTTTCACTTCGCGCCAAATGCCCTCCGGACCGGGTACAAAAGCTACTTCAACGGGTGTGGCGGGGTTTTGCAAACTTACTATGGAGGTGCCGGTATAAGTTCCCACAATGGCATACTCGGTTCCGGTAACAGGGTCAACATAACCCCACAGGTTGCTCAACTGGTCGGAATAGGGCAATTGACCTACCAAAGATAAACTTGCCTGAGCAAACAGGCTGCCCGAAGCAGCCACTTGTAACAACACAAACAACAAGGTAGCAGCCAACGTTCTGCCTTTTTGGTGGTATTTCATAAGAACAGAATAATTAAATATGGAATTGGGAGTTTTACAGCAAAGAATGCAAAGGTAGTACCTTATTATATAGGTAGCAACGGTATTATTATTTTTCTCCCAAAAAGTCGCACAGCCGATGCTATGGGTCGGGTACGCACTCTTAAACGGCAACAGTCATCAAGCCGCCTGTTTTATTCTGATTTGTACAGCGCTACTTCCACTTAAACGAGTTAATAAGGTGCTGCAGGTCTTTTTCAAAAAAGCGGTTTACGGGAGCAATGGAATCTTCGTTTGGAGTAGCCTTAACATAAAACGACGCCCACATAAAATGGTGCAGACTATCGGTAAGGTAAAACTGCATGGCTGATGCGGCATCTCCTCCTACGCTGTAAAATACGCCGTAGATGCGGTTTTGTGTTACAAACAGGCTGTCTTCAATAAAGTCGGCTTTTATAACGTGCTTGGCGTTCATGGTATAAGCATCGTTAATAAGTTTGGGCAATGTTTTTTCTTTGCTGTCAATTTGCCGGTAAGAGAGGTACAAATCGGCATTAAAATCGGCAAAATCAATATTCATCCAGCAGGGGTTTTCAGCTTTCTTTACTAAGAGAAGGCTATCATTCTTTATAATTTTACCATATACAGGGTATTCAAAGGTAAAGGGGCATTGGCTGCTGTTAAAGGCAGTATAGCTGTGTTCGGGAAAAATAATACGCGGATAAGCTTTGGGTTTGGGCACATACTCTTGTTTGCAGGCGCTGCAAAACAACAGCAGCCCCACAAACAATGCACAGAAAACAAAAAGCCAAAAGCGGTAAAACGCTGCCGGGCGGTTCATAGGTTGTAAAGTTAGAAATAGTAGCGGTTATAAAATTGCACAACACCAAAACAGAGGTCTTTGGTGTTGTTGTTTATACAGGTATATACTTGTTTTCAAGATTAACGGCCGGCAAGGTGCATTTATTGGTTGCTTTCAGAAACTGTTTCGGAAACAATGTCAATTTGAACTTTTTCTATATTGGTGTCGTCGGTTTCCAGAACGGTAAATTTGAAATACCGGTAATTAACCGTATCGCCTTTTTTTAAAAACCTGCCCGAAAGTTCAAAAAGCATACCGGCCAACGAATTGGCTTCTCCGCGTGCTTCGCTAAAGGTATCGCGGTCAAGTTTCATAAACTTGCACAAATCGTGCAACATGGTATGCCCTCCTACTATGTAGCGGTTTCGGCTAACTTTTTTGACGTCAATTTCTTCTTCGTCAGAGTCAAATTCGTCTTTTATATCACCCACAATTTCCTCCAAAATGTCTTCGAGCGTTACCAAGCCCGATGTGCCGCCATACTCATCTACCACAATAGCCATGTGTGTATGTTCCTGCTGCATTTCTTTCAGCAGTTCGTAAATGCGCTTGTTTTCGGGCACAAAAAAAGGAGGTTTTACCATTTGCTGCCAGCTAAAATCATCTCCTTCGGTTAAATGCTCCAACAGGTCTTTCACATACAATATGCCCGTAATGTGGTCAATGTCGTCTTTATAAACGGGTATGCGCGAATAGGCTTCTGCAATAGCCTCTTCCCTTACCCGGGTAAAAGGGGTTTCTTCGTCAAGGGCAAAAATATCGAGGCGGGGGCGTTTAATTTGCTTTACCATAATGTTTCGCAGTGCCACAATGCGTTTCAACATATCCACATCTTTCAGTTCGCCTTCTTCGTTTGCCTGCACCACAATATCAATTGCCTGATGTATTTCGTCCTGCCCCACAAAGTTTTTGCGCATTTCGTCAATTCGGCTTTCCAATGCATTGGTAGAATATACCAACAGCCGGCTGAAAGGGTACATTAACCGGTACACCACCGATAAAGGAAAAGAAGCAAACAAGGCAAGCCGCAGGTTGTTAAAATTGGCATAAATTTTCGGCGTCAGCTCACCCAGCAATACCAACATAAAAGTTACGCCTACCGTATTAATAATAAAACTCAGCAGGCGCTGTTCGGGCGGAATGTAAAATATAGTGTTTACCAGGTAATTAGATATGAGTACAATGGCAATGTTTACCAAATTATTGGCGATGAGTATGGCCGCCAACAAGTAACCGGGGTCGTGTATGAGGTGTAAAATGCGCTTGCTGCTGCTGTTTTCGCTTTTGCGAAGGTAATTGATTTGTTGCGCCGATAGCGAAAAAAACGCAATCTCAGACCCTGACATAAGGGCGGAAAAACCAAGCAACACAATAATGGCCGCTAAGGAAATTCCGATAGCAGTTGGGTTAAGGGCAGTATTTATGGCAGGCGAGGTAATAAGAGTAAGCCATAAGTGGTGAATATGGTCTGCTCCGGCATTAAAAAGCAGCCATAAGAGAGGAGGGGCGCTGTCTGCACTACTACTGTCCAAGTTGGTAGATTTTAATTAAACCATATGCGTCTGCACAGGCATTTCTGTACAGCGTGTATTATCTGCAAATTAAGTGCAAATTTAGTACAAATTTATGTTTACGCCATACAGTTTAGTGTTTTAAGGGTAAAAATAAACGTAATCTCAGCAATTACCGCACAAAACTAACTTATACAACCCTTAACCTCCTTCATTTTCATGGCACCTGCAAATAATCTGTAGTCCTTTCGGTGTCTAAAAACAATAAAATCATGGTGCAACAGGTAAAACCTTGCCTCCGCCTTGCAACACCCCCCGCACCGCACGGTACAGGGGGTATTACTTGTTTCAGCAACTGATGGTGGCAGGCGTAACCGCAATTGGTTAATGCACCACCATCAGGCGGAGTTGTTGCCGTTCTCCTTTTTCGGACTGTAAAACCGCATAGTAAGTGCCCGATGGCAGCCAACCCATGTCTAAAGGCAGTTCATATACCATATTTTCTTCGGTTTGCCCTTTAAACAGCAAGGCCACTTCCTTACCCACCACATCATATACACGCAGCGTAGTATTTTGGGCGGCAACGCCGGTAAAGGTTACTATGGTTTGCCCGTTGGTGGGGTTGGGGTAAGCCGTTAGTTGTGTGGATGCTGTTTCTTCGCCCGCTTTGCAATTGACCGTTACGGTAGTACTTGCACTGGCTGTACAACCGGTGTTATAGGTAACTGTTACAGTATAAGTATTACTTCCCGAACTGATGCCTGTATAAGTTCGCTTGTTTGGCACACTTAATGATGAGGTTCCACCACCGCTCCATGTATAATTAGTGGCATAAAATCCTGATGTGTTTACACCAAAAGCATTTAATACAAAGGAACCGGTACCACCACTACAGGTAACAGCGGAAGCGGTAATAGCCGGCGCAGCCGAAGTAATTACCGTTGATGCCGTTGTGCAGCCGCCGGCAGTGGCGGTCACGGTTACGGTATAAGTGCCCGGTGTGGTTACCGTAATGGTCTGCGTAGTTGCACCATTGTTCCATGAATAGCTGCTTCCCGCGTTGGCGGCAAGAGATATGCTGTTGGCACCACAGCCCAAAATGGTAGTATTTGGGGTTTTGGTAATGCTTCCCGCCGTGACAGCAGAACTGCCGGTAATGGTAACCGAAGCAGCGGCAGTACAGCCGTTGGTTCCGGTAACGGTAACGGTGTAGGTGCCTGCCGCGGTAACGGTTCTGTTGGCTGTTGTAATACCACCGCCCCAGTTATAGGTTCCGCCGCCGGTGGCGGTAAGGAGGATGCTGGAGGTAGAGCAACTTAATACCGTAGTGTTAGGGGTTTTGGTAATGCCTGCAACGGGCACGGCGGAACTGCCGGTAATGGTAACCGAAGCAGCGGCAGTGCAGCCGTTGGTTCCGGTAACGGTAACGGTGTAAGTGCCTGCAACAGTAACGGTTCTGTTGGCTGTTGTAATACCACCGCCCCAGTTATAAGTACCGCCGCCTGTGGCGGTAAGGGTGATGCTGGGAGTGGTGGAACAGTTTAATACCGTAGTGTTAGGGGTTTTGGTAATGCCTGCAACGGGTGCTGTGGTATTGCCGGTAATAGTTATTGAAGCAGCAGCGGTGCAGCCATTACTTCCGGTAACAGTAACGGTGTAAGTGCCCGGCGTGGTAATGGTTCTGTTGGATGTTGTAATACCGGCGCCCCAGTTATAGGTGCCACCGCCCGTGGCGGTAAGATTGATGCCGGTAGTATAACAGGTTAAGATGGTAGTACCCGTGTTGTTGGTAATGCCTGCATAGGGCGTTGTGGTATTGCCTGTAATAGTAACCGAAGCAGCGGCAGTGCAGCCGTTGGTTCCGGTAACGGTAACGGTGTAAGTGCCTGCAACAGTAACGGTTCTGTCGGCTGTTGTAATACCACCGCCCCAGTTATAGGTGCCGCCGCCGGTAGCGGTAAGGGTGATGCTGGGGGTGTTACAGGTTAATACAGCAATGCCTGTATTGTTGGTAATGCCTGCACTGGGCGCTTCAGAATTGCCGTTAATGGTAACAGAAAAACTGGCGGTGCAGCCATTGCTTCCGGTAACAATAACGGTGTAAGTACCCGGATCGGTAACGGTTCTGTTGGCTGTTGTAATACCGCCCCCCCAATTATAGGTGCCGCCGCCGGTGGCGCTAAGGCTGATGTCGGGAGTAGAACAGGTTAATATAGTAGTACCGGTGTTGTTGGTAATGCCTGCAACAGGCGCTGTGGTATCCACCGCAACCACTACGTCATCGGTAGCGGTGCAGCCGTTTGCCGTATTGGTAACCGTTACCGTATAAGTGGCAGCAGACACCGGGTTGGCAGTGGGTTGCGCCACGGTGGCGGCGCTCAAACCCGATGAAGGAGACCATGCATAGGTATTGCCACTGACGGCGGCTGTACCAATAGTTGCCGAAGTGGTGGTACAGGTAGTGGTTGCATCAGTGCCGGCATTAGCTGTTGGCGCTGTTTTGTTCACCGCAACCACTACGTCATCGGTAGCGGTACAGCCGTTTGCCGTATTGGTAACCGTTACGGTATAGGTGGTGGCGGTTGTTGGATTGGCAGAGGGTTGTGCCAAGTTGGCGGCGCTCAAACCCAATGAAGGAGACCATGCATACGTATTGCCACTGACGGCAGCCGTACCAATAGTTGCCGAAGTGGCGCTACAGGTGGTGGTTGCATCAGTACCGGCATTGGCTGTAGGCGCTGTTTTGTTCACCGCAACCAC
>MTCR01000175.1 GCA_002212725.1 Sphingobacteriales bacterium TSM_CSM | reverse complement strand
CAGCGCCCAACTGTTGAGGGTTCCGGTATCGGCTCCGGCATCATCGGCAATGGTAAGTGTCCAGATACCGTTGGGGTTTTCGCCTTTAAATGCGGCAAACGGTTCTTCGGGCGATAAGGGCGTTGCAACCACAAGGTTGGCAAAGGCATGGTCGGTAACAGGGTCGTTGGCATCGTCGTCAAACAGTGTGCCGTTAAACACGTTGTCGTTACTGCCGCCGTTATCGGTGGAAACGGTTACTACGGTTCCGGCGGGCGAGGTGAGGGTAATGTCTAAATCGCCGTTAAAAGTGTGGGTAATGAAGGTGGTAAGTGTAAGGCCGGTGAGGTTGTTTCCCAACCCCGATACCAGAATGGTGCTGGTGAGTGGCGGGTTGGGTGCATCGGGAATAGCGGTGGCGGTGCTGTTGGTAAATGCTATTGGCGGCATAAAGGCAACAGGTGCCGGCGTGGAGAAGATGTTCAGCGCCCAACTGTTGAGGGTTCCGGTATCGGCTCCGGCATCATCGGCAATGGTAAGTGTCCAGATACCGTTGGGGTTTTCGCCGTAAAATGCGGACAGTGGTTCTTCGGGCGATAAGGGTGTTGCAACCACAAGGTTGGTAAAGGTGTGGTCGGTAACAGGGTCGTTGGCATCGTCATTCCAATAGGTGCCATTAAAAACGTTGTCGTTATTGCTGCCGTTGTCGGTGGTAAGGGTTACTACGGTTCCGGCGGGTGAGGTGAGGGTAATGTCTAAATCGCCGTTAAAAGTGTGGGTAATGAAAGTGCTGAGTGTAACATTGGTAAGAAACGCACCTGCGCCGCTAATGAGTATGGTGCTGGTAAGGGGTGGGTTAGGTGCATCGGGAATGGCAGAAACCGTGCCGTTGGTAATTGAATTGAGGTTGGGAGTTTGGGTGCAAATTTCGTAATCGGAAGGCAATATACAGGTTGCAATTGACAGCGCCCAACTGTTGAGGGTTCCGGTATCGGCTCCGGCATCATCGGCAATGGTAAGTGTCCAGATACCGTTGGGGTTTTCACCTTTAAATGCGGCAAACGGTTCTTCGGGCGATAAGGGCGTTGCAACCACAAGGTTGGCGTAAATATGGTCGGTAACAGGGTCGTTGGCATCGTCGTCAAACAGGGTGCCGTTAAATACGTCATCGTTATTGCCGCCGTTATCGGTGGAAACGGTTACTACGGTTCCGGCGGGCGAGGTGAGGGTAATGTCTAAATCGCCGTTAAAAGTGTGGGTAATGAAGGTGCTGAGTGTAAGGCCGGTGAGGTTGCTACCTAAGCCCGATACCAGAATGGTGCTGGAAACGGGCGGGTTGGGTGCATCGGGTATGGCGGTGGCGGTGCTGTTGGCAAATGATATAGGCGGTATAACCGCAACAGGAGCCGGCAGCGAAAAGATGTTCAGTGTCCAGCTGTTGAGGTTTCCGATATCGGCACCCGTGTCATCGGCAATGGTAAGTGTCCAGATGCCGTTGGGGTTTTCGCCGTAAAATGCGGCCAGCGGTTCTTCGGGCGACAGGGGTGTTGCAACTACAAGGTTGGTAAAGGTGTGGTCGGTAACGGGGTCGTTGGCATCATCGTCCCAAAGCGTGCCGTTAAATACGTCATCGTTACTGCCGCCGTTGTCGGTGGTAAGGGTTACTACGGTTCCGGCGGGCGAGGTGAGGGTAATGTCTAAATCGCCGTTAAAAGTGTGGGTAATAGAGGTGCTGAGTGTAACATTGGCAAGAAACGCGCCTGCACCACCAATGAGTATGGTACTGGTAACAGGCGGGCCGGGCGCATCGGGAATGGCGGAAGCCGTGCTGTTGGTAACCGATAGCGTGGCAGGGGTTTGTCCGCAAATTTGGGCATTTGCCTGTTGTAAAGAAAGCGTTGCGCACAAACAAAGGGTAATCAGGAACAGGTTCATTTTGGTGTTCATGGGTTAGTTTTTTAATTGTTAGTTAAATAGTGCCGTATTTTGATTGAAGCCGATAAAATGTATAATGCGTTTTGGGGGTTTGGCAACTGCCCCAATTGCTGATTTCAAATCATATACACCTGTATGTACCTGATTTGTAAGTTAAGCCTGTAAAATGTAACAGACAGACTTAAATTGGCGTGGTTTTACTCAAACCAAAGCCTCATCAATATTAATTTGCAGATTGAAAGAAAAGCGTGCTACTGCTTGCGCTACCCCTTATTGTCATTTTTTTGCGGTTGGTTTTGGCAGTCAATTTATCAGCTACGGGGGTAGTTTTCGGGAGATTGCGTTGCCAATTTAATGAGTTTTATTTTTTTTACCAATAAAGTGTTTCATTTTTTTAAAATTTATTTTATATAATATGTTGTTTTTAGATTGAGCGTTATTTATAAGGTTTGTCACTGCAATGTAACAGAATGGCAGATTTCACAGGGTAATCAATATTTGGGTTTGTTTGGTTTTTTGTACTTATTTAGGTTGCACCTTTGCAGGGATGTTCTTAACTAAATTTCTTTCATTTTACCGCAAAGAACGCAAGGTTTTGCGCAAAGTTTTTTTGCACTTTGGTCAATGCTTCCTATGAGCAAGGAACAAGAGAAAATGCCGGTATTTACAGATAGCACACCTGAATAGTTACGGTTTTTTTAATTAAAAGGCACTTGCCAATGGGTATAACCGGAATTGTTGGGAACTTTTGTTCTTTTTTTCTTGTTGTTATGAACATATTATCATACTTTTGTGAAAAATTGCCGAATTGCGTCAAATGGTAAGAGTAAATGCAGACAAACTGGAGCGGATTGCCTTTATATTAAAAACGGTGGCACATCCTATTCGCCTTGGAATTGTAGAATTATTGGAGGCACATGGTAAGTTGTGCGTAGGAGAGATTTGCGATAAACTCAACACCGAGCAGTCGCTCACTTCGCATCATTTGGCCAACATGAAACTAAAGGGGCTTTTAAATGCCCGGAGGGAGGGGAAGAATGTGTATTATTCCATTAAGGAGAAAGAGATTACCTCTATTATTTCATGTCTGGAACATTGCAATTGCAACAGGGGGTAAGTTTACCGGCGGAGGAAGGGTAAATACACACACAATTTAAAGTTTAAACACAGAAGGTCAAATAAAATAAGTTAATTTTCCTTAAAAACATGAATTTCTCATCATATTTTTGCATTTTTGTACTCAGATTTTAATCAAAGAAGACATGCTGTCCATGAAACTGAAAATAGAGCAATTTTACGATAAACAACTTTCGCATGCCTCCTATGCCATTTTGAGCGAAGGCGAAATAGCGCTTATTGACCCGGGTCGGAATCCGCGGCCGTATTATGATTTTGCACAGGCACACAACGCCCGGATAGTGGCGGTTATAGAAACCCATCCTCATGCCGATTTTGTGAGCAGCCATGCGGAAATAGCACAAACAACGGGCGCTACCATTTATGTCAGCGAATTGGCGGGTGCCGAATATACACACGAAACTTTTGACGACGGCGATATTATTACCATAGGTAAAGCCTATATGCGTGCCATTAACACGCCCGGCCATTCACCCGATAGCATCAGCGTGCTGTTAAGCAACGAAAACGGCATAGATGTAGCCCTGTTTACGGGCGATACGCTGTTTATAGGAGATGTTGGCCGCCCCGATTTGCGCGAGGAAGCCGGCGCCATTACCGCATCAAGGCAACAACTTGCGCGGCAAATGTTCCATACCACCCGCGAGCGCATTATGACGCTGCCCACCCATATTACCATATTGCCTGCACACGGCGCCGGCAGTTTATGCGGTAAAAACCTGAGCGATAAACTCAGCAGCACCCTGGCAGAGCAACTGCAAAGCAACTACGCCCTGCAAAATATGAACGAAACCGATTTTGTGCAAATTTTGCTGGCAGACCAGCCTTTTATACCCAAGTATTTTGGCTATAATGTAGCCCTGAACAAAAAAGGTGCGCCCGCTTTTGAAGAAAGTATTGCCGCCGTACCGCACCTGCACTCCGGAGCCATATTGCCCGAAAATGCTTTAATTATTGACAGCAGACCCCAAAACGAGTTTAAAGCCGGACATATAAAGGGCGCTCTTAACATACAGGAAAACGGAAAATTTGAAACCTGGCTTGGCGCAATTGTAGCACCCGGCGAACGCTTTTATTTAGTGGGAAACAGCATTGAACAACTTGATATGGCAGTGCGCAAAGCTGCCAAAATTGGATATGAACAATTTATTGCAGGAACCATTGTAAACCCCGCTCAAAACGTTACCGCTTCCAACACAACCAATACCGGACATTTGAAACAAAACCCCGATACCTATACCATTATAGATATCCGCAATCCGGGCGAGTTCAGCACCGGTGCTTTCTTTGAAAATGCCATAAACATACCGCTTTACGAACTGCGCGAAAGGGTATCTGAAATACCGGTAAATAAACCCATTATGGTACATTGCGCCGGCGGATACCGCTCGGCAGCAGGCGCCAGCATTATTGAAAATGCCATTGGCAATCAGCAAGCCGTTTTTGACCTTAGCGAAGCAGTAAAAGAATTTGCCCAACAACAGCAAACCACCCCCGCTTAACCCAAAATAAAATGCAAATATTTTGCCCTGCCCTGAAAGACTTTTGAATTTACCGCTACTAATAAACCTCAAGATGCAACCTTAAACACTATAGCAACCTACTCTCAATATATAAACGCATTTGCCGGCAGCCAACCAATCCGGCAGCCACAAACATCTTAATCATTAAACAGCCCAACCTTATTATGTCATCGGAAGAATTTAATACCGCGGTTGTTCGTCTTTACGACACCATAAAACCCTACGCCGTCAGTTTAACCAAAAACATGAACGACGCCGAGGATTTGCTGCAGGATACGATGATGCGTGCTTTCAGATATAAAGAAAATTTTAAGCACAATACCAACCTCAAGTCCTGGTTATTGGTTATTATGAAAAACATTTTCATAAACCAATACCGCCAAAAAGCTACCCGAAAATATACCCTTGTTGACCCGGTAGAGCAGTTGTACCAAATGAATGCAGCTTATACTACCATTAACGGCGGAGAATCGGGGCTTACCATTGAGGATATTAACCGCGCCATAGCACGCCTGCCCAAAGCCTACCAAACTACCCTTATGATGAACGTGCAGGGTTACCAATATCAGGAAATTGCCGATGCACTCAATGTGCCCCTTGGAACCATTAAAAGCCGCATTTTCTGGATACGCAAACGCCTTGCCGAAGACCTGAAACCCTACATTAACCGCAGCGACCAAAAAATTGAGTACTCGCTCAATTAACAGCTAAACTGCAACCTTTTCTGCCAACACCAAATCATAACCTCATCATGTCTAAAAAAACTTTCAGAGAACTTATTGAGGGCGATACTCCGGTTTTAATTGACTTTTATGCCGATTGGTGTGCCCCCTGCCGTATGATGGCGCCCGTTTTGGAAGAACTCAAATCGGAATTGGGTGAAAAAGTAAGCATCATTAAAATTAATGTTGACCATAATCAGGGAATTGCCGAAGCACTGCAGATAAGAAGTATTCCAACTTTAGTGCTCTTTAAAAACGGCGACCTGAAATGGCGGCACAGCGGCTTGGTTCCGGTAAACCAATTGCGAAAAGTGCTCGAACCATTTGAATAAACCCGAATAAGGCAACGCATAAAACAAAAGGGCTTCCACATTGCGGGAAGCCCTTTTGCTTTTTCTCCAGACAGGCACCTTACCGTTTCAGTTCCAGAACCAGCATGGTTTTGGCGGTGAGGGTCAGTTTTTGTGTTGTATCAAATACTTCTCCGGGGTTTACCACATTTACCGCTTTGGCAAAACCGCCGGTGCGCTCAGAAAAATCGGAAAAAACAACGTCTTTGGCTGTGTCGGCAGTGTTCATAACGCACATAACGGTTTGGCTGTCGTTGTATCTGAAATACACATACACCCCGTCTTTGGGTACATAGTGCATCATTTTGCCGGTTTTAATGGCCGGCGAATTTTTGCGGTAATTAGCCAAGGTTTTCACGTAATTTTGTGCTTCGGTTTGGATTGCGCTCAGGCCTTCGCCGGTAAATCCGCTCACCTTATCGCCCTGCCATCCGCCCGGAAAATCGAGGCGTACAAATCCGTCAAAGGGGTAGGTATCGCCGGTCATGAGCACTTCGGTGCCGTAGTACAGTTGCGGTATGCCGCGGCAGGTTAGCAGCCAGGCAATGCCCATTTTGTACTTGCTCAGGTCTTGTTTAATGTAGGTAAAAAAGCGCGTTTTATCATGGTTATCTAAAAAGATAACGTGGTTCATGGGGTTTTTATACACAAAATCGTTGCTAAGTGTGGTGTAGAGTTTGCTTACCCCTTCGGTCCAGCCAAAAGGCTCGTTCAGGGCATTGCCAATGCCATACAAATTGGTCTGAAAATCGGTTACACCCGGCAGGTTGCTTTTAAAAGCAATATCGAGGTTGTTTTCTGTAAAATATGCCTGATTCAGAACGCCATGCACCCACGTTTCGCCAAACATGGTTATTTTTGGATACTCGTCTAAAAGCGCTTTGTTGCAGCGGTTCATAAAATCCAGGTCGTTATATATATAGGTATCAATCCGGAAACCGTCAATGCCAAATTCTTCCACGCTCCAAATGGCATGTTGAATAAGAAAATTGGCTACATAGGGGTTTTTCTGGTTTAAATCGGGCATGGTAGGTACAAACCAGCCATCGGTCATTTGCAGGCGGTCTTTTTCGGCACTGTACAAATCCATAAGCGGCTGGTCTTTGTAAGTAGTGTTGGTATAGGCAGGCCACTGATGCACCCAATCTTTTTCGGGCAGGTCTAAAATGGTAAAATGGTAGCTGCCCAGGTGGTTGTACACGGCATCTTGTATCAGTTTCATGCCCCGGCGGTGCAGTTCGTTGCACAGTTGTTTGTAGGTATCGTTGCTGCCGTGGCGGGGGTCAATTTTATAGTGGTTGGTGCAGGCATAGCCGTGTTCGGTTCGGTTAGGCATATCGTTTTCAAGGGGCGGGGTCATCCACAGGGCGGTTACGCCTAATTGTTGCAGGTAATCGAGGTGGTTAATTACCCCTTGCAGGTCGCCGCCGTGGCGCAAAAAGATGGAGTCGCGGTTAAGCGATTGGTCGCGCATGCCTTTAATACGGTCGTTGGTGGGATTGCCATTGCTGAAACGGTCGGGCATAAGCAGGTAAATAAAATCTTCCGATGTAACCCCTTGCGCAAAAGCCGTTCCGTTGCCCTCTTTTCGGGCATTCAGTTGCCATTCTGCCTTTTGCGGGCGGCCTTTTTCGGGGGTAAACTGAATAAGCACCTTACCCAACTGCGCATCGGGGGCAATACTTACATCAAGGGCCAAGTATTTTCCGTTTTCCATGCGGTGTACCTTTTCAAGCGTAACCCCGCGGTGTTTAATGGTTACTTCTTGCTTGCCAAGCGCTCCGTTGTTGGGCGCATAGGCCAGAATTTGCACTTTGTTCCATTGCATACCGGTCCACCAGTTGGGGGGGTATAACTCTATTGCCGGTTGCGAAACTGCCTCCTGGTTGCGGCAGAACAAGCCGGCAAAAAAAAGCATGATAAAAAACAACTGTTTCATGATAAACTGATTTTGGTTTCTTGAAAAAACGTTGCGGGGCGCTATATGTTTACTCCGATGCGGGTAACAGGAACAGCAAGGGCACATCAAACCGTTTTTGCCACGACAGTTCATTGTGTGCATCGCCCTCAAACTTTTTGCTCAGGCAATATTTGGGGAAATATTTTTTGGACTTCATAAAAGCATCTACTGCCTGTTGGTGCGGTTCATACCATGCATCAAGGGTTTCGGTTCCGTAATCGAAATAAATTTTGTGTTTACCGGCCTTGGGCAGGTGTTTATTAAGGTATTGGAGGTAGGCTTTTCTAAAATCGGGTGTATTTTCTTTAAGGCTTGCCGGCCAGTGGGTTGAAATACAGGCTGCGCCGCCAAAAATGCGCGGGTATTGGCAAAGGGCATACAACGAAATCAGCCCGCCCATGCTGGAACCGGCAATAAAGGTGTGTTGGCGGTTGGTTATGGTGCGGTAGTGGGAGTCAATGTATGGTTTCAGTTCTTTTACAATAAATTTCAGATAGGCATCTGAAAGAATTTTGGTATCGGCGCTGCGCTCCTGTTTCAGCTTGTTTTTTACCTCTTCCGGCATTAACCCAAAGGGTTTGGCCGGCAGGTATTCGGTAAAGCGTTTGGCGGTGTTCCAAATGCCTACAATAATGCAGTTTTCAATTTTACCTTCTTCCATTAGCCGGGCGGCGGTTTCATCTGCCATCCATTCCTGCCCACCATAAGACGTTTGGGGCGAAAACAGGTTTTGCCCGTCATGCATATACAAAACCGCGTATTGTTGTGAGGTGTTGTTCTGGTAGCCGGGCGGGAGCCAAATATCTACATGCCTGGGCGCTACGTATTTTGACTGAAAGTTTTCTACCCGTTCCAGTTTACCGGTAACTTGTTGTGTGGGCTGTGCCAACACCCCGAAAGTGCCAAGAGCAGGCAGGCACAAAAACAGCAGCCGCATATAAAAAAAACTTTCCGAAAGGAAAGCCCTTCCGGAAAGTTGTATGTTGGTAATAAAAAAAAACATGGCTTAGTTTTTAATTACTTTATAGGCATAAAACCCAAAGGTTTGCCTTAAATCGAGCGTAATGGTATAGTTACCATCTTCGGCAATGGCTATATTATCTCCGCCCGGTTCAAGGTCGCCGTCAGCGCCGGTATCGCCATAGTTCAGCCCCCAGTCATCATTGGCACGGAATTTAATTTCGCCTGCCACTAAGTCTAAAGTAACAGACCAACTGTTGGTAGCGGGGTCGTAGGCCATGTTCTGGTCGCTGTCCCAACCATTGGGGGTGGCGCTGCCAATTAAACCCCAGTCGGTTTTAAGTTTGGTATAGGTAAAGCCAACCAAATCAACATTCAGTTTATACAGCCCGGCCTCGGCGGCAAGAATATTTGCTCCGCCGGGTTCCAGGGTTCCATCGGCGCCGTCATCGCCCCAATTATCAGACCAACTTCCCAATGCAAATTTAAACTCGGTATTGGGGTCGGCAAAGTAGATATACCCTTCGTACAGGTCGTTGCTGTTTATTGAAGGAATGGCCGTTTCGGGTTTGGCGGGGTCCCAACCCTGATAAGAACCGGGCACGTTAAGCACAGGAAAAACAGGAACGGTGAGGTAGGGCGTAACATTAAGGGTTACAACATTGGAAACGGCCGCCTCTACCAGCGGGTTTACCGTAGCCGTTACCCGAAGCTCAATCTGCGATTCTTCAAACGGCGGCAACCCCATATTTATGAGGGCATTGTTCATGGCAAGCACCGTTACGGGCAGTTGAGTGGTGCTAACCGTACCCAAGGTTTTGGGGGCGGCAAAGGAAGTACCGGCTACGGCAATTTCTACTTTATTGGAAATTGCCGCCATAAAGTTATAGTTTGCCGATGACCAGGTAATTTTTACCAGCGTATCGGCAGCATTGGCTTCTTCCAGCACATAAGCGGTGTTATTGGCGGGTACGGTAATATTGGGCGGGTTTTTAAGTTCTACAATCGGGTTTTCGCCTTCTTTTTCGCAGGCGGCAAAACCCAATAACAGCATAAAAAGAACAGACAGTATGCTTAGTTTTTTCATTGTTTTGAATTGTTTTAAAATTTGCACAAATAATATTGACAGAACAAATTTTATTAATGAACAAAAGTTTTAAAGTTGCGGCATTTACTTTTGGCGTCCCGTCCTTTGCCGGCTTGGGTTGCTGTTTTAAGTAAATGCCGCACAGGTTAGGTTGTTAGTATCCGTCGTTTTGGTCTAAGTTGGGATTGGCAATTACATCGGCCGCCGGAATGGGAAAGAGTTCGAAGTGGCTTGATGTGGAAATTCCGTCTTTTACGCCGCCTTTCCATGCCCACAGGTAGTTGCCGCCGGTGTATTGGCCAAACCGGCGCAAATCGGTACGGCGGTGGCATTCCCAATACAGTTCGCGGGCGCGCTCATCCAAGATAAAGGGCAGGTCGTAAGCGGTTACATTGCCTGTAGCATCGCCGTAGGCGCGTTCGCGCAGGGCGTTAATATAGCCCAGGGCAGTAGCTTCATCGCCACCGCCACCGCCGCGTTTTACGGCTTCGGCATACATCAGCATTACATCGGCTAAGCGGAACATGGGGAAATCGGTATCTACCCAGTTGCCCGATTCATCGGAACCCGGGTTGCCGTTTTCATCCACGTTTTTGTATTTGGTCATGGCATAACCGTTGGTAAAGTTGAAAATATCGTCAATTTCGAGGCTTTGCCCTGCGGTGTAGAACATGGCACGCGAGTCGGTATCGCCTGTTGTGTCATCAAATTTAGCTACAAACTGTTTGGTAGTACGAATGCCACCCCAGCCGCCGTTCACGCCAAAATCGGCACCGGCCATGCTTCCGCCAATGGGTGCGTGTACCAAAAAGGTCATACCGCCCCAAGTTCTGCCATGGTCGCCATCAAAGCGGATAGAGAAGATGATTTCATTTGATTCGGTATTGTCAATGCGGAAGAGTTTGGCATATTCGGGTTCAAGCGTATAACCGGCATCAATTACTTTTTTGCAATAGGTAACACAATCGGTATATTTGGCTTGTCCAATATATACTTCGGCGTTGAGGTAGAGTTTTGCCAGCAGGGTCCAGGCGGCGGCTTGGTCGGCGCGGCCAAGTTCATTGCTTCTTGGGGCTTTAAGCTGGGTTTCAATAGCCTTAAGTTCAGATTCAATGTAGTTGAACAAGTCCTGGGCATTGGTTTGCTGGGGCAGGAAAGAGCCAACGGCATCGTTTTCGGTAACAAAGGGTACGTTTTCAAACATATCTAAGGCATGCCAGTAGCTGAGGGCGCGCAAAAAGCGGGCTTCGGCGCGGTAAAAAGCTACGTCTGCCTTAATTTGGTCAGAAACGCCGCGGTCGCTCAGTTTGCTGTCGGTGGTTTCGCGCAGGTACTCATTGCAGAGCGAAATCTGGTAGAAAATGCGGTAATACATGGCAGCCACAAATTCGTTGCTGGCGGTCCAGCGCTGAAAATGGTAATCGGGCAGACTGCCGTCGTTCCAGCCAATTACGGCTTCATCGGTGGGCAGTTCCTGTGCTTTCCAGTATTGGCGCAGGTAGGTAGAGAACCCTTCGTCAATACCGCTGATGTCGGGTCGGCCGGCGGGGCCTTCCTGACCGCTAAGAGCTAAACCGGCATAGAGTTTTGCCAGCACTTGTTTATAGGCGGCAGGGTCTTCATATACAGAGGCCGAAGTAATTTCTTCGGGGTCGAGGGGTACGGTATCGAGGTCTTTCAGACAAGCCGAAAAATTGAGCAGAAAGGCAAACAAGAGGATTGCCGGAAGCGGAAATCGGAAAATTTTATTTTTCATTGTCATTACAGCTTTATGGGTTATTTAAAGTTGAGGTTGAGTCCAAGGAGGAAAGTAATTGGACGCGGATAAACACTGTTGTCAATACCATTGCTTATTTCGGGGTCTAAGCCGCTGTATTTGGTGGCAACAAACACGTTTTGTGCGGTGGCATATACCCTGCCGCCTAAGCGGTTGGTTCCCAGGCTGTTAAAGGCATAACCCAGGGTAATGTTGTCGAGGCGCAGGAAGGAGGCATTTTCAACATATAAATCGGAGAAGTACTGTGCGTTGGTAAAACGGGTATCGAGGGCAGTCTGGAGGGTGTTGTTAATAAAGTTGTTTTGTGTGCCAATGTTGTAAAGCCCTCTGTCTGAGGCAATGTTGTTGTAAACATAGTTGTTGAGGTTTGCCCGAAGTACCAGCCCAAGGTCGAATTGTTTGTATTTAAGCAGGGTGTTAAAACCCATAAACACATCGGCGGCGGGTTTGTTGTAGCGGTATTTGTCGAGTTCGGTAATTTTTCCGTCTCCGTTCAAATCTTCATACAAGCCTTGTACGGGGTTACCTTCGGCATCATATACCTGTTTAAATACAAAGAAAGTGCTGGGGGCATAGCCTACGCTGTGAATTTGTATGTTGTTGCCCACACCGCCCGAAATGCCGCCCGTTGGGTTGCCAATAAAAGTGGGGTCTTCATTAAGGGTAAGGTTGGTAATTTCGGTATGTTGTCGGGTAAGGTTGTAGCCTACTTCCCAGCTAAAGTCTTTTTTATCAACAGCCACGGCGTTAATGGTAAATTCCACACCCCAGTTATCCATGTTACCAATGTTGGTGGTAAGTTGGTTGGTGAGGTTGGTACCTGCAGGCACCGAAATGAAGTTGAGCAGGTCTTTGGTTTTTCGGGTATAGAAATCAACAGAGCCGCTAATGCGTCCGCTCCACAGGCCGTAGTCAATACCGGCGTTGTAGGTGGTGGTTTCTTCCCATTTAATATTGGCATCGTATCCTTCGGGGCGCAGGGTGGTAATAAACTGGTCGCCAAACTGGTATTGTGCGTTGTCTAAGCCGGCGGTATAGCGGGGCAGGTAGGGGTAGTAGCCGCCAATATCCTGCTGTCCGGTAACACCGTAGCCAAGGCGCAGTTTAAGGTCGGTAAGCGTTTTGGAGTTGGCTAAGAAGTTTTCGCGGGCAATGTTCCAGGCAAGGGCAACAGAGGGGAACAAGCCCCATCGGTTATCTTCGCTAAACCTTGAAGAGCCGTCGTTACGCAGGGTAACGGTAAGCAGGTAGCGGTCTTTAATGCTGTAATTCAACCTTCCGAAGAAAGAGATGAGTACGTACTCGCCTTTGTAATCAGAAGTATCGTTTCGGCTGTAGGTTCCGTCTGTGGCGCTTGGGGCATCGCGGTTTACGAACTGGTTTTCCTGTTGGAATTTTTGGTAAGAGTAGCCGCCGGTAATATCAAATTTGCTTCTGATTTTGTCAATGGTTTTACCATAATTAAGGTAAAAGTCGAGCAGTTGGTTGGTTTTTGTTTCGGTATAAACATTGTCCACACCGCCGTTGCCGTTGTAATATTCGGAGCCGGCAAAGGCAGGCACGTTTACGGTTCCGTCGCTGCTTGAGCGGTCGAGGCCGAGGTTCAGGTTGGCACGCAATTCGGGCAGGAAGTGGAATTTGTAATCGAGTTGGGCGTTGCCGATGAAGCGGTCAACGGTGCTGAGGTCTTCACGCAGTTCGAGGCGTGCCAGCGGGTTATCGGGTGCCAGCACAACGGGTTTGCCCTGGGTGGTGAGCCATTCAAAATAACCGCCATAGGTGGTGGTATCGCTGTAAACGGGCTGTGTGGGGTCAAACTGAAGTGCGGTGCCAATGGTTCCGGTATCGGCAAAGCGGTTTTTTACCCTCGATGCTTTGGCGTTGAGGTTAACGGTGAGGTGGTCGCTCAACAATTTGGGGCTAAGGGAGAGTGCGCCCGAATAGCGGTCCATGTTGGAGGTTTTCAGAACGCCTTTTTGGTTGGTGTAGCCCACACCCACGCGGTAGGGCAACACCTCTGCCACACTGCCCGAAAAGCTTAGGCTGTGGTCGGTACCGGTAGCGGTTTGGAAAATTTGGTCTTGCCAGTCGGTATTGGCATCGCCAAGCAGTCCAATTTGGGTATTGTTTCCAATATCGTTTACCAGTTCCCGGTATTGGTCGGCGGTAAGCGGTTCGTAGCGGTTGGCCTGTTGTTGTACGTTTACATCGCCGCTGTACGATATTTGCACGGGGCCGGTTTTACCTTTTTTGGTGGTAATAATAATAACCCCGTTAGAAGCTCTTGAGCCGTAGATGGCGGTTGCCGATGCGTCTTTGAGTACGGTAAACGACTCAATGTCGTTGGGGTTAATGGTATTGAGGGGGTTTTGCGAGCCGGCAATGCCTGCATCTACGGGTACGCCGTCAATTACAATAAGCGGGTCGTTGTTGGCGGTTAAGGAGGAGCCGCCCCTGATGCGAATGGTGTTGCCGGTACCGGGTGCGCCGCCTGCCGATGTTACCTGTACACCGGCTACGCGGCCGGTAATGAGTTGTTCGGGGGTGTTTACCGGGCCTTCGTTAAAAGATTTGGCCGATACCTGCGTTACCGAGCCGGTAAGGTCTTCTTTTTTGGCAACCCCATAGCCAATTACCACTACTTCTTCCAGCACTTTGCCGGCAGTAAGTTGCACATCTATATTATTTGATGCGCCAAGGGTAATTTCCTGTGTGTCGTAGCCAATGTACGAAAAAACCAAAACGGCATTGCCCGATGGTACGGTGAGGGCGTATTTGCCGTCAAGGTCGGTTACGGTTCCGGTAAGGGTTCCTTTTACCAGAATGTTAGCGCCTACCAGCGCTTCGCCGTTTGAGGCGTCTGTTACGGTTCCGCTAACTTTGCGGTCTTGCGCCTGTGTGTACTGTACGCCTGCCAGCAGCAGGGCAGCAAGCAGCAGCAGGGGCGTAAACATGTTGCGTAGTGTTGGATTCATAAAAATTGATTAATGGTTATAGAGTATTTTAGTTTTTAATGTGTTTTGTTTGCAGAAATTTGGATAAATGGCATTTTGCAGCTATTACCTGTTTTGAGGTGTTCAGGAGGAATAGTTTAATGGCGGAGGTTGATGAAACGCATGTAAAATAACAAGAGCAGCAATTTGATTAATTAAGAAAATTTGTTTCACAAAAAGTCAATTTCCTTATACAAAAAAAGCCGAAAACACGTTTCAGGAGGCGGGGTTTCTCAGTTGGCAAAGTTAGCTATTCTTATTCATTAATTGGGCAGCCCTAAAGGCACAAAAAAGCAATAAATTTTGCATTTTTTCTTAACAAATAAGTTTTATTTGTTGTCTTAATCGGGTAAAGAGCGTTTAAATGGCTGGTTGTGGGGTTCGGGAGTTGGGTTGGGTTTCCAGCCTTCTTCCAGTTGCCCTATTTTAATAACCAGCACCGAGGTATCGTCTTTAAAGTTGCTGTTTTGGGTAAATGCCGCAAAATCGGCGTAAATGGCGTTGCTTATTTGTGGTGCGCTTAGTTGGTGGTTGTTTTCTACACAATTGAGCAAGTTTTGGTAACCGTATTGTTCTTCGGCGCTTTCATTTTTGCGGCCTTCTACCAGTCCGTCGGTATAGAGTACCAGTATATCGTTTTTGCACAGCGGCAGGTGAATAATGCTGATAAATTTGGCATAGCTGCTGTTTCTTAAAATACCCAGTCCCAGCCCCTCGCCCTCCAGCAAACGGGCTTTGTTTTGGGTAGCGCTGTAATAAATCATAGGGGTATGCCCGGCACGTGCGTAGGTAAGCATGTTTGTTTCAAAATTAAACAGGGCATATAAGGCGGTAATAAACTGGTTTTTTTCGAGGCAGCGCGCTACCGAACGGTTTGCCATGAGCATAAAATCGGTGGCGGAGAGGTTGAGTTGAATAAGTGACTGGAAAATTCCTTTCATTTGTGCCATGTGGAAAGCGGCAGATGCGCCTTTACCCGATACATCGGCCATGATAAGGGCAATATGTGTGGAATCAATTTGGGCATAGTCGTAGTAGTCTCCGCCTACTTCGCGGGCGGGTTCGTTAAGTGCGGCGATTTCAATAAACGGTGTTTCGGGAAATTTTTGCGGCAGCAGGGCGCGTTGTACCTTGTTGGCAATGTCGAGTTCTTCTTTATATCTTGCCGACCTGATGGCTTCCTGGGTAAGTTGTGCATTTTCGAAGGCTAATTTTGCCTGATTTATAAAGCTTTTGCATACGCTGATCATGTGTTGGTCAAATCCGTCGGCAAAGGTTTTGGTCAGGCATATAACGCCTTCGCAGTGGTGGGGTTTGGTAAAAATGGGCAGTACCAGCAATGATTTGTAGGGGGTTTCGGTTTCGGCAAAAATATGGTGCCGGTCTAAATTGGGGAAGTAATGATAACCGGAATCGTTTTCGGTTTTTATAAGTTCTCTGAAGTTCATCCAAACGTTAATGCGCCCTATTTGCTCGCTGGATATTTCGGTAAAGTGGCAGGTTTCGTTGGTTTTAAACGGGTGCAGTATAAGCCAGCCGGCATTACCCGATGTGTTTTTGAGGCATACCTGAAACAGGCGGTGGAAAATGTCTTCGGTGCTGTCTTTGCGCTGCAGCGCCAGCCCTATTTCCTGAAAGCTGTTAATTTCTGAAAGTTGCTCTTCAATAACCGATGAAACGGGCATGGTAAACAGCAACGCCAGCATAGAAAACAGGCAGTAACTTCCTGCGGCGGCAAAGAGGGTTAGCAGGAAAGCATTTGCGGTAAACGGGGATAGCAAAACGTGCTCCAGCCCTGTGGCATGGTATAACACCTGAAAAGCGGCTATATTGAGCAGGGAGGTAATGAGCAGGTAAAACACGGCCACCCATTTATCGCGGCTGGTAAGTTCAACAATCCATTTAATGCGGTTGAGCAAAGAGGCGGCAACCAGCAGGCCGGTTAGCAAAACAGCCTTTTGCAGTGCAGCCGGAATAATGCCGGCCGGCAACCCCAGCAACAGGCTTAAAAAAAGCACACTCATTAATGACCGCCAAAGCCTTACGGCTGCCGCATTGCGGCGCACAAACATTAACTTGCGCAGCATGGTTACGGTAAATAACAGGTAGCTTACAACCGCATATGCCGATGCCATTTTAAGCATGCGCATAATGGCAGGCGGAAGGGCGGTAAAGGTATCGGAAGCAGCGCCCAGCGTAGCCAGCAATACTGCCGAAATGCCAAAAGCTATTACCCGTGCAAATAAGCGGTGAATGTTAAAAAGGTGCCTGTTCCAGGAGTTGTAATTGTAAAACAACAGGTGAAAAGCCCAGGAAATGGCCAGCATTACCTGCAGCTCAAGTGTGGTAATAATAAATGGTGTTACCTCATAAATAATACATAAAGAGGCAAGCACATAGGCTGTAACGCCTATCAGCAAAAAGGTATAATAACTCCTGTATGCCATTTTTCGGGTTTGCCCTGCAGTAAGCGGTATTTTTGGTGCACGGGACTGGTTTGTGCAAAGATAGGCATTAACCAGTATTTTTACCATACTCCAAAACAAGCATACACTGTGCGGGAGCCTGTAAATTTAATCAAGTGGCAACCGGTAAAAAAACAGGGCTTTTGCAACAGGTTTTTTTACCGTTACCAGCCTTCTTCTTCATGAATTATCTGCATCAGTTCATCAAGGTTTTCTTCGGTAAGGGTTACGCCATTGCTGTTGTCTATTACCTCTATTTTAACCTGCATTTTACCCACACCGGTAAGCCCTATTTTGTCGGCAGCGGCTTTTGATAAATCTACTACGCGCCCCTTAATGTAGGGGCCCCGGTCGTTTACTTTTACTATTACCGCCTTTCCGTTATCAATGCGCGACACTTTAATTTTAGTTCCAAAAGGCAGGGTGCGGTGGGCGGCGGTAAGTTTGTTGTGGTTATACTTTTCGCCCGAAGCGGTTTTTTTACCGCTAAGCGAATTGGAGTAATAAGAGGCTACTCCCCAACTTACCATTTCCACGTTGTTGGAAAAGGAAGAAAAGAGCAGGAAAGAAAACAGTGAATACAGCATTAAACAAGGGTGCGTTTTCATGTTGTTTTGTTTTAACAAATTTAAAATTTTTTGCAATACAGCCCGAAAGATAGCAGATTTATTTTAAATAACCAACCTTTGCACCCGCGAAACAGTAATTTTACCTGCCAATTGCTAATTTTTTTACACAAAAAACAAACAACTTAGCAATAAAAAGGCTATCTTGCCACACAGTTTGTTATTTTAACTATTAAAACAATTGTGTATGGAAGAGGAATTTGGCTTTAACTTTCCGGCAATTTTTGTGGCTGCGGTTGTGCCTATGGTGGTTGGTTTTGCCTGGTACCACGAAAAAGTTTTGGGTGGTATTTGGAAAAAGGAGGCCGGGCTAACCGATGAGGATATTCAGGGCGCCAACATGCCGCTTATTTTTGGACTGGCATTTGTTATGGCAATAATGACGGCGCTTTTTTTGAGCCTGTATGTTAACCATGGCGGGGCGGAGTTTCAAACATTTAAACACGGCGCTTTGCACGGTGTATTGGCGGCTTTGTTTTTGGGCATACCGGTGTTGGCCACCAATGCCTTGTTTGACCGCCGCAGTTTGCAGTACATACTCATTAATGCGGGCTACTGGATAGTAAGCTTTGCCCTTATGGGCGGTATTTTATGTGCCTGGCGTTAAGGTATTAAAAAAGCATAAGCCTGCTGCAAATGCTACATTTACAACAGGCTTATGCTTATTGGCGGGCATCAGAATTGCCGGCAATACAAAGGATTATCAGGGGTTGGTCCGGGCAAAAACAAGCCCCGCAATAAAGGCCTGCAACACGCTGTACACAAACCATATCAGCACCATTTCTGCCGATACATTGAGGGCGCTAAAGGTAATCCACATAGAGGGCAGGGTAGCTACCACGCCGTAAGCCAGCCCGAACTCAAGCCCCCTGAGCAGGATAGAGCCGGCAATAATGCCCTTAAACCGGTACCAGAACCAAAGCAGGGCAAAACCTAAAATAAAAGGGTGTAAAAAGTAAAGGAGCGTTCTACCCTCGCCCGATTGGAAAGTGGGGTTATAGTATTCTTCACATACAGAGGGGAAAAACCGCAGCCCTATTAATAAAATGGCATAACTGAGTACCAACAGGATAACAGAAACGCCTAAACCGGTTAACAATGCTTTTTTCATAGGAATAACACGTTTATAAGTGGTTAAATTTGGTAAATGCCGGAGGAGGGGAGGCATCATGTAAAATTTGCAAAGCGTACACCGGCAACTCAAAAAAACAGCGCCGGTGTTTGTTTATGTGGTTGGCCGGCAAGCATAATCAGTTAATATTTACCAGCAGGTCAAAAACTATTTCTACCGAGTCGTTCACTTTTACCGTTCCAAAAAATACTTCGGGGGGTGTTACGTTAAAATCAGACATTTTAAGCCTTTTTGCCCCTTTAAAATACAGCTTTGAGTTGCCTTCTTTTTTGCTGTTCACATGTATTTCGCACTCGCGGGTATGGCCGTTCATGCTAATTTTTGCTTGTATTTTTACGGGCGTCCAACCGTTGTTGTCGTTGTCGTTGCAATGCACATAAGCCGGGCAGTGCGGTTCTTCTTCGGCTTTAAGCAGTTCAATTTTTATTTTCGGAAAACTATTGGCGTTCAGCGCCCTTTGCATGTCGGTGTTCATTTTTTTATTTCCGCAATCAAGGGCTGCAATGGGCACATATAAATAGGTGGCGTTAAACTCCAGTTTTCCTTTTGCGGCTTTGCTTTGTATGGTAAACTGCTGCACCGGAAACTGTTCTTTGCATTTGCATGAAAAAGCGTTAATATTGGTGGTGCCTTTTAGTTTTAATTCGCTGGTTCGTTCAATGCTGTATTTGTAATTTCCGGCGCCCCTGTTTGCTGTTTGGGTTTGTGCGTTGGTATGAAAAACAGCGGAAGCAACCAACAAACAAAGAATAAATAACAAGCGGGCAGGCATAAATAGGGTTAATCTTTTTTTGATAGACTCTGCTATTTTTAAATGGTTTGAAATTTAGCCGAAATATTCCTGATGTGCGTAGCCAACAAAAAGCAAAAGCAGATTTCTTTGGGAAAAAGCAGGTAAACAGCATGCTGCCATTTACCTGCTTTTTATGTTTTACAAGTTGCCGTACCCGGTAGTCATAAATAAACCCCGATACTATGCGACAACTTCCGGGCTGTTAGAAACCAACTACGCCTTCAATCATTACGCCGTTAAATTTGGCATTGTACAACTGAATTTGAGAAGTACCCGGATTGTTGGGAAAATCGGTGTAGTTTTGGTTTACGTATTCTACTTTGGCAAGAATGTTTTTGGTAATATAGGCGCCGGCAGCTACTTGAAGGCGGTTTAATGAAACGTCAACCACACCGGCTGCGCCATTTAAGTATTCGGCATTAACCATGTTGTATCTTGCGCCGATATGGAACTGTTCGCGGTTTCCAAAGCGGTACAGACCATCCACTGCAAATTGGCTTACGTTGCGGGTATCGAGTTCGTTGTTGGCGCGGCCGCTTGCCATTTCATAGGTGGCAAAAATTTCGGCGCCGCTGTATTTAAGGAATAAGTTGCCCATAAAGGCGGTTACTTTATCGCGGAAACCGGGGTTAAAACGGCCGGTAAATGCAGCACCATTTAAATCGGTAACGGTTTCAAGCAATAAAACATTGTAGTAGCGAGAACCGGTGCGGTCGCCACCATACAGGGTATTGCTTTGCGAACTGGCAGTATAGTACATAGAGCCGGTAATGCGGGCGCGGAAATCGTCGTTAAATTGTTTATCGTAGCCCAGTTTGGCAATAACAGACGGGCTGCGTTCAGATTTATCATCGGTTGCAACCACGGTGGGTTTAATTACGTCGCCTTTAATTTCGCCGCCGGTTACAGCCAACACACCTACCAATCCAAACTTGGGCTGATATATAATTTCACCGCCAATTTCGGTGGTAAAGGCATCTAAAATGTATTCGCCTACAAACGGGTTCCACATAGCATTGCCATTGTCGGTGCGGCGGAAGTGCGAGTCTCCATAGTTAATTTCAAAGTGACCTACTTTAATGGTAAGGTCTTGCATCAGTTTATCTGCAAATGAACTTTTCAGGAAAGCCAGTTTATCAAATTGCAGATAACCGCCTTTTACCCATGCTTCAGAGTGGTGGCGCGAAGAAAGATAAGTTACCAAACTCAAAGAAATACCGTCATACAACTGTGCATCAATATTTAAATTGGCGGTTGCCAGGTTAAAGCCCGGTTTAATTTCTTTCAGTGTATCAGGGGTACCTGATTCTTGATTTAAAAACTGAAACTGTTGGGTAAAACTACTGTTATGACATTTTAATTTTGGTTATTAATTTGGTAGTACCTGTTTTTGAGTTTTTCACG